>JAKEER010000130.1 GCA_022616615.1 Acidobacteriota bacterium
CGGCCGGAGGCCGCTCCGATGGCCTGCGGCCACAATTGCGGGCGGGACGCCCGCGCTCCCAGGGTGGGCTTCGCCACTCCAAAAAATGTCCAATCTCCAGATTCCCGCGAAAGTGGAAATCCAGTTTGCCAGGGCGGCCTAGATTCCCGCTTTCGCGGGAATGGCGCCAAAGCGCATTGACTACAACTCATGCCATGCCCAATGCCGGAGCTGGTGGTTGACTGCTGACTGCTGACCGCTACCGCAAAATTCCCGCTAATACGGCCAGCGGCATAGACGAATTCCCCAGAAACACGACTACCGCCAGGGTCTTCGAGATTCGGTCGATCCAGACAGCAGTCTTCTTGTTCTTGAAGCCCAGTGACTGAAACGTGCTTCCCACACCGTGGCTTAAGTGCAGGCAAAGCAGCGCCATGGCTGCAATGTAGAAAGCCGACACGCCGGGATGAGAAAACCCCAGAATCGTCATCCTATAAACATCGTGCCTACCGAGCGAATCTCTGAGCTGCAAGTAAGCTGGATCGACAACGCCAACCGTAAAGTGCATCAAGTGATAAACGATGAAGGCGAACAAGGCAGCGCCGGTTAGGGCCAGAGTGCGTGAGGCAAACGTCGCCTTGTAGGGTTTGCCGCTGTCGTATTTTTCCGGCCGGGCCGCCCGATTCCTGAGCGTCAATTGCACGGCAGTCAGAATGTGCAGGAAGACCATAGCCAGCAATCCTAGTCGCACTCCCCAGAGCAGCACGGCTTTGGATTTTATGAAACGCGCGTAGGTATTCAGCACGTCAGCGCCGAGGAAAACTTGCAGATTGCCGATCATGTGAGCGACCACGAAACCAAACAGCCCAACGCCCGTCAAGGCCATGAGGTATTTTTTGCCGAGGGTGGAATGGCAGAGATTTGAGAGAGCGGTCATGCCTCAACTACCGGTTTGGTGCTCGTAACGACAGATCGACGGATTCGAAAACCGCAATTTGTCAGTGGTCATTGGTCATCTATCATTTTTCATTTTGGGCCGCTGATCGTGCCGGCCATCCAAATGACAAATGACCGCTGACCAATGATAAATTCGCTTTGCGCTTCAGTCATGCCTCAACTACCGGTTTGGTGCTCGTAACGACAGATCGACGGATTCGAAAACCGCAATTTGTCAGTGGCCATTGGTCATCTATCATTTTTCATTTTGGGCCGCTGATCGTGCCGGCCATCCAAATGACAAATGACCGCTGACCAATGACAAATTCGCTTTGCGCTTCAGTCATGCCTCAGCTACCGGTTTGGCGCCCGTAACGACAGCTCGATGGATTCGACAACGCAATTTGTCAGTGGTCATTGGTCATCTATCATTTTTGATTTTGGGCCGCTGATCGTGCCTTTGCGGTGCTGACAGAGGAAGTGACGATTCGACAAAGCTGTGAGTTCTCATCGATGATTTCCGCCAGCAGCACAGGCGTGATCAATTCACTTTTCCGGATCATGCGGAGCCACACCAGCGTTTCATTGAGCTCCTTTAGGACGACTCTCAATTTATGGACAAAGTCCGCGTGGCTTTCAGCAGCCCTCGCCTCGCTGTAGTTGGGAGCCGGGGAAGTGCCGCAGCGCAGAATCTGCCCTGCCACGTGTCTTCCAGCGGGTGTCTTCGGAAGTCGTGCCGAGAGATGAATGATTCGAACAGCAAAGTCGATCAGCCTCTCCTCAAGCTGGTCCGCCCGCTGCTGCTTTTCGTTCACATTCCCACGCATGAGAGCCAGCCACCCAAATGACAAATGACCGCTGACCAATGACAAATTCGCTTTGCGTTTCTCAGCTACCGGTTCGGTGCCCGTGACGACAGCTCGATCGGTTCGACAACGCAATTTGTCAGTGGTCACTGGTTCTCTTCATTTTTCATTTTGGGCCGCTGAGGGTCCTGTCATCCAAATGAAAAATGACAAATGACCGCTGACCAATGGCAAATTCGCTTTGCGCTTCAGTCGTAGTATTCCAACCCCAAATGCGTGATGAGATCCTCACCGCGCAGGTAGCGCAGCGTGTTTTTTAGCTTCATTAACTGAATAAAAAGATCGTGCTCTGGGTAAAGCTCGGGCGCGCACTGCGGGCTCTTGAAATAGAACGAGAGCCATTCCTGGATGCCCGACATGCCGGCTCGTTTGGCGAGATCGAGGAACAAGACTAAATCGAGACAAAGCGGCGCGGCCAGAATACTGTCGCGGCAAAGGAAGTTGACTTTGATCTGCATCGGATAGCCGAGCCAGCCGAAGATGTCGATGTTGTCCCAGCCTTCCTTGTTGTCGCCGCTCGGGGGGTAGTAGTTGATGCGAACCTGGTGATGAAAATCTTTGTACAACTCCGGATAAACGTCTGGCTGCAGGATGTGATCCAGCACCGAAAGCTTCGACTCCTCTTTCGTCTTGAAAGATTGCGGTTCGTCCAGCACTTCGCCATCGCGGTTGCCGAGAATATTGGTTGAGAACCAACCCTTCAGACCAATCATCCTTGACTTCAAGCCGGGCGCGATGATGGTTTTCATCAACGTCTGGCCTGTTTTGAAATCCTTGCCACAAATAGGAGCCTTATTCTTCTGCGCCAGTTCTACCATCGCCGGGAAGTCAGCCGAGAGATTGGGCGCGCCATTGGCGTAGGGAATTCCCAGGTGCAGAGCCGCATAAGCGTAAATCATGCTGGGAGAAATACCGGGGTCGTTTTTTTTCAAGCCCTTTTCAAACTCTTCCAGCGACGAGTGCACCTTGCCCGGCTTGAGGAAAATCTCCGTGCTCCCACACCAGATCATGGTCAAGCGATCCAGGCTGTTCTTCTTCTTGAAATTCTGAATGTCCTCGATCACCTGAAGCGCCTGGTCATATTTCGTCTTTCCCTTCTTTACGGTTTTGCTGTTGAGGCGTTTGACATACTTTTTCTCGAAGACCGCGCTCCACGGCTTGAGGCCTTGGAGCTGGGGCTTGAGGGAGTCCAACAGCGTTCGTTCCAGAACGCCTGAACGGAGCGTCGTCTCATAGCAATTTTCCCCGTGGATGTCCCATCCGCCGAAAACCAGGTCGTTCACATCGGCCAGGGGCACGAAATCCTTGATCATTGGGACGCGCTTGTCAGTGCGCTTCCCCAGCCGGATAGTGCCCATTTGGGTCAGCGACCCGAAGGGCTTGGCGCCCTGAGTGCGCATGGCTTCTACGCCTGCGATGAATGTCGTTGCAACAGCGCCCATGCCTGGAATCAGCACGCCAACCTTGCCTTTGGGCGAGGCGATCTTCGTACCTTTCTTGATCACTTTGATTGGTTCTCCAGTCTTAAGAATGTGAATGGTGCGGGACGAACAGGCAAAAACAGTCGTGAATGATGCAATGAACGTTTGGGATTTGCAACTTCAAATTCGGGTTAGAAGTGAAGTCAACAAAGGGGCCGGAGAGAGACATGGGATGCAGATCACGCAGAAGAACGCAGAATAAGAAAAAGCAGAACACGGGCCGTTGCTGCCCTGCGTGACTGAGGATCAAGATGCATCGAGCAGGGCGCGTTCAATAGGCGGGGGGAAATCAAAGACTATGAAATCATCCGCTGGATAGAGGTAATCTTCTCCTTCGTTGTCGATAACCCGAAGGTAATTTGACCTTGCTGCGCTTTGATCGGTCACAATCTGATAGATCTTTCGAGGAGTTAGCAGATCGGGGTCGCGACTGCGAATGCAGATAGCAAACTGTTTTGCTTGCTTAGGTCTTCCAGTCATAATTTCTCAATCCAAGAACCTCTTGATTCGCATCTTTTTCTTGCCAATGCCGTGTCCCTCAAACCAGTGGAGTTCAGCTGTGCGCATCGTACCATCAGCCAGCCTAATTGAAGCGACACCCTTTCGTTTTCGCCAGCGACTTTGGCCATATCTCTTCGTAAGAACGGACAATATGCGAATGCCACTGCCTGTTGCAATGGTTTCTGCTCCTTCAATCTCTCCAACGATCTCAAAATCCGTACTCGGACGGTCAGCAACCCCTTAGCACTCGTATTCGGAGGGGGAATTTGAAGGGTTCCGATCAGTTACCCTTCCGCGTGGCCGACGACGATGATGCCGATCGGTAGATCAGCAGCGGGCTTGGATTGCGACTTGACCGTAAGTACCCAGTGGTCGAGGTCATCCTTTACCAAAGTGGCCTTGCTAGCCGCAGCCGGAGGAGGGGCAAGGTTGATGACAGCAGGGTGGTTGGTCCCTGATGCCTTTCGGCTGAGTGCCACGATCTCTTCGGTAGTCATGACAGCATCGGGATCTTTGGTGTCTTCGGTTGCAGGTACTAGTAGGACAAAATCCAGGATCGGCGCAGCTCCGAGATGATTTCCGTCTTGCAGGATGAGGCAATAACGCAGCGTGTAAAGACCCGGCTTGATCGCCTGGCCGCGATAGTCGGATCCGGGAGCGTTGAATTTCATCACTCCCAGAAGCTGTCCAAGGTGCAAGGCCGGATACTTCGCTTCGGGGGAAGCAGGTTTCCCAAGGTTAGCGATCTCCTTGCGAATCCAAACCTCGCACCACACGGAGCCCCGGTCGCTGATCACTTTGTAACCTTCGGATTGCAGTATGCCCTTCAGGCTTTCGCTGATTCCTTCGGGAAGCGCAGAAGCGGCTTCCAGCTTGTAAGAAGCTGCTTGGGCATTCGAGGCAGCGGCTCCCATCAGTAAGACCAGTATGAGGACAATCATTTTAAGTCTCATTGATCTCTCCTCTTGAGCATTACTCATTATAGTGACACGTCTTCTGATGCGGTCACAGTCGCTAGCTAGAAATCGGCTCCCCTCTCCCCAACGCGGGAGAGGGGCCGGGGGTGACGGGGATCCTTGTCGGCTGAGTCAGTTCCCAAAACCCAGTGCTGGATCAGGCTCTTGGAACACTTGCCAGAACATTCCGCCGTGTGCTCGCCCCCTCACCCCTACCCCCTCTCCCGCGTTGGGGAGAGGGGAACCGAATTCCGTTTCGTTTGTGGGGGAACGAACAGTCCCGTCACTATATTCTGCAATCCTCAATAGGCTGGAAGAACCAGAACCAAACGACCGGCAAGCGTCAATCCCCCTTTTGCGGGAATGACGGACACAACTCCGTCACGGTCTCCAGGCAGCAAAAATAAACGGAAGCCGAAGCTTCCGTTTATTGAGTTGTCGAGATTGTAAGATGCGAGAATTTGCAGATTTACTTCATGGAAATCACCGGTGCGGGGGTGGCGTAGGAAAAATGCCCAACAAATGAGCTTCGCTTTCCATTGAGTTTCCAAGTGACTCCAAGCCCTCGGCCGCTGAACTCGTCATTGAGGGTGAACACCGGCATGGCGTGCATCAGTTCGGTTAGCGGCTGGTAGTAAACCTCCTCATTGCCGCAAAGGTGATCTTTGCCATGCATCGAGCGGGTCTCGACGTGTGCCAATCCAGCCGCGAGCTTCCCGTAGCCATGACGCTCGCCTTCACCCACCTCGATCTGGATCGGAGCCGATTCTACTTTCACCACATTCTGCAAGAGCTCTCCAGCCTTTGACTGAGCGAAGGACTTCAGCGCGGCCTGCTGCTCGGCGGTGGCACGGCTGTCGACGATCAGAACCGATTTTGCTGGATAAGGGTTTGTGAACGGATCTCCTAAGGTCGCGTTTGCCTTGACCACTCCGACGACGCCGAGACCATCCAGAACTACGCCATTCCAACTACCCTCCTTGATGTGCCAGGCTAAAATCGCCTGGTCGCCGGAAAGATTGACTTCACTGTTAGCGACGCAAGCGCCCGCGTAGACATCGGCACTCCGGGTTTCAAGGTAGTCGCCGCGAATTTTGCCGGCAGAAGCGGCCGATACGGTACCGGCACAGCCCGCAATCATACAACCCGCCAATGCCGCCATGATCCATTTCCTCATAAATGCACCTCCTCAAGGTGAGACTCTTTAGGCTCGGAAGCCAATTAACATCCACGAACGCTCTGATTATAGCTTGCCTGCAGCTCGCCGGAAAATAGTTTCTGCAAGGTATGCAGGGCAGGCCGGGGCGTCCCCACCCGCCACCTCCGGAGGGCTGAGGGCAGCCCTCCCCTTCCGGCCATCGCGCTGCCACCTCAAAACGCCTCTTTGAAACACGCTCTTCCCGGTTTGCAGCTTTGCGGTTCCACTAGCTGTCCGTCAGGTCCTAGCACGCGCTGGGTGAGGGCACACCAGTAGCTGTCATCGTTGGAAGGCGGGACGGTCGGGTCGCGCTCCGATTCGTAAAACTGGCTCTTCCATCGGACGCAGTTACAAACCTCGTGGCCAAGATTTTGCAATCGATGATACATAGCTTAAGCCCCTCCTTGAGCCGCCTGCAAGAGAGCCCGCTTGGCGGCCACGCGCGCGAGTTGCACTTTATATCCGTTTTGGCTCAGAGGCTTGGCTCCATTGACGGCAGCGCTGCCCGCTTCGGCGGCAAGGCTTTCGCTCACCGCCTTGCCAGTCAGGGCTTTCTCCGCGTCCTGAGCCCTCCACGGAACCGGCGCCACGTGACCGAGCACCACTCGGGCGCTTTGAATTGTCTTCCCGTTCATCTTGAGCGCCACGGCAGCTGCGGCCAGAGGCCAATCCAATGACTCCTTTTGCCGGACCTCATAGGTCGCATTCCGGATTCCCTTGGCTGGCGGAACGATGATCTCGCCCAAAATCTCGTTGGGTTTGAGCACGGTTTCCCGGTCACCGTCATTCTTGGGAGTCGCAAAGAACTGCTCGGCACTCACGTCTCTCCAACCCGACGAGCCGAAAATGCGAATCTTGGCATCCAGGGCAATCAGCGCGGGGGCCAGGCTGGAGGGATGAACGAAATACGCCGGACCGGAGTTTCCGAGGATAGCGTGATACTCGTTTTGGCCATTGACGACGAGATCCTTCCCGCTTTCGTCCTTTGGGAAATAACCCAACCCGCTCCGAAAGTACCAACAACGAGACCGCTGGCACAATTCCCCACCTACCGTGCCGGTATTGCGAATCTGGGGGCTAGTCACGCCCTCGGCCGCCTGGGCCAGCGCCGGATACTCCTTCTTGACCGTCGCATTCCCCAGCAGTTCATCCAAGGTTACCAGCGCTCCAAGCCGCAAGCCAGCCGAAGACGTGTACTTGATCCCTTGAAACTCTTTAATCGCCTTGATGTTGACGACGCGCTTGGGAGTCGTCAGATAGTCTTTCATCAAACTCAGCAAGTCAGTGCCCCCCGCCAGGATCTCGGATTCGCCCCACTGGTTGCCCAGAAGGCTCACCGCCTGCTCCTTGGTTGTGGGGGCGATATATTCAAACGCATTCATGAAGAGAGCCCTCCTTTCTTTTCCAGGGCTGCCAGGATGCGCGCGGGCGTAAACGGCGCCTGGGGTACACGCACGCCGATGGCGTTGGCGATGGCATTTCCGATTGCCGCTGCGGGTGAGTTCGCTGGTGGTTCGCCCAAACCAATGACCCCGCGGGCGTCTTGCTCCGGATCGTCTTTCCACATGTGAACCACGAAATCACCGATGTCGCCAATGCCCGCCAGTTTGTAGAACTCCATGTTGGCATTGAGCGGCCGGCCGGTAACGTCGTCCATCACCCGCTCCTCAAACAGTGAGAAGCAGACCCCCATGATCATGGCGCCGGATACCTGGCTCTCAGCAGTTTTCTCGTTCAAGATCAAACCACAATCCTGGACGGCTACGAACTTGTTCATCTTGACGATGCCGGTTTCGATGTCCACGGTAACGTCGGCCATCTGCACGCCGCCGACGCCCTGATCCGTCAGCTTTCCATCGGCCGCACTCACTGCCGTGCCGGCTACGTTCTTCCCGGAAACAACGAGCGGCGTAACTCCCAGCTTTGCTGCCGCCTGCTTCCACGAAAGGCTCTTGGCTGCGTTGCCCTTTACCTGTACCTTCCCGCCTGCCGCCTCCAGTTCTGTAGGCTGAGCGCTCAGCGAGGGAGCCACTTTGGCGAAAAGCTCCTCCAGCGCATTCAGCGCGGCACGCCGCGTGGCTGCGCTTACGCCACCCACTGTGGTGCTGCCGCCCGAAGCCCCGGACACCGGATAGTCGGGCGCGCGTCCGATGTTCACTTTAACAGCCTCCATCGGCAACCCCAGAGTCTCGGCTGCCACCATCGCGATGATGGTCCGGGTGCCTGTTCCCAGATCCTGCGTTCCTATGTCTATGGCGACAGAGCCATCGGGATTGATGGTCAGCCGCGCCTCGCTGGCGTGGCCACGCCCGCCCCAGGTATGAAAGCCCAGCCCAACTCCTTTCTTGAGGTGTCCGGCTGTTGGGTCTCCTCGTGGATGCCATTTCTTCTTCCAGTCCATCAGCTCGGCAGCCTTCTGCAGCTCACGGCGGTAGAGATCGGCTCGTTCGCCGGCCAGGCTGATGTTCTTGAGGTAGAAGTCCAACGCATCCATGTTGAGCTTGGCAGCCATGTCATCTAGAGCTGCGAAGGTCAACCAGCAGGCCTGTGGATGGTTCGGCGCGCGCCAGGCTCTTTGCGGGCCGGTGTTGGTTGCGATGGCAGAATGTTTTTTCCGATTGTTCGGAATGTTGAGCACATAGGGAAGGGGCGCCATGCCACCGCCGCCCGGCCCGCCCGTGGACCAGGACTGATGCTCCCATGCCGTGAGAGTTCCGTCCTTCTTCGCGCCCACCTTGATCCGGGCGAAGTGCGAAGGCCGCACGCCGGCGACGACCAATTCAGCGTCACGTTCAAGGAAAGTCTTGACCGGCTTGCCACCAGCCTGTTTTGAGAGATGGGCCGATTCAAGACCCCAGGAATCGGCGCCAAACTTGCTGCCGAAGCCGCCGCCGATGTGGTCCATGCGAATCTTGATGTTGCTGGCCGGAATCTGCAGAGGCTGGGCGAACTGACCTATCAGTCCGCTGACGTTCTGAGTGGAAGGATGCACTGTGAGATTGTTTCCTTCCCACTCCACGATCTGCCCGTGCGGTTCCAGACAGCAGTGGGTGATGACCGGAATGCCATATTCTCCTTCGATAACGACCTCGGCTTCCTGAAACGCCTTGTCCGGATCGCCCGCTACCTGCTCAGCCGCCGGCTTGGCGCGGTCACCCGCTTTGCTGAGATCTCTCTCATTCACGAGGTGCGGTAGCTTCTCGTATTTCACAACAATCTTGCGCAGCGCATCTTCCGCTGTCTGCTCATCCACGGCAACGACGCCGACGACTTCATCCAGCGCCCAAAGGATTTCGCTGCCAGGGCCTTTCTTTTCGCAAATCTTGACCGCTTTCACGCCGGGCATTTTCTCGGCAGCGCTAATGTCGATGCTGACCACTTTGGCGTGCGCGTAGGGGCACCGCAAAAACTTGGCGTAAAGCTGGCCGGGCCGCTTGAGATCAGACGCGTACTTGGCTCGGCCGGAAACCTTGTCTGGGCTGTCCAGCTTGGAGAGCCGCTTTCCGAGCACTGCGCGCTTGGATTTTTCAGGCCAATCGTATTTAGGCATTGGCGCGCCCTCCTTTCTTCTTGGCTGTTTGCAGCACCGCCTGGGTGATGCCGACATAGGTGCCACAGCGGCAGAGATTGCCGCCCAGCCCCTTGCGAACCTGGTCGATGCTGGGATTGGGATTCTTGTCCAGGAAAGCCTTGCAGGCCATGACAAAGCCCGGAGTGCAGTAGCCGCACTGTTGGGCGTCGTGGTCCACGAAAGCCTGCTGCAACGGATGCAGCTTGCCACCCTGCGACAAGCCCTCGACGGTTTGAATGTTCTTGCCTTGCGCCTCGATAGCCAGCATGGAACAGGCATAAACAGACTTGCCGTTCACGATAACCGTGCAGGCGCCGCAGGTCGTGCGATCGCACACCCGCTTGGCGCCTGTTATTTCCAACTCGTTCCGCAACGCGTCGAGCAGCGTCACACGCGGCTCGATGTTCAGCGCCTTGTTCGTTCCGTTGATCTTCAGGGTAATCGGCGTCTTGCCCGGCCCGATAACCTTAGATGCTTGATTGTTCGCAGCCTCCAAAGCCTCAGCCCCCGCCACGATCCCGGAAGAGAGGACCGCACCAGCCCCCTTCAGGAATCCGCGACGAGAAACTTCCAGGTTGGATGACGGCTTAGGATGATCACGTTTTGGCATTCAGCCCTCCAGTGAAGATTGAAAACCCGTGGGGTGTCTTTTGGTTAAATTGAAGTAGCAACTCGGAGGCGAACTGTATGGAAAGCCCTCGAGCCTGCCTGAGCAAAAAGAGCGATTTGAATCTGGGATCAACTCCGCTGATCGCTGGACGGTAATGACCTGGAGATTCACTTCCGGTCGATTCGAGGGAGTCATCATAGAAACTGGCTTTTCCTGTTGTCAACACAAAACACCAGGCAGTTTCGCTGAGCGCCATTTCTTTTACAGAAAGTTTACACCCGGCAACGGCAATCGTTGCCCGACTTTCCCGCACTGTTCTCCAAGAGCTTCTTCATTTTGTCCCCTGGGCCATCCAGATTTAACCTTAATGTCACACAGACGTAACCCTCACGTCACAAATGCTGAATAAGCTGCCAGGGTTGTCAAAGAAGCCAACGAGTTTCCGCGTGTTTCGCTTAAAAAAGCTCTGATCGACAAGGGCCCAAGCTCCCATGCCCAGTCAATTTGAACAACAACTGGACGAGCTCAAGAACCGCATGCTGTTCATGGGAAGCCTTGTGGAGCGCGCCATTCAGCTCAGCATCGAAGCCTTGCACGAGCGCGACGAGCAGCCTGCCAAACGCGTCATTGCGGAGATCGAACCGCAAGTCAACCATCTGCACCTGGAACTGGACGACCGTGCCCTTCACTTGCTGGCCCTACAGCAACCCATGGTCGTGGACCTGCGCTTCATCACCGCCACCATGAAGATCAACAGCGACCTGGAGCGAATCGGGGACCAGGCGGTGAATATTGCCCAGCGAGCGCTTTCCATCCTGTCACAGCCTCAATTGAAGCCTCTGGTCGACATTCCCCTCATGGCTGAAATGGCCAGGAAAATGGTCAAAGATGCCCTGGATGCTTTTGTGCGGAAGAACACCGATCTGGCCCGCCATGTCCTTTTGCGCGACGACGAAGTAGACCAGTACCGCGACCTGGTTTTCCATAAATTGGTTCCCCTGATGGCGAGAAACCCCGAGTACGTCCAGCAGGCGCTGGATTTGATTCTGGTCTCCAGGAATCTGGAACGCATCGCTGATCACGCGACCAACGTGGCCGAGGACGTGATCTACATGGTGCTAGGACGTGACATCCGCCACCACGCGGAGGAAAAGGTTTTGGCGAACAATGAATAAGCGCATCCTCATCATCGAAGACGACAAAGACATTGTTGAAGCCCTGCGTTACAACCTGGAAAAAGAAAGAGGCTTTTCGGTGCTGCCGGCCTATAGCGGCGATGAAGGGTTGAACCTAGCGTTCCAGGTGAAACCCAATCTGATCATCCTCGACATCGGCCTTCCCGGCCTCAACGGCTACGAGGTTTGCCGCATGCTGCGCCGGGAAGCGGAAACCCGGGACATTCCCGTCCTGATCCTCACCGCCCGCGTGAGCGAATCGGACAAGGTTCTGGGACTGGAGCTGGGCGCGGACGACTACATCACCAAGCCCTTCGGAATCCGGGAACTGATTGCCCGAGTGCGAAACGCAATCCGCCGGCGGGAAAGCGAGCACGACGCCGTGGAGATCTTCGACGATGGAAGGCTCCATATCCATTTCGGCGACTACACTATTCGCTTCAACGGACAGGAACCCAAGCTCACTTTCAAGGAATTCCATCTCCTGAAACTGCTGGTGCAGAACGCGGGCCGCGTCTTGTCACGCGATAAGATTCTCGATTCCGTTTGGGGATATAACTACTACGGAGAGTCGCGAACCGTCGATGTCCACATCCGGAGAATCCGCAAGAAGCTGGGGCCCGGAGTCGACGATTACCTTGATACGGTGATTGGCGTCGGCTATCGCTTCAAAGCGGCCAAAGTCGGCAAGGAAGCCTCTTTCGCAGCTCAGGCCTGAATCCGCTTGCAATAAAGACGCAAGGCACACCTCGTACATTCGCGAGCTGTGCGGCGGGGTTTGCAGAGTCCGAGATAACGAGGCAGCCGTCTCCTCACGTCGGCGGCTACAGGCTAAATGCGCCGCAGGAGCAATAAGGTCATGTCGTCTTGCTGCTCGGAAGCGCTGCCCCACTCTCCTGCCGCCGACGTCACCACGCCAATCAGTTCCTCTAGCGGTTTGCCGGCATTGCGAATCAGCAGTTCGGTCAACCGCCGCTCGCCAAACTCTTCGCCATATTCGTTCTCCGGCTCGGTAATCCCATCGGTGTAGGCTGCCAGCAGATCGCCCGCCCGCAGCTCGAAGCAGCCTTTTTCATAGGACTGGTTCGGAAAGGCGCCCAAAACCATTCCGTTAACTTCCAACCGGCGGGCCTTTCCTTGCCGGATCAGAATGGGAGGCAGATGCCCAGCGTTGGTGTAAACCAGGCGGCTGGTCTCTTCGTCATAAAGCGCGCAGAAGAACGTGGCAAACTTTTCCGGCGACGTGCTTTCATAAAGCTGCGTGTTGAGCAGGGCAGTGAGATCGGAAGTCGAGAAACGTTCCATGCCTGGTTGAGGCGCCGTTAATCGATGATTCGAGTTCAACTGCGCCCGCAATGAAGACTGAATGCTCGCCATCAACAAAGCCGCTGAGATCCCTTTTCCGGCGATGTCGCCTATGGCCAGGGCCGTCCAGTTCGCGCTCAACGGGATGAAATCGTAGTAGTCGCCGCTCACCATGCGTGCCGGGCGGCAGGCGCCGGCCAGCTGCAAAGTCTTCAGACGCGGAGCACACTTTGGGAAGAGCTGCGACTGGACCTCTCGCGCAATCTCTAGCTCCGACTCGAGCCGCTCCTTCTCTTTCGACTCAATGATGAGTTTTTCAACGTTCGCCGTCATACGGTTGAAGGAAGCGGCCAGCTCGCTCAGTTGGTCGTTGGAACGAATGGGAATCCGGTTCGAGAAGTCACCGGAGTTTACCTTCACTGTCCCCTCGTAGAGATCTGCTACTGACCGAGTAATAGTGCGCGTCAAACTCATCCCGAAAACCAAAGAGGCCACCTCTACCAGCAACAGTAACCCGCCAACAATGTAGAGAACCAGTTTCAGCGCGTCGGTCAATGGACCCAGAGTGCTGAACAGCCGCCGGATGATGAGCGACGGCCGGGAAACCACACGGACCAGCACCTGAGAGTTCTCTGTGCTGGTGCTCTCCCACCGCCGCACTGGAAATGGAGTGCCCCAACGGACGGCGATGTCCCACCAGGATCGAGGCGGCTGCAGAGCGGTCGGTTCCCGGCTTTCTCCCTTGCTTTCGGACACGGCGCCAAACCTGACGAGGGCTGCAGATCCGTCTGACTGGGGCGCTGCCTCCGGCTGTTGGCTCAGCCGGCGCTTCTCACGCCTGGCGAGAGGATCTGGAGAGTCGTCGTCAATAACCAGCAGGCTGATAGAAGCTAGGCCTGGCAGAAGCTTGCCAAGCAGAGACGCGTCAGCGGGCTCATAGGCGAACACTTCAACCACGTGGGCTGCTTGCTGAATGCCAACATGAGCGGCCAGGGCATGTTCCCGCCCCGCGGCAATAAGCCCCAAGAAGCCATGTTGGCTCCAGCGTGGAAACTCAGCCACGCCAGCGGTAGCTGGAACGCGAAAAGTCTGGCCATCGACATGCAGAACGGCCTGCAGGTCTGCCAGGCGCCGCCGCAAGGTTTGGATGAACTGGCCCGCGGCCGTCCTCCCCTGGTCCGATCCCAAATGGTCGGCCACGTTCCAGGCCAGCGCATACGCGCAGTCGCGCACCACTTCGTTCCGGCGGTTCATCTCGGCGGTCATCAAATACGTCGCGACCTGGCCCATCAGGATGTACATCCCAATGCCCAGCATCGCCAGGATGAGAACGATGGGCACGACGCCGATGAAGGCATAGGCAAGAATCAGCCGGTTGCGCAGCCGCCAAACGGTGCGGCGAAAAAGCCAGAACGAATACTTGATGCCGGTCAGAAAGGCTGCCGCAACGAAGACTAGGGTAAGTAAGCCGTCGAGGGGCAGTGTAACGCCCGCGATCCGGTAAACCGACTGATAGACAAGCTGCAACCCCGCCAGCAGCAGCAAAGCTTTCTCGAGGCGGGTCAGCCGTTGCAGAAATGCCAGCCACCGGTCTGAAAGGTTCGCCATAGGATTGGTGCGGGATTGTCTGCGGAAAAGCACCGGCGAGCGCCAGCCGCAAGTTTATTTCCGAGCGTCCAGCAGAAAGGCTCCACTTTTGATTTGGCGACGGCAACTCTCCGCGCGCAACGGGGACGCGGGCATTTACCCCAGTAGCGCTGAGCCACAACCCTCAACCGCGCAAACCGCGAGGCCAGGAGCCGGATCCGCATCGACGGCTCAGCCCGTCGTCTGCAATCCGAGGCCTCCTCGCTCCCCAGCGCGCATCAATCCTAGCCCAACTTTCACACTTGGTGGGGTTTTTGATCGCCAAGCAGTCTATTTCCAGTTTTCATTGCGGCGATCTTCGAGGCCCAACTGCGAAAGTTGGGCTGGCTAGTGCATTTCTGTCGCGAAAGTCGGAAAGCAGCACGGGTGTGGAGTTGAGCCCCAATGCGATTCTCGGCTCCCCTCGCCCCA
>JAKEER010000801.1 GCA_022616615.1 Acidobacteriota bacterium
CCAGGATCTTTTCTGGCGTATCCCCAGCCGCGAGCATTCCCAGAACGTGTTCCACAGCAATTCTCATCCCGCGGATAATAGGTTTGCCGCCGAAGATCTTCGGATTCACTTGGACCCGGTCGAGTAATTCAGTTTCCATAATAGCTACTCTCCTAATTTAGGCGGATCTTACGCCAAATGGGGCCTAGTCCATGCCGGTGCCGCCGGCACGCTTAGGACAGTCAATCAGCCGGAATTCCCGAGTTTAGCCTCGACTGGCGCGCGCCTCATCTTTGAGAATGACCGGCATTCTTGTCTGAGTGCGCGACATGAAATTCTCGATTCTGTAGTTACGATGCTCAAAGACAGTAGGTGCACCGGATCTTCCGGGCCCTTCCGGCAGCCGTAGTGCAGTGGAAAAGAGACTTGACTGCAATCCTCTCTTCTCCATCCTCAACACTCGACCTACAATTCTCATAGCAACGCAAACTCAACTCTTTCGTCCTTGCCTTTTCGCCTTTCGTCTAAATCTACCGTCAGTTCTTCGGGTAGACCATGGTGAGCGGATCGGGTAGTGGAATCCTTTGAATCTCGCCGTTCTTGGAAAATTTCTTCAATGCAAACTCCGGCTTGTCGGGGCTGCCTTTGAGCACGTCGTCCACGTTGCCGACTGCCAGGATCACCAACTTCTCCGGCGCCAGGTACTTCTTGGCCACCCGCAGCACATCGTCGACTGTGACGGCGCGGATGCGATCGCGGTAAGTGTCCCAAAAATCGGGTTTCCGTTTGGTGTACTCATCATTGGCAAAGGTGCCGGCGATGGCTCCGGCGGTGGCGAAATATCTCGGAAAAATTTCGATTGCGGAGTTGATTGAGGTCTCCAGTTCTTCTTGCCTTACCTTCTGGGTTCGAATCTTTTCAATCTCCTCCAGCACGATGGCCGTGGCCTGGGCGACGGTGGGGCTCTTCGATTGAAAGCTGGCCTGAAAAACGCCGTCATAGTAAACGCCGAAGCCGTAATTCGAACCGGCGCTATAGGCCAGCCCTTCATCGGAGCGCACGCGCGACATGATGCGCGAGGTAAAGCCGCCCCCTCCCAGAATGTCGTCCATGACGCTCAACGCATAAAAGTCCGGATTGTCACGCAGCGTGCCGAGATGGCCGATTGAAACCCGGCCCTGGTTGACATCGCTTTTGTTCACCATGTAGACACCAGGCTGAAGCGTGTGAACGGGCTTGGGAACCGGCGGGACACTGGTGGTGAGGGCAGGCCAACCCTGGAACATTTTCTCGAGACGCGTGATCATTTCGGAAGTCTTGAAATCGCCTGACACTGCCAGGATGAAGCCGCCGGGATGATAGTACTTCTTGTGGAAGTCGAGTAGGTCCTGCCGGGTAATGGATTCGATGGAGGCCTTCGTGGCCGGGATTGTGGAAAAGTGCTGGTCACCGCGCATCAGCCGGCCCCATTCGCGCGCTTGAATGCCCTCCGTCTTGTCATTGCGGCGTTCCATGCCTTGCAGCGCCTGGTTCTTGTAAAGGTCGATGCGGTCTTGCTGAAAACCTGGGTTTTTGAGCATGCTGGCGAACAGCTCCAGCGCTTTGTCAATGTCTTTGCTCAAGCAATTAAGGTTCGCTGTGCCCTGCGTGTCTGCCACGGCGCTATTCATGGTCGCGGCCAGAAAGTCGACTTCTTCATCAAACTTGTCAGGTGGCAGAGACGTTGTGCCTCCAGCCCGAAGTTGGTTTCCCATCATGCCGCCCAGTCCTTCTTTTCCCTTCAGGTCCAGATAGCTGCCCGTGCGAACCAGCACGGACACGTTGATGAGAGGAAAATCGTGGTCTTCAGCCAAGAAAGCCACCACGCCGTTGGTGAGGACACGCCGGTAAGTCGCGGCCTTGGGCGGGCTGTAGGTGAGCTTGGAGTACTTGAGTTCCCGCGGATGCGAGGGGATGCCGTTTCCGCTGGAAGGAGCCTGGCTATGAAGCGCCGTTGCGAGCCCTGCCCAGAGAACCAGTCCAAGGCCCCGCTTCCGAATCATCGCACGCAGCCCCATCGTCATTTTCCTCCTTCCAGCGCTTGCAGTCGTGTCTCCAGAATTTTTCGCATGGATTGGATCATGTCCTGTTTGTCAGCCGGCGCCTGGCCAGCTTGTTGCTCCAGTTGCTGCAGGAACTGCTGCACCTGTTCCTTCTTCAGTTGCCCGGCCATTGTTTTCATCTGCTGCACCTGCTGCTTCTCCTGGTCATCCAAACCTGTGAGCAGAGGACCGGCGGTTCCGTCTGTTTCTGACTTCTTGGTGTAATAAATCGCAACCACGCGGTTCTCAGGCGTGAAATATGCTTTGGTGACGCGCTGGATGTCTGCGGCAGTGACCGCTTGAAACAGTGTGGGATCGGTGTTGATGTGCTGCCAACCGCGGCCGGAGTCGCGGATCAAAAGCTGAAGCATCAGGTTGAAGTTGCTCTGCAGACGCCGGAAATCCTGCGCTGCGTTCTGGTTCTTCACCTTTTGGAGTTCACGCTCGCCCACCGGCTCCTTCTTGAGCTTCTCGATCTCCTTGTAAAGGGCGGCTTCAACCTCTTCCGGCGTCTTTCCCGGCTTGGCTACACCGCGCAGCTCAAAGTAGCCCTCGTACTTGCGACCTTCGACAGCCGCTGAGGCACTGTTGGCAAGCCCCTGCTCCAGAACGAGAGACTTGTAAAGCCGGCCAGTCCTGCCATTCAGCAGGTCGGAAAGAATCGCCAGGGCCGGCTCATCCCTGTGGCCGTCGGCCACCGAGTGGTAGCGAATGACCGCTTCCGGATTGGTCTCGGCGTAGGCCGTCATCCGCACTTCAGCCTGCTGCTTCATCTCGCGGGTTCTCACGGGCTCGGGTTCCTGCGGGCCTCGCTTCAACCGGCCAAAGTACCGCTTCGCCAACTCGATGGCTTGCTTCGGCTCAAAATCGCCCACTAGGCAGCCGGTGAGGTTGTTGGGCGCGTAGTTCACGTCGAAATAGGCTTTGGCCTCTTCACGGGTAATACCGTCAAGGTCACTCGGCCAGCCCACCACCGGCCAGCCGTAGGGCGAGGACTGCCAGAACAGTGATTCGAACTGCTCTTGAAACTTTCCAGTCGGCGTGCTTTCGGTGCGGAGGCGCCGCTCCTCCCGCACGACATCGCGTTCAGAGTAGAACTCGCGAAAGACCGGACTGGACAGACGATCTGACTCCATCCAAAACCAGAGTTCCAGTTTGTTGGCCGGAACATTGATGAAGTAGAACGTAAAATCCTCGCTTGTGCCGGCATTCATTCCGGAGCCGCCAGCCGTGGTATAGACCCGGTCGAACTCATCCTTGACGATCAGGTCTTTCTGGCGTTTCAGCATCTTGTCGTACTCCGCCAGCAGCTCTTGATGGCGCGGACTGCGGTTTTTGGGGTCGAGGATATCTTCCACCTCGCCAAGCCGTTGCCGCTGGATCAGGGCTAGCTCCTCTTTCCGGATCTCTGCCTTGAGCGAATCCATCTCGTCGATGAGTTTCAGGTCGTCCCTGACATTGTTGGTCCCAATGATATGTGTCCCCTTAAACATCATGTGCTCAAACAAGTGTGAAATACCTGTGATGCCGGGGCGTTCGTTAACCGAACCCACCTTGGCAATCCAGCCGGCCGCGACGTTGGGATCGCCCTTCCGGGGAACCATCAGCAGCCTCAGCCCGTTTTCGAGCACGAACTCCTGAACCGGAACGTTCTGCGCCCCTAGCTCCCGCACGAATGCAAGCAGTAGGAGAAGACTAAAAAATGGTTTCATAGGATTCCTTTTTCTGGGAAATCAACCTTGGCATAAACGTCGGCCAGCGCCAGACGGCAGTCGATTGAGCCCAAAGTCACCGTGTCGGCCTCAGAATAAGTCTCTAAGAGCAGCCACTGCTTATCCGGCTGGCGGCTGTACCGCATGAGATGGTGTCTGTCCTGAGCGATAAGCACATACTCCTTGAGAGAGGCCAGTTTCCGGTAATGCTCAAACTTCTCACCTTGGTCGTATGCAGCGGTCGCTTTGGAAAGCACCGCAACGATCAGAGTTGGATTAAGCAACGTATCGAAATGCTGGTCTTCAAATTGCGCCTCATCGCAGACGACCGTCACATCAGGATAAGTGTACAAACCCGCCGGGCTTACCTTCACCCGCATGTCACTTGGATGAATAGTGCAGGGACGATTCTTGAGTAGAGGATGAAGCTGGGCGAGCACATTTCCCGCGATCAGGTTATGCCACCGGCTGGCGCCCGACATGGCAAACATCTCGCCATTGTAAAACTCGCTCTTAGTTTCCGCTTCGCGCTCCAAGGCCAGGTACTGCTCCGGCGTCAGGCGAATCACAGGGTTCGTGGACATCGGACCGTTCCCCTCACGCAAGATGCCTGTGGCGCTAGTGTAGCACAGCCGCCCGGCCTCTATGGCTCCCCTGAAAATCCCCTCGTAGGGAGGGGCGGCGCGTAGCGACAGCGGTCGCGAAGCGACAGCGGTCGCGAAGCGACAGCGGTCGCGAAG
>JAKEER010000131.1 GCA_022616615.1 Acidobacteriota bacterium
GGGTCTCCGGCTTTCGATTTCTGAATTTAGCTCTCTCAAGAAAAACCACTTCTCGAATCGACTTAAGTCGCTGAGAATGAACAGCGTGGAGGCTAAAATCGGCGTCCTTAACTTAACACCTATGGGGTGAGGGGGAGTTCAAAGGAGTGAATCAGCTCCGCGAAACCAGCGCTGGGTACGGGTTTCGCAAGCCTAATGGAAACACTCAACGGTGTGTTTGCCCCCCTGACCCCTGGCCCCTCTCCCGCGTTGGGGCGAGGGGGACCGAAGTTCAAGGTTCTCAGTCGACAAGCATTATTGTCACTATATTCTGAAGTCCTCAATAGGAACATTGGACGATATTGCGATCAGATTCACATCAACATCGATTTGGAGCCAATCTTCCCTCCACCAGGGTTTTCTCATCGCCTTCCTCGTGATACTCGGCGTCCATGTTGACTTTCCACAAATCAAACTGGCTGCCGGTCAGGTTTCGCGCCGCTAGCAATGCGGTCATCATCGAGTGATCCTGGTTGTTATACTTGTGCATGCCATTGCGACCAATCACCTGAAAGTTTTCAAACCGCGCCAGCGCCTGCCGGATGACGTTCACGTCCTCCTGGTAGCTCGGATAGTAAACAGGGTAAGCCTTCTCCATCCGCACGACGCATCCGTCCAGCACGTCGCCAGGTTCAACCAGGCCGAGGGCAGCCAGCTCGCGCTTGCCTAGCTCCACCAACTCCGAGTCTGGCGCGTTCCACAGCTCGTCTCCGGCAAAACAAAAATACTCAAGGCCCAGACAGGTAGTGGTGGAATTGGGAACCATGTCCGGGCTCCAGTTGTTGAAGTTCTGAATCCGACCCAGCTTCACGGAGGGATCGTGCACATAAATCCAGTTGTCCGGAAAGAGCGCCGTCCGCTTGACAATAAGAGAAACCGTCAGAAAATCGCGATATTGAAGCCGGAGAGCAGCTTCACACGCGGGCGCGGGCAAAGCAGGATGAAAGGCCAAAACGCAGTCACGTAGGGGCATCGAGGAAATAAACGCATCCGCCGAATAGGTCTGATCCCACCCTTCTCTGTTTCTGGTCGTGATGGAGAGAACCCGGCCCGAAGCGTGCTGGATGCGCGCCACTTCTTCTCCCATTCGAATTCTGGCGCCCTGCCTCAGAAGATCGTCGCGCGTCTTCTCCCACATCATCCCCGGTCCAAGGCGAGGATACTGGAACTGGTCGATCAGCGTCTTGACCACTGTTCCTGAGCTCTCCCTCCGAGGAAATAGGGCATTTAACACCGCCTTGAACAAGGAAAGGCCCTTGATGCGTTGGGCGGCCCAATCGGCGCTGATTTCCGAGCAGGGCATCCCCCAAACCTTTTCCGTGTAGGTCTTGAAAAAGATATGGAACAGTTTCGAGCCGAATCGATTCGTGACCCAGTCGGCAAAAGACTTTTCGGGCTGAATTGGAAACAGTTGAGCCTTAAGGTAGCTCAACACGCAGGCAGCACTGGTGAAGATCCCAAGACCAAACAGGGCATTCGCAGCTTTCAGAGGATAGTCGAAGAATTTCCCCCGGTAATAAATCCGCGACAATCGATTCACTGAAATGAAATCATCTGGCAGGCGCTTCTGCCACCACTCCGTGATCTCCCGGCTCTTACTGAAGAATCGGTGTCCGCCGATGTCGAAGCGGTAGCCGCTGTAGTGAACGGTTCTCGCCAGACCGCCGACGTAGTGCGGATCCTTGTCAAGGACGGTGATCTCATAAGCTTGTTCCGCCAGCTCCGCGGCGGCAGTCAGGCCAGCAGGGCCGGCGCCAATGATGAGGACTTTCAATTTGTCCATGCAATCTCCATCTTTGCTTGACTGCTCCAGGGTACCGAAGCTGCGTTGATTCACTCAAAACATATCGGCGCCAGTCTAGTGAATCTTAGCGTCTATGATTCACCGCCCGCCTGGGTCGCTCTGCGCGGCGCCGTCGCGGAGAAAAGGATGCTCCGGCGTTCACACTCTGCCAAGTCGGCGGCTGACCGCGAAGACAGCCTGGGCCGTCGCCGGTCACGACGATACAGCCTGCAGAAGAAGTTCTATCCGAGTCGGCCCTTTGGCGCAATTGCGGCCAGCCACGCAAAACCACGAACTCCGGAAGAGGAAACAGATCCGGTTCTCAGGTGCCTGAGTTGTTGTCCCGCAAATCCAAAGGAAACCGAGAGCGATTGAGATCCATCCAGTGTCTGAATTGTTCTGGGGTCGACACGTCTTCTCTCATGAGGGCCAGGATCAGGTCGTGAAGCAGGACAATGTTAAAGCTCGCGTCGTATTGAGTTCCGGTTTTCTGGTCGGGGAATTTCAGCAGGAATGGAATCCGTCGACGATCGGTAGCGTCGTCCAACCAAGCGATGTCATCTTGCCATGGATGCCTTCTCCAATTCTTATGTCGAAACTGATGATCTCCGGTGATCAACAGCATCGTTTTGTCCCATAGATCGACTGTCTGAATGGCTTGGCGGAGCTGGTCTAACGTGCGGTCAACCAATTCTAGATTATCCAGGTAGTTGGCCTTTGGGTTCAGGGTTAGTTCCTTTTTGTGGCGATCGTAAATACCCATAGGATGAGGGATAGGCCAGTGAATAAATACAAGGTGCAAGTCCGGGTTTGTGGCCATGGATAAAGCGGATCCCAAAATTGCGAGATAACTATTGAGCTGATCCTGCCGTGCGAGCTCTACTTCACGCTGCGAAACTCGTAGGAATGGTGCGATGCCTAAATAGGAATCGAGAGTGAATAGGTTCGCGAGCTTGGTGAACACCGGCAGAGAACTCCCGGTCAGGCCGAGCTCGGACAAATAATCTGCCCGCGAAGATGCGCTGAATCCGCCTTGCTGGTGGCACTCGGCAACAGTGTTAGCAAAAATCCTGCAGTAGGGATGATGCCATCCAGCAAGGCCAGTTTGGAATTTTTCCTTTGCTAGGCTGGAGAAAATAGTCGCCTGACTTCCCCACTCTTCAAACCGGTTGCCGACAAGGCTTAACTTCAACTGGGCTGGGCCCTCCACCTTGGCTGCCTGCACATGCCTACCCGTCGTCATGGCAGGTAGTGCTACCAGAGTGTCCTCTCCAGCAGGATAGACGGAGGAAGCACAAACGCTCTGCTGTCGAATTTCGTCTAGTTGGGGAAGAGCGACTGAACGGGGGCGAGCCTCGAAAGTGAAGTGCTGATCGAACTCATCAAACACCAGAACGACCAGTCGTGGCCTGCGGCTGTCTCCAGGAGATGGGATTGACGCTTCTTGTTGCTTTGCCGCCATCACCCTTACGGAAGCCACTTTCATCCTGAACATACCGATGGAAGTGAGATTCACGAGAAAAAGCGGAGCCATGAGCAGAACGAAAGACTTGGCCAAGCGCACGAGGGGCTTGGTGGAGGATAGAAAAACCGCCACAGCCGATGCAACTAGTGCCAACTTAATGGTTAACGTGATGGCAACGACGACCTGGCGTACGAAGACACTCTCAATCGAGACCAGAATCTCTCGCAAGAGAGTACTCAAAGGAAACACCAAGAGGAGTAGAAACGCGGACTCTGCCAATTTCCAAAAGAGAGGCCGATTTGCCAGGCGTACAAGAGTCACAGCTCCCATTAGAGCGATGGCTAAGATAAGTGTCGCGAATAGGGTCGACCAGAGAAAGGCTAAATCGTTGGATGACGTTCGAAAATAACTCTCTGCTGGTCGGCTGCTCCCCAGAACCTCGGCCCAAACATTCAATAGGCACAAATTTGCGAGGGAGAACGAGAAAACAGCGTCTTTGAGTCTGGCTTGGAGATTCATCGTTTGCGCATCAGGTAGAGTCTGCGGTTGCTGCCCTCGATCTGAAGAGAGCGCACGATGAAGTAATGCTTCCGGCAGGCGGTCTCAAACAGCTCTTGATCCAGTCTGGTGTGCAGCTCTTCCCGCCCATAGGCGAGCTGCCGGAACATCGGATCGTCCGGTGGTACGAACTCGATGATTAGGAGGTCCCGGGTCAGCTCCGTGCTCGCTTCCAGAATTTCTGCCAGCGGAATTCCATCCGTCACCAGAAGATGGTGAACCACAGCCAGCATGAGGACGGCATCGAAATGCTCCCGGGCGCGTTCGAGGAAAGAAGACGATTCCCGGTTGCGCCATCCCATGGCGGGACTGGGCCTCGCGAGATTCACTACGAGAGGCAGAATGTTCAGGCCCTGAGACCGCGCGCGACGCCACAGTTCACCCATCACCACGCGATCCGAATCAATCGCCACAACCGCCGACCCTTGCCGCGCGGCCAGTTCGCTGTAACGTCCTCGATTAGCTCCGACATCTAAAACCCTTTTCGGCCGGAACTCTCTGAGGGCCTCGCTGACGAAAGCCTCCTTGACCTGCGCACCCGCTGGCGAGTAGCGATTGGAGGACTCATAACTAGACCATTTGGAGACTTGGTTGGGTACAGGCTTCAGACGGTCAAGCAGGCGCCGGGCCCGACGCAGCAGCGCTTGGAGAATGAATCGGCCCTGCTCTTCGCTGCGAGCCAGCCTTTGTCTCGCCGGAGTGCCATTCCCCGAAGACTTGCCGGCAAGCCAAGTAGGCAGGGTGGCCAAAGTCCGGAAAGGGAATCTGAGTTTCTGCGCAAGCGTCAGTTGCCGGCAAACCTCTCCCGGCTCGATGCCATCCCGCTTTGCCAGGAACAATCGGTCAAGCGGGCTGCCGCAAAACTTGTTGAGTGCCAATGGAAGCAGGAACGTGCGTACAAACTGGCCATAAGCCAGCCACGTGAAGTCACGAGGATTCCGTTTTTCGAATGACAAAAGGTCAACAAAAACGGGGTTTGGCGCTTCAAACAGGACATTGTAAGGAGAGGCATCCTTCAGTCCCATTCCCTCTTTGAGGGCTGCCTGGGCCAGATCGAGAGTCAGAACACCGGCGGCATGCAACATTTCGGGAGGCCACTCGTAGGGAAAGCAAGGGAAATCGATTTTCGAATGCTCCAGAATGCCCCACTCGGCATCGATTCCAGCCATTTGCGCCGGGATTCTGCCCCGGAGCGATTCTGTGTCCTCGGCAGTTAAGGCTCTGCTCGAGACCAGCCGGGCTGCCTCTTGGAACCTGTGGGCCGTCTCAGTCGAGAGGAAGTCCTTGAGCGCTGACAAGCCCTGAGGGTTAACGAAGCGGAAGATTCGGCCGTCGACGCAAACCAGCCGGCCGGCGGGATCCCGAAAAGACGACACAAAGGCACGGTCCGACGAGGCGGGTTTCAAGGCACGCTTGGCGCCAGCTGCAATCATTGCTTGTCTCCCTTTCGTCGAATCCTCAAGAACGACCAGAATCTTCGCCAGTAAAAAACCAAGCCGACGAATCCGGCCACCAGAACCTGCCACATCAGAGAACCGGTTCCAGGATCAATATAAGCATAGGCCGGCTGCTCAAAGAGGAACAGGAGAATGCTCAAAGCAGCCCAGGTATCTCTCCTTCGCCAAACGGATCTCACATGAGAAGTCTGTTTCATAAGGTTGTCTGAAAAAGAACTACGGAGTGGATTTTCGCTGTTACCGGTCACCTGACGTAGGCAGACTGTATGCAACGCTTCTACCATATCTTTGGAATCACCCAAGGAGCCACAACGCCAACACAAAGAGACAAGCTCCGAGTCGCGCGAGAGACTCATAAATCATAAGGATGTACCACTTGTGTGGAAATCTTTCTACACAGTATCGACGGCTTGTCTTTGGACAAAACGAACCATCGGGCTGGCGAGGATCCCGATCGAGACGGGAAGGAACCCATTCCTGTCGTGGCCACAAACGAGGGCTGAGTGGGGGCTCCACTCCATGCGCAGTTCTATGTCTCTCGAAGCCTGGACGAATCCTCGATCTTGAACCAGGCAAGGGCAGAAAAGGAGAAACCGTTTCTTACTCCCTGCCAGAAGTTGGAATCAACACTCTTTCACTCTCCGTTCAGCTGCGAGAGTCGATTCCGCATTATCCCCGCCTCTCAACCAGATAGCGTCGATGGCAATTCTTTTCCCTTTGGACATTTGAGTGCATATTGAGGAATCAATTCCTAAGGATTTCTAACTGTTCGATCCTCTCTAGATGATTCTCGGCCACCTGCTCAGCAGGTCTTTTTCAGAAGGGTACCTTTCTCGGCTCAGAGTTCGGGGAAGCTCGTCTGAGCGTTGCTTACGGGGCAATAACCTCGCTGTTTGGTTGCTGACCGGATTCACAGAGAGTACCCATTCGGTTGCGGGCACCTGACGGACGAAAGCTCTTCCTGGAGCAGCGAACTCAAAGGCCTGATCCCTCTTCTGCTGCCGGGTGGGCGCCCAAGTTGACTAACCACTATTACGGAGTGTCGCGATGAAAAATGCAAAAGAACAGCGTTGGTTGAGGGTTCCGTGTTGCTGGGTTCTCGGTTTGGGAGCGCTGTTCCTGATGGCTTTGTTGAGTCTTCAGGGCCAACAAACTAGCAACTCCGTACTGGTTAAGGTCAATCAAGTCCAGGGCACCGAGCCCATCCAAGCCTTTGTCGAGGACGAATTCATCGTTGTGCTTAAGAAGGAAGTTCGCGCTGGATTTCGTGCGGTAGACAGAGGTTCCGATCGGCCGCAGGTCAATTCCCCTTCTCTTCAGAATCTCATTGACCGCCATGGCGTCGGAAGATTCAAACGCCAGTTTCAAACTGCCAGGACGCAACCGGCAGGGTCGAACCTGCCCGATCTCAGCGGCCACTACAAAGTGCGCGTGCCGCGCGGAAGCGATCTGGATGCGGCACTGGCCGACTTCGCCAACGATCCGCACGTCGAACGCGTGGAGAAAATCGGCATTCATCCCCTGTACCTCACTCCCAACGATTCATTCTATTCAGAGCAGTGGCACCACCGCTCTCCGCATGGCATTGACAGTGATTTGGTCTGGAATGCACAGACAGGCAACGGCAACGTGGTCGTCGCCGTTCTCGACACCGGCGTTCACTATCAGCATCCCGATTTGGCGGGAAATATTTGGACCAACGTCGCAGAGCTTCCAGGTAATGGGATTGACGACGATGGAAACGGCTATATAGACGACTTCAGAGGCTACGACTTCGTGGAGTCAGCCACGGGTGCTTCCCTGTTCACCTGCTGCGACTCAGACTGTTCCACAGCCGACAACGATCCGGACGACAATAACGGGCACGGTACCCACCTGGCGGGCATCGTCGCCGCTACGACCAACAATGGCTTTGGAGTGGCTGGAATCGCTGGAGGCTTCGGCAGCGGTTTGCCTGGGTCGACCTCAAATGGCGTCAAGATCATGCCATTGCGCATCGGTTGGAACGGCGCATTCCTGGGTCTTCTTTGCGGCAACGGACTGATTCGCATGGACTATGCGGCCGAAGCTCTGCACTACCTCGCGGATCTAAAAGCCCGGGGAATCAACATTGCTGCGGTCAACGCCTCTTGGGGATCTTCGGATACCGGTGGCTTGGGCGCGGCGGTAGACGAGGTCCTCGCCAATGACGTGATGATCATCCACGCGGCGGGCAACTCAGCGGAGAATTCGGCCGATTTTCTAGGCTCGAAAGTTGGCGCCATGAGCGTAGCCGCCACCAATCAGAACGGTGCTGGCGCCGATTTCACCAACTTTGGTGACTACGTCGAAATTAGCGCCCCCGGGGTGGATATCACCAGCCTGTGGGTTGGTCCCGACCCGTCGACTGCTTACTATGCGACCCTCAGCGGCACGTCCATGGCAGCGCCGCATGCCAGCGCGGTCGCAGCGTTGCTGGAGTCGCTCAATCCGGGGCTCACGGCAGCCCAGAAGTTCAGTTTGATGGTTGCCAATACCAAACCTTACGTGAACGATGGCCGCAATCTTGGCTCGGGAATCCTCAACGCCAACCTAGCACTGACCGCGGCCGGACCGCCAACGCCCAACTTTCTCGTTTCAGCTTCGCCAGGCAATCGTATTGTCGCCGTCGGCAACAGTGCGACGTACGACCTGACCGTGACCGCATTGTCCGGATTTACCGGGACGGTCAATTTCAGTGCAACTGGGCTACCTTTCGGAGCCGCGACCAGCTTCAGTCCCGGGTCGGTGATCGGTTCAGGGCAGAGCACGATGACCGTGACAACGGGACCTGGAACTCCGCTTGGGACCTATCCAATTACGATCACGGTTGCCAGTGGCAGCTTGATTCATACCGCCACAGTCACACTGCAAGTGTATTTGCCGGGAGCCGCGCTGTTTGTAACCACGGATGTAGCCACGCAAGGTACGTGGAAGGGAGTTTACGGAGCTCAAGGGTATGCGATCGCCAACGATGCGACCAGCTATCCCTTTTATGCTCAGGTGAACTTTGCTGGCCAGAGCAACTACACTTGGGCTGGGTCGACGACGGATTTGAGAGCCCTTCAGAAGGGAGCAGCCAGTGA
>JAKEER010000132.1 GCA_022616615.1 Acidobacteriota bacterium
GAGCGCGGGCGTCCCGCCCGCCTCGGAGCGGCCGGAGGCCGCTCCGATGGCCTGCGGCCACAATTGCGGGCGGGACGCCCGCGCTCCCAGCGGGGGCTTCGCCACTCCAAAAAATGTCTAGTCTCCAAATTCCCGCTGTCGCGGGAATGACGCGCCTCGGATCGGATATACTCCAAATAGGTCGAATGCCGCTGTAGAATTTCCGATCCCTCGCAGAAGGTTACTTCTTGAAACGCACACCTTCGGCGTAGGCCTTGTATTGTTCAGCAATCTTGCCTTCCTGTGCGCTACCAGGATGAATGTAGACCCGGTATCGGAAGCTTGCCGACTCGCCCTTCTTCAACGTGTGGCTGCCATCTTTGGCCTTGTCATTATAGAAATCTTGGAGCCCAAAGGGATTCACCGCAAAAAGGCAATAGCCGCGAACGTGCCAGTGCGTGGGATGCCGGAAGCTTGTCGGGTGATCGAAGATGGCTATTCCAAGCGCCTCGCCGTTGATCTTCGCCGTGTAATTGACCCATTCGGCCGCCTTTCCCCAACAGCCTGCCTCGCTTTGGCCGCCCCGCGAATTCTCCATGCGGCCGCCGCTTTTGTCTGAAAAGGGCTGGGCCAGACGGATGCCGAACGATCCTTCTTTTGTGTCGCCAAACTTCACGGGACCATTGACCGCGGTCAGCTTCACATCAAAGTCCATGACACGCACGCCGGGCAGGCTATGAATCCTGACCTCGCGGATTTCCTTCAGTAGCGTCTCTCCAGCCGTGGCGACCCACTCGTTCTCCGACTGCAGGACACCCGTCTTCGAACCTCCATTGACCGCCAAGAATTTACGGTGAACGATCTTTCCCGTCTTGTCGCTCTCCGACCAGAAATCCACCCCATTGACATCTCCATGTGTGAACCAAAGACCTTTATGATGGGGATGGTCTTTAGCCTCTCCTGGAACATCGGAAATCATTGGGTAGCCGCGCGTGACAATCGTGCCAGTGGCAGCGCGCAGGGGGGAAAAAACGGGCTTGTTATAGCCGTCAAAGTAGTAGGTTGTGAACGGCTGACCTTCAACCAGGACATTCACCTTGCCTGCTTCCTGCTTGAGGGTCACACCTTGGACGCTCTCGGCCTTTTCCGCTTTCTTCACTGGAGATTGAGCCAAGGCACGGGCAGAAATCTGGACTTGCAAAAGGCAGTGAATCAACATCAAAAGCAATATCTTTCTCATGAGTCTCCTCTCTCTTGAAAATCGTCTTCGTCGTTCTCGTCCTCGTCCTCGAAGGAAAGCTGAGTACGACGACGACGACGGTATTCTCATGCTTTCGCGGTGCCGCGCAGCGGCATGGAATGTATCTCCTGTAAGAAACGCCGACGACGGCAGGAAGCGCCGGCTGTGTCATTCCCGTTTGCTGTTTCCCATGACCTTCACGGCGAAGTGACAGCGCCCGTTCCTACGACTTCCCACACATTGTCGCACCGCTCGACTACGACACCCTCCGGATAAACTGAAAAACCCCGAGGAGCATGAACGACAACGACGCCAAGACAACTGCCTGACGTGGCCGGGCCAGACGGTGCAGGCCTTGGCTGGCAGCAAACATCAAAGCAACGATCGCAGCCACAACCAAAACGATTCCCAGTTGAAAGCAAAACAGCGCCGTTAAAATCCCCTTCTGAGGCAGTCCTGCATTCTGAATTAGCTCGGCGAAAGCGAAGCCGTAGATCAACCCAAAGAATGCTGCAATCCAGCCGCGGTGGGTGATTTCTTTGAGCAGAAGGTTCTCTGCCGCCACGTAAACCACGCTAAGCGCCAGGGCTGCACTCGCAAACCCGGGCGGAAGCACGGAGCCGAATCGGGCGCCAGCAACAAACGCAACCAACTGGGCGAACAGAAACGCCAGCGGCGCAGAGAGGATTCCAGCTGCTGTATTCCGGACCAAGACAATCCCTGCCAAAAAAGCCGCAAGATCCAGGTTCGCCAGCGCGCTTTGCAATGCCAGATTTAGAAATCGGCGTCCCAGCTTGAAGTAGCTTAACCAGCTTCGCCACAGCTCGATGCGAACCTCAGGATTCTCGAGATTGAAAGTGCGTTGCTCCTGTTGCCCGTCGTAGCGGACTTGCGCCAGGTGCCAATGGCCAGAGTCCGTGAGGTCGTGCAGAGTGGCTCGCATCCATAGATCATCCAGCGGCTGGCGAAACTCATAGGACAGCCAGCACTCGACTTCGCCCGTCTCCGGGCCGGCAGCCACGCTGCGAAGGGTCGCCTGACCTTCTTCGTCATCCGTTCCGATGCGATATTGTTTCAAGAGGTCGGGCGCAAAGCGCCTAAAGCCGGCCTGCAACTCCGCTGGCTCAATCTGCAGATCGCGGTTCTCATCCAGCGCCGCCGCGAATTGCAGTTCACGCAGATTGAGTTGCAACTTCACATCCACTTGCCGTTCGCCAATCTCGATGTCGGCATAACTGATGCCTGTGGTATGGGCCGAAGCTGAGCAACACACAAACAGGGCGAGCGATGGAGACATCCCGAGGCTTGCTAAGAGCTGCCAAACCTTGCGGGCTGCGGGCGGCCGGGATCGATGCTCGCTTTCAAGAACTATGAAAACCATCGTCCTCGCTCTCGTCCTCGTCGTCGTACTCGGCTTCTGATCGAGGACGAGCAGGAGGACGACAACGATCTTATAAGGTATTTGTTTTAGCGGGGTGACGCTGCCTCTGCGCACCTCAGGACCCGCTCGCTACCGCTCGCAGTACTGTTCGCCTCAGGGTCCGGGCGCTGACAGTACCGCGAGCGGTAGCGAGCGGGTCCTCGCACAGTGCTGCTCGACCAAGCCTGCCACCAGCACGGGCC
>JAKEER010000133.1 GCA_022616615.1 Acidobacteriota bacterium
AAGTCCATGCGTTTTTTCATGGTGTTATCTTTCCTCAGGTGTGAGTGAGATGGGGTCCCAATGAACGCGTCTTGTGCGAGCTATGAACACACGCGCTGCGCGGCATGATTGCTCTCTGGAAGACAAGACGGACGTGATTCGTCCAAGCTGTGCGGCTATAAAAACACAGGTCTGGCAGGGTTGACAATTGAAATTCCCGGGGCAAAGACCTGAGAGTGCGGGCGTTGGTAGGCGATGACCGCAGAAAACGCGGTCATCGCGGCTTCCAAAACTGGGATATCAAGGGCGGCAGCCCTTGCCTGGTTAGCCGCCAGCGATTGCCCTGGCGCCAGCGTACCGCACGCAGCGGAAGCCGGTGTGATTCAAGCCTGAATCCGGTGTGCACTTCATGCGAGCGCTGGGGCGGTAGCCAATGCAATAGGAGTCGTTACAAAGATATGAGCCGCCGCGCTGCACGCGCTTCTTGGCTCCAGGTTCGTTTGGATCGAAGCTGCGATCCGGACCGGGCGGGTTCTTTGTCGGGCTCATGGAATAGTAGTCCGGCAGATACCAGTCCGCGCACCATTCCCACACGTTGCCTGCCATGTCATACAACCCGTACCCGTTCGGACGAAATGAAGCAACTGGAGAGGTTCCCCGAAAGCCGTCCGACAGTGCGTTCTCATTTGGGAATTTCCCTTGCCAGATGTTAGTCTGCCACTTGCCTTCCGGCACTTGATCTTTGCCCCAGACATAAGGCTGGCGGTTCAGTCCACCACGGGCCGCAAACTCCCACTCGGCTTCGGTGGGAAGGCGTTTTCCGGCCCAGCGGGCATAGGCCATCGCATCATCCCAGCTCACCTGGACGACCGGATGTTTTTCTCGCCCTTCAATGGTCGAGCCCGGACCCTCCGGCTGGCGCCAGTTAGCGCCAGCCTGGTAACGCCACCAGACGAAGTGATTGTCTAACGGCACGTCTCCCGGCGGCGGCGCAAAAACAATGGCGCCTGCCACGAGGTTTTCGAGCGGCACGCCGGGGAAGTCCTTCGGGTCGGGTCTTCGCTCGGCCGTCGTCGCGTAGCCGGTCTCCTGCACAAACCGCGCGAACTGCTCGTTAGTGACTTCGGTTTTGTCCATCCAGAAGCCATCCAGTGTCACTTGGTGCACTGGCTTCTCGTCGCTCTGGCCGCCCTCCGAGCCCATCCAGAAGGCGCCTCCGGGAATCCACACCATGCCCTCGGTTGAGGCGCTCGGCGGTGTTTGCGGACGGATTGCCCTCCAAACAATGAAAAAGCCAAGCAGCAGAACCAAAGCGGCGCCACTCGCCGATGCCCAAAGCTTCCATCGTCTGTTGGCGGTAGGAGCCGATTTGTATTGACGTGTCATGGGTCTTCCAGAGTCTGAGTTTGCAAATAACGTCGTTGATTCCGTCGCATCCTCACCCGGCCTTCGCTCTCGCAAGGGGACAGGGAAGCTGTCAAAAAATTAAGAATTGGGCTCCCCTCTCCCGCTCACTCCCGCTCACGGGCTCACGGGGGCGGGGGAAGCCGAATTCCCAACTCTTTCACAGCTCCAGGGGTGAGGCAGGTTACAAACAGCGGCGCTCATGCGAAATTACTTACTGAACATCGCAAATTATAGTGACAACTCCCGTGTGTGCTGTTCGCTACGTTCGTAGGCTCGGTTCGGCTCCCCTCGCCCCAACGCGGGAGGGGGGTTGGGGGTGAGGGGGAATCCGATAGAGTGAATCAGTACGCGGAATCCGGCGCTGAATGAGGATTCTGGAGCCTTGCAGGATCAATCAGCCGTTGTTCGCCCCCTCACCCCTGGCCCCTCTCCCGCTCACAGGGGCGAGGGGAACCGAGGTCGATTGAATTTCTCGATAAGCCACGGATTTCGTCACTATATTCTGTGATGCTCGGTAAGTCGTCATATTGGAGATCTCAAATCGAAGATTTCTGCAATTCTCAATTCTCAATCCTCAAGCTGCGTTTCTACTTTTCCGGCTCCGCTACAAACCGGTAGCCAATTCCGCGCACCGTCAGCAGGTGCTTCGGCTGTGACGGCTCGGCCTCAATGTACCGGCGCAACCGGACAATGAAATTGTCGATCGCCCGGGTGTCGGTGTCTTCATGCAAACCCCACACCTCCTCCAGTAGGGATTTGCGCGAGACGTTCCTGCCGCTGTGCTGCACCAGATGCCGCAACAAATTAGCTTCCATCAGCGTCAGCGGAATGATCCGCTCTCCAGCGCGGATCTGCAGCGCCGCAAAGTCGATCGTCTTGCCATCGAAGTGAAACTGGTCCTCGAGCGTTAAGCGGTCGCCGCGAGTGATTCTGTCCGCTGGATCTTCCGTTACCGGAAGGCCGTTGCTCGTCTGACCATCCAAAAGCCAGCGTCGGCGGCGCAACAAGCCGCGCAGACGGGCCAACAGAATCGCCAGCTCGAAAGGCTTGGGCAAATAATCATCGGCGCCCGCCTCGAAGCCGCGCAGTACATCTTCGGCCCGCCCCATTGCCGTAAGTATCAGCACAGGGACAAACTGCCCGGACTTGCGCAGTTCTGAGGCAACCGCAAATCCGTCGATGCCTGGGAGCATCACGTCCAGAACCACGGCGTGGTAACGCCCCGGGTGGGCAGTGAGAAGTTCCAGAGCCGTCTCGCCATCGCCGGCAACCTCGGCCTGATAGCCTTCTGCTTCTAGATTAAAGCGCAGCCCGTCGGCCAGGTGCTGCTCGTCTTCGACAATTAGTACGGTACTCATCGCAATCAGGCCGTGGGAAGCTGAATGGTAAACGTGCTGCCGTGTCCTTCCCCGTCGCTTTCGGCCTGCACGCGGCCGCCATGCTTCCTCACGACGGACCGAACAATGAAAAGGCCCAGGCCTGTGCCTTTGACGCGTGCCGGGTCCCGCCGCCCGGGCACCCGGTAAAACCGCTTGAAAACCCGCTTCAATTGGTCCCCGGGGATTCCCAATCCGCAATCGCTGACTTTTACCAGGACTTGGCGGGCACTGGGCGCAGAAACCTCCACGAGCACCCGCACGTTCTGAAACGAATACTTGATGGCGTTATCCAGCAGGTTCGCCATCACAGCGCGCAACTCTTCGCCATCTCCCAGCACCATCGGGCGCTCGCCTTTCAAGTCTTCTTCATAACGCAGCGACTCGGCATCTAGATGATATCGCGAGCGGGCCAGGTGCGCAGACTCGCGGATCAGAGCAGCCAAGTCAAGTCGATCTTTATGCAAATGGCCGCGCCGATGATCCAGGCTGCCCGCCTGCAGCACCTGCTCGACCGTGTGCAGCAGTTGGTCATTGTCGGCCAGCATGATGTCGTAGAACTCGCGGCGCCGCTCCGGCGACACATCGCGCGTCTTCAGCGTCTCGAGATAGAGTCTGATGGAAGCAATCGGCGTCTTCAGCTCATGCGTCACGGCATTGATGAAGCTGTCGTGCTGCTCGTTCCGCCGGATTTCACGGACCAGGAAAATGGTGTTCAGGATCAAACCGCCAATAATGACAAGGAAAAAAATAATGCCCAGCACCAGGATGGCCACCTGGCGCCAGTTGAGGATGATCCATCCAACGTTCAGCGCCACCGCCAGCGCCACCAGGCAGGCGCCTAGCGTGACAAAGAAAGCGACCTTCGTGTTGCGGGTGGAAACTTGCATGCCTGCTATTGTAGGGAAAGCGATAGCCGGACGCCAGAGGGTGGCTAGCCAGTGTGACAGGCATGTCCCACGTGCGAGTAAAGTCGCGAAAGGTGATGCGGATAGAAATGCTTCTTAGAGAGTGTTTAGAAAGCTGGGTGGAACGCGTGCTCCTGCGCGCATTTAGCGTGCGCAGAGCGCCCGCTCCACCTTTGTTGCGGGGCTTTCTAAACACCCTCTTAGATCTCTCTGCTGGATCTGCAGCACCGCGCTGTTGACCTGTTCAGGGCGCTTCGGCAAGCAAATTTTCCTGAGTCTCGACCAGATTGGCTGTGGGAGGAATGGAATCCTTGAGGCGAACCTGCCGCACGCCTTCCGCCAAGCCGAGCCACTGAAGCGTGCGAATACCCCACCAGTTCATGTCGATTTCGTACCAGGCGAGCCCGTGGCGCGCTGACACAGGATGGGCATGGTGATTATTGTGCCAGCCCTCTCCAAAGGTTAGCCAGGCGACCCACCAGTTGTTGCGGGAATCGTCGCGGGTAGCGAAACGGCGACTTCCCCACATGTGGGTTGCGGAATTAACCAACCAGGTCGCGTGAAGCCCCAGCACCACTCGCAGGCACAGCCCCCAGGTGACAAAAGGCCACCCACCCAAGCCATACAGTCCCAGGCCCAAGAGGGCGACCGGCCAAACGTAAAGTTGATTGAGCTGCATCTGGAAGCGGTCGCGCATCAAATCTGGAGCGTAGCGCCACAAAACAGACTCAGGATGCTCCTGGGCACGCCCCACCAAGATCCATCCCATATGCGACCACCAGCCTCCATCACGCGGAGAGTGCGGATCGCCGTCACGGTCAGAATATCTGTGATGGATCCGGTGTGTCACCACCCAATTGGCAGGCCCGCCTTCCAGCGCTAGCGTTCCACAAACCGACAGGAAGTATTCGACCGCCTTCGGCGTCTTGTATCCCCGATGTGTCAGAAGGCGGTGGTAACCCATGCCGATCCCGAGACTGCCGGCAATCCAGTAGAGAACGACGGCTGCGATCAGGGCCTGCCAGGTAAACATGAAAAATGCAGCCAGCGCGCCAAGATGAAAAATGGCGAAGACAACGATGACCAGCCAATTGATTGACTGCTTGCTCTCTTCGGACATGAGGTCTCCCTGAAAATGGGTGATTCTGGCTGTAGGGAACGCTCGCCGGGCATTCCCCGTTTGGGCTTCCCAAATCGTTACAGGGAACGGCACTACGGCCGTTCCCTACGACGTCTTCATGCTACTTATTAGTAGAGCGATTCTTACTGAACATTGCGAATTACAGTGACAAGTCCCGTGTGTGCATGTTCGCTGCGGGCGCAGGCTGGATTCGGCTCCCCTCGCCCCAACGGGGAGTGGGGGTCGGGGGTGAGGGGGATCGCCGTCAGTGACAGATCCACGCCGTCGCCCATCGGATGCGCTTCTTGAGTTGCTTGCGAGAATCGCCGCCGCTTGCACCCCCCTCACCCCCAGCCCCTCTCCCGCGTTGGGGAGAGGGGAGCCGAAATCTCGCGAGGGCGGCAACCAGTAAGGCTCTTCGAGTTTCGCGACAGAAACTA
>JAKEER010000802.1 GCA_022616615.1 Acidobacteriota bacterium
CCTGACGGTCGATTGCTCCTGTATGAAGTAAAGGAAGGGGGAGAGAGAACGGGGACTTTCGAGTTGCTCGAAATCGAAACTCGGAAGCGCCTCCCTGATCTCCTCCCCCGCGGTTACTTGCGAGGCTTTGCCTTCGCGCCAGACTGCAAGAGCTTCTACTATGTCCAAGAGGCGCTGGGCGCGAAGCGCCCTTTCTATCGCGCCGCTTATCACCACATCCTTGGAACACCATCCTCTGAAGATCAGGAGATGTTCTGTGCAGGCGAGGATGAGAAGATCCGGTTAATCCTCTTTTCAGACAGAGAGCGCCTCGCCTTCTTCGTGCTTCACTTCCTTGAGAAAACGTTCACAGACGTTTACCTGAAACCGTTCGACGTAGCAGGCCCACCGGACCTGATTTTCCGTGACGCCGACTACTTGCTCGGCCTACGGTTAATGCAAGAAAAAATTCTCGCCATCACGGACCGCAACGCCCCCAATCGCCGCATTGTGGAGATCCGGCTCCGTGAGGACGGGCAACATCAGTGGATTGACATAGTGCCCGAGAGCGACTGTTCCATCCAGGATTGGCATGTTGTGGGCGACCGCCTTTTTGTCGCCTACATGAAAGACCTTGCTCAGCGTGTTTGCATCTTTGACCTCGGCGGACAAAAACTGGGCAACATTCCGATTCGAGGCGACGAAACGCTTCGCATGCTGGGTGGCTCGCCTGACAGCGATGAACTCCTGCTTGAAACGGAGTCCTTTACTGAGCCCGTAGGAATTTTCCGTTACTCCATAACGAGCAACAACCGCACACTCTGGGCCAAGAGACGTATCCCCTTTGACTCCGCAGCCTACAGCTACTCCCAAGTCTGGTTCACGTCCAAAGATGGGACGAGGATTCCAATGTTTCTCGTGGGCCGGCACGAAGTGCTCAATGGAACCGATAATCCCACGATCATGACCTCCTACGGTGGATATGGTGTCTCCATGACGCCGCAGTTCAGTGTGTTCGTTGCCTTCCTCATGGAACGTGGCTGTCTGTTTGCGTTACCAAATATCCGCGGCGGATCGGAACTGGGCGTGGAGTGGCACAACGCGGCCAAGCGACGGAACCGTCAGACGGCCTACGACGACTTTTTGTGCGCTGCCGAATGGCTCATCACAATGGGGCGAACCGATCCCGAGAGACTCGCCACCTTTGGCGGCTCGAACTCGGGCCTGCTAGTGGGTGCAGCACTTACTCAGCGGCCAGACTTGTTTCGTGCCGTCGTCTGCATGGTGCCGATGCTGGACATGCTCCGGTACCACCTCTTCGACAACGCGCACGTCTGGAAAGACGAATTTGGCTCCGCAGACGATCCTGAGGACTTCACGGTTCTTGCGAAATATTCCCCGTACCATCGGGTCCGAGACGGTGTTGCCTACCCGGCCATGATGATTGTTTCCGGAGACGCGGACCGAAATTGCAATCCCCTGCATGCGCGCAAAATGACGGCCCGGCTGCAGGCCGCGAACATCTCGGAACATCCTATCTTCCTCGACTACAGCAAGTTTCGCGGGCATTCACCGGTACTTCCCTTGAGCGAGCGAACAGAAGCGCTGACGGATCGTATGGCTTTTCTTTGTGATCAGTTGAATCTCTGTGCGTGAAAGCAAAGGTTCTGTCATGAGGTTTCTTATCCTGAAAGCGTACTGGAAGCTGATTCTCTTCGACCTCTACCTCGCTCGAGGTAACTTTGCGGCCCTCTACAACAAAGTTCGCAACTACCCGATCAGCGACAAAGCGCCATCTCGCGACGCAGTCGAACGAATCTGCGCCGCGGTCGACATGGCCTGCATTTGGTATTGGAAAGAAGCTCTCTGCCTGCAGCGATCCGCAGCCACCGCGTGCCTGCTGAAAAACTACGGCGTACCGGCTCAGATGGTTATCGGTGCGCAGCAAATGCCTTTCAAGGCCCATGCCTGGGTGGAAGTGGACGGCCGCGTCGTTAACGACAAGCCGTATATGCCTGAAATTTACGGCGTGCTTGACAGGTGCTGAGGAATAGGTTTCCGGGGAAGGTGGTCAATCGTGAGCGTCCAGTTTGGAAGATGGAATTTCGATGGCAAGCCGGTGGGCCGAGACTACCTCGAAAAGGTGGAGCCGCTTCTGGCTCCGTATGGTCCTGACGACAGGGGCTCCTATTCCAAGGAAAGCATCAGCATGCTCTACCGCGCTTTCCACACCACCAAGGAGTCACACGGCGAAACGCAGCCGCACATCACCGCATCCGGCGCCATCCTCACCTGGGATGGGCGCTTGGACAATCGTGCGGAGCTGATACGGCAGTTCACGGAAATTCTTACGATTAACTCCACCGACGTAGCGATCGTCGGTGCTGCTTATGAGTCTGGGGGCAGCGATTGCTTCTCTATGTTGATTGGCGATTGGGCTCTCTCCATCTGTGACCCACACACCCGCTCGGTGATTCTGGCGAAAGACCCCATCGGCACGCGCCATCTCTTCTACTCGCTCGAGGATAACCAGGTCACCTGGAGTACGCTCCTCGATCCATTGGTTCTGTTTGCGGGAAAGACCTTTTCCCTCTGCGAAGAGTACATCGCCGGCTGGCTTTCCTTCTTCCCCGCAACTCATCTGACGCCCTACGTTGGAATTCAATCCGTTCGGCCGTCCTCTTCGGTACTCATACGACCTGGAAACCAAACGGTTTGCAAGTATTGGGATTTTGACCCTGAGAAGAGAATCCGTTACCGCACCGATGCGGAATACGAGGAACATTTCCGCGTTGTCTTCAGCGAAGCCGTCCGCCGCAGGCTCCGCTCGGATAGTCCTATCCTCGCCGAGCTTAGTGGCGGCATGGACTCCTCCTCCATCGTGTGCATGGCGGACACCATCATCGCCAGCGGAGCGGCCGAAACGCCGCGGCTTGACACCATTTCCTACCACAACGACTCCGAACCCAACTGGAACGAGCGCCCTTACTTCACCAAAGTAGAAGAAAAACGTTGCCGCACTGGCTGCCATATTGACGTGGGCAAGCAGGAATCCTTCAAGTTCGACTTTGAGAGCGACGGTTTTGCCGCAACCCCCGGCTCCCGCGGCCGCCTCAACGAAGTAAGCAAGCAGTTTGAGA
>JAKEER010000803.1 GCA_022616615.1 Acidobacteriota bacterium
ACCCTTGCTCGGCTCGACAGAGATTCGTTCGATGAGGATGTGGCTCACCTTGCTCTGCGAATAGTTCCCGCTGGTGGCCAAAAACAGTTCACGCTCACTGTTGATGAGCATTCCCGTGAAGACGCGGTTTAGGCCTTTGACAATCCGGGCCAGAATCGAGCGCTTCACAACCGCGCCTTTTCGTAGAACCTCGACGACTGAATCGAGATATTCGCCAGCGAATTTGAAAACGGTAAGCTCCCAAAGGTTAAGGTCGCTCTCTGCCTCCCTTGGGATCTTGAAGAACAAGCCTCGCCTCTGTGCGATTAGGAGTTGCAAGAAATCCAGTGATTTCTCTTCAGTCTCGCCGACGCCTTCAATGTATTCCTGTTTCCCTGCATAGAATCGAGCGTCAGCGCCATAGAATCGGTCTTTGGCAAGATATTCATCAAAGTACCCGCCCAGAAGTTCGTCTCCTTCCCCGAAAATCAGAATGTTGTCCACGAGATTCGATGTCTCATAACCGATCTGAAAGCGCTCGAAGTAATCGAAGATGGTGATTGTCTGCCGGCGAATCTCGGAAAGATTCCCACCGAAGACGTTGTTATACAGGCTTGCCTTCGAGACGGTTCCCGCCGCAATGACCTTCGGAACATCAGCCGGGACCATGAGATGGTCTTTAACATCCGGATGACCTAAGACCCCATTAGCCAGGAGGAGCAAAATCTGGCGAATGGGGACGTGCAATCCGTTGTAATCGCAGAGTTCCAGTAAGGAGCGCAGTCTTGAGCGCACAAGGGGCGCCTGCAGAAGCTCGTAGTTATGCCTGATTGGACAGTTGGCCCCAAATAAGTCGTTTTCACTCTTGATGCCCTGCTTCAACTCTTTCCAACCCGAATGGTCAAGAAATGCCTCAATTGCTCGGTCGAACAATTCGGCGGAACTGGTCCGGCTGAGATTGAAGAATTTGAGTCGAACACCCTCCCTCTCCTGCCGATCTTCAACTAACAAATCTTCAAAGATTTCGCCGGCCCTCTGAACATCGGGTGACTGCCGCAGTCGTCTCCACGATTCGATCAACTGACCGTCATTGGCTGCGATCAGAAACACCTCGTTAGCATCAGCGTCAATCAATGAGTGACATAACCTTTGAAGTAATTGCTCTTTTTCCGAGTCCCACTCTGCTCCTTGCTGGGGAGCCCAGCCACTTAGGTCGCGAATGAAGTGAATCTTCACTGAACGAAAGAGGCTCACATCTTTTTTGGAGTCTGGTGGCCACGCCTTACGGTCTTTGGGGTAGAGGAATACTTTGGTCAGATAGGGACTGTCCGATGCCCACTCTTCGTCGTTGCCGTGAAGCACTTTCCATACCTGCCTGCATAAGTGCGTCTTGCCGTCCCCGGCCGTTCCCGTCAGAATGACGGAGACTGGATCTGTAGTTGTCCTGTCGAAGCACTGGATTACCCGAGCTTGCATCGGATGCTTGAATTCGATTGGCGTAATTCCCGCGCGCCGGGCTGATCTTAGGATCGTCTCATCGTACATATTGTCATTTCGGGGTATTGGCCCGTAATGACGTAGGAAGGCAAGCCAATTCATTCAGCACCTGCCACCTTAACGACGCCCGTGGAGCGCAATGCAAGGCCGTGGATGTGCCTTTTTGAAGCTAGACTCACTTCGTTCCGTCAATTCAACAAGTCTTAGGACCGCTTTATACAAACAGCGGAAGTGGCAAGTCATATAACATACCTCTCGACCTTGCGAAAGCGCCCACCCTTCATGCGGCGAAAATCTCAACAGGACGGCTCAAAGCTAATTCTTCCAGACCGGTAGTCTGACTTTATTCTTCGGCTGGTCGATAATCCCAGCCCATTCGGCCCTCAACTCATCCGCCGTCGTTTTGAAAATCCCTATCCGGCCGCCAACTCCATGAAGCAGGATACGTGTGGCAACCTTTTGGCGTTCCCCAGACACAGTCATGCGATGGTTCGCGGAGTCCCAAAGTAGTCCCGACCAGGGATACTCTGATAAAGACATTGGTGCGTCAGCCACCGCCGATATTGCTTGTTTCAAGGTTTTGCCTTCAGCCATCAGATATCGGATCACAGATACGACCATAAGTAGCCCTACGGGCCGGAAAATCAGGTGTCCGCCAATGTTCCTATTTCGGTGTCTAAAACTGATTTCTTCTTCCGGTGTACTAGCCAACAGTTCTCTGAGAGGCTCAAATTCCGAGACAATGCCGTCCCACAACTCTTCGGCGCTTTTGTAGAATTCGTCGAGTTTTCGATCGCTAGGACGTTGCTTCTTGAAATCATTCCAATCTTTGCGGTTCCAGCCGAAATACTTATCTAGAGCGTCGTAAACGGTGACGATTGTCGTCAAATTCCTACGGTCGCTAGCCTGAATGCCTTTACCTTTCTTTATCGATGTGAAGTTCTTCAGTAGGGGGTAGCCTTCCAACAACCTCCTGGTTACGATCGCTACTGAATCATCTTCGTCAAGAGCGATGATCTCTGTCTTGTTAACGGGTTTTGCGTAGCGATTCAAAGTCGTAAACAGTCGCCTTGTGCGCTGTAGCCCCTTCCGTTCGTTGGAATGGCCTACGAACAAGACACAGACCTCTTCCTCTCCTAGCTCCGGTTTCTCCGCCACTGCTCTCTTGATTCCAACGACACGATGCTGTCCATCTACGGCAAACAGTTTTTCACTCCCATCGAACACCAGTACACCGAGCGCGCCTTTCATGTAGACGGGAAGTGGCCCCATGCCCAGCTTCCCGGTGTCGTCCACCTTCAGTTCGGCCCAACTCGGTGTGCCGCCATAAACCGCGATGACCAGAGCGTTAAAGAGCCGTTGATCTTGTTGAAGCAAATACCTTTTGATCGACTGCGAATGGACCGATTCATCGACCTCCCGCTGTATAAGATCTTTGAGGACCTTGCTTGCGTGTAACTCTTGAGCAAGGGAAACGCGCTCTGATACATCTCTGAACCGCAAGAAACCTATGTAATAGACCCAATCTCCCATTTGGGCCCGCAAACCTGGCACCTTCAGTTCGCGCGGTGAAGTTCCCGTGACCTCTGTCATGAGAATGCTCCCACAACTCTACTGACCTTCGCTGAATACTGCTTATTCATGGGAGGCACCAGAGTTTCAAGCAAATGGTCCTCAATCGTTTTGGGCTTTGTTGGTTTATTTACGCACGCACAATAAAAATGCAGGTATCCATCGTACATCTGGAGCATCGTGTTGATTGCGGGCCTTCCTCTTGGATCACCCATCTCCCGGACGTATTCCCCAAACCGATCCCGCAGCGGACGATCGCTCATCCCGATGTACATCAGCACTGAATTAGGTAAGCCGGGAGGAACGCCGGGCTTGATTACAAAAGCGTAGACGCCGGGTTTGTTCGGGATGAACCTCTTTGACGCGGGTGAGAACTTCTTGCCTTCCCATTTCAATTTGACTGGTGGCTTGCATTCTTGCCAGAGTTTGGGCCAGAGAAGAATAGTGTGCCTATGGCCCCTAGCCTCGATATTCATCGTCAAGTCATTTACGGGCTTTGGCTTTTTGGAGGCCATTCTCTCGTTAGCTAGGGACTTTCTATTTTCCCAGGAGCCTTAAAGCTGACAGATTAAGCAGGCCTTCGGACCGTCATCATCGTCTTCCATATCGGCAAGAATTTCGACGAGCTTCTGATTTCCGCGGTTTTTTCGCATTCGCTCTTCGTGCTCCGCGAATCGCTGCTTTATGGCCGCGACGTTTTCTGGCTTTCGCAGTTCGCTCAATGGCATTTCCTGATTCCAGGTGAAGGATTTGCCGGGTTCATCGCTGATCTTCTCGTACTTCATCGCTTCTTCGAATTGCTCGGGATGGGTTTCTAGCAATCGTACCCACTCAATCGAGCGCTGAAAAAAGCAGAAGTAGCAGCCGGAGTGAGTTCGTCCCCATGCGAGATACGGAGGAAGCCCGATGCCACTTTCTTCCAGGATCTTCATCACGCCGACATAGTCGATGCCCGCCTCCTTGAACGGGAACACCGCCTTGATGTTTGACTTCGTACTGATATATCCAACTCTATCTTCGTCAGCCCGTAGGCCCACATAGCTGATCACGGGTTGATTTCCAACGTACTCCTCAAACGGTTTCAGCTTTAGCATCTTGGTACACCAGCGCATGTTCGGAGATGGAAGGTATCCACCGAACACTTCGAGCCAGTGATCGAACCCTGCCTTGGCATTCAGTCGAACGATCGTTTTCCCTAAAAATGCCTCAACGCGATACAGATACTCATACGTTTCTGTCAATTCCTTGTCAGTGTCGCAGAATACGTACTCCATCTCTGGCACGCGGTCACGCATATAAAGAGCCAATGCGGTGCTATCTTTCCCGCCCGACATGCAAAGGATGTGTCGCGTCGATTCACTCATGCTTGGTCACGTCTCCCTTCTCCAAGGCGGTCCAGATCGCGCGCGACGCAGCCGCCAGACCCAACCGTGGGTCCCTGGCCAAGATTGCGCCAAACTGAGTTTGGAGCTCCCGAAGCTGTTGTTCCTCATCAGCAGCAAAATGAACAACCTGTTCGTGCTCGACGCCGTTCGCTTGGGTGATTGCCAGTCGCACTCCGACCGCATGTGTCGGCGAGCTATTCTTCGCGAATAAAATACTTTCGACGCGACGGAATCGTGTTGCGAATTGAGCAAGCTCGCTGCTGAACAGATCTTCTTCCATATCATGCCATTTAGAGGGAGGTTTGAGGGCAAGATAGCTGCCCACGGATTCGAGCCAATCTGATTCGGGCAGTTTGTCATCCATGAGGCGAAGACAGAATGCCCGCAACTTTGACTCTGTGACCGTCAAAAGGACTTCCTGAGCCCGAGCCGCGAGCTCCGTTCTAGACCGCGGAAACTGGCTTGGCAAATCGAATGCCCGAGAAATCTCGCCTCTTATCCGGTCCTGCAAACAAGGAAAAGCAGCCCGAAGCTCATCCAGCGCGCCCTTCAACGTATTCACAAACAAATGGACAGGCTTGTTCTTGTTGACGTCCGTGCCAATCGGGTCGAACCCACACGCTTGTGGCAGGCCCGCGAATACGAGCTTCGCAGGCTCTCGGGCATTGAGAATTACGTCGCGCACTGCCAACGCGACAGGCGAGAGCTTTCTCGTATTCACGACATAAGTAGGAAGCTGGGCAACAAACACACAGAGTTTCTTTACAACATCGAGCAGCTCCGCCTCGCGGTCTCTGGACTGCTTAATCTCAAGCACAGCCAACAATTTCTGGAATAGCTGTGCACGGACACCTTCGATTTTGCAGTACTGAATATCAAAGCGCTCGGGCGCCTTTGTAAGTACCAACATCGCCTCACCGCTAAGCTCCCGGACGAAGCTGCCATCTTTATAAAAGGCAATGTCTTTGTCATGGGCAATCGCAAATACGGTCAGAAATAGGGGGATTATCCCGTCGCGCACTCCGTATGGCGGTTTTCGAAGCTGCTCAAACAGTCCCGCCACGTTGATTCGACTGTCCGGTTGTGCTTGGACAATTTCTCGAATTCGTCGCAACGCGGGAAGGACGTTGCAGCGGTCCCTTCGATGATGCGGCTCGCCTATCTGCCATGAGTCACCATGCTTCTGATGAAGCCCTGTCGATTTGAGCACCGAAAGATACATTGACATCTCTGGGGGTTTCTTCTGAGAATCCATCCCAAGGAAGATCTCGGTTCTGTTAGTAAACATCCGCTCGATCAGTCTCATTCGAGCTGCCGCGGCCGCAGAACTCGGGTTCCGCCGATTAACCAGTTCGTTGTGAATACGAGGAGCTTCGGCGTATACGTCATCGAATATCCGAGATAGTCTCGCAAGCAATTGTCGGCCATCTTTCAAATCGAGCAGACTGCCCTGATGGAACCACTCAAGCATCATCTGCCCGTTGAGTTGCTTCCAGCCAATGAAGCTCTGAATCCGTTTCTGCAATTGCAAGTGCGCCGCAGCCTTCTGCCTTGAAACTTCTTCGCGAGCGTACTTGTCTGCGTTCAGTTCAAGCGTGTTCGTCGAAACCCATTCCCACCGTTTCATCTCCTGAACAAGACCGCCTAGATTATTCAACGGCTGGGGCACAGCCAAGACCATGTTGGGGCGCTCCCTAACGTCAGGACGATTTACGAAATCCAAAACGGCCTTGCGTTCTTCAATTGTTTCGCACAATGGCACAAGGACCACGCCATCTGATTGGCTCGTGGCTTGTGCCACAAACTCGCCTAACTGCATCACAGAACAGTACCGTACGTCCCAATGTCTTAGGTTTCCGGTCTCAATATAGTGTCGCCGCGCTACAATACCGCGCGTCTCAAGGGAATCCTTGATAAGAGCGGCCACCCGCTGAGGAGTGTCAACCGCACGGCAGGCATCGTCATATGCCTTTTCCAAATCCACCGATGTATGTGGCCACAAGCACAGGCCCCGTGCACGACCTCGGTCGTAAAGGATTCGGCTCTCTCTGTGGAGTCGATCAAGCGCGGCGCGAACCCGCGTTTGCTCTGCAGCGTCATCACCAGATATTGCGCAGACGATGGCCTCTTGCCTCGGGAGCAAGTCGGCATCGTTCAAGAGGTTCAAGATACCGACCGTCTTCAACACCTTGACTTGAATTTCATCTTCCGTAGAAAAGCTTTCGATAACGGAATCTATGAGATTCCAGTGGCTCCGATAGCTATGCACAGCGATGCGATGGCCAAAGTTCATTCGCACGTAGTCGTAAAAATTGTGCAAACGATACCGCTCGCCTGAGCGTATTCCTCGCTGCGCGAAGGCTTGTAAGCCGAATGGCTCGTTTGACAAGAGGAAGCTGAACAGCGATCGTTCGTTTTGCCCGAATCGCCGGAATACGCGAATCAGCACGGGTAGGACTGTCGGGTGTAGCGGGTACAGCCGAGGAGCACAATCTAGAAGACTCTTTTTTGCTGGGGAACCGAACCAACCTATTTCTATGATGCGGCCCATCGCGTGTTTCAGTTTGGCAATCTCGCCCCTCGGAATCTCTTGCGTGCTGACATTTAGTGCCGACGCAATCAGGTTGGTGACCTGCTCGACAGGCTGATTAAAGACGATTTCTTCGAAGCGTCCTGCGATCTTCTCCCACTCCCGTTGGGCCGGCTGATTCAAGATATCCGCATATGCGTTGAAGCCCTGGTGGAGAAGGCAGACTACGAATAACGGTTCGTCGCCGCTACGCGACGCCGCTTCAGCCAGACGTTGTAGGAGATATATATCCTGCCGCTCAGGATGAAGCGCTGCAAATTCCAAGAACTTTCCAAGCTCGTCGAGGATCAGGAGTAGCCCCTTACTCTTCGAGTCGGAAATAATCCGTCTGTTGACTTCCAGAATTAATTCATAAACCTCTTCCTCTGTCGGTTCTTGTCGGGAATCGATCAGGCTCTGGACATGCCCTGCCAGCCTCGACTTTGCGACACGTCCGTACGCCTGGACCAATGCGGAGTGCACAGACTGAAGGATCGATATGCCCAAAGCCTGTCTGGAACAAGTCACCAAAACGGGAAGGAAATGTGGACGCGATACTCCAAGCTCGTGGTAGTCAACCGCTCTGCGAATCTCTGGACGTAGACTGGAAGCATACCCGGCGAACAAGTGGGCCAAAAGCAAAGCAAAACTTGATTTCCCCGAACCGTAGTCGCCCGTCACCCGCCATGCGCGTTGTCCAGATCTTGGCTTCAAACCGTACGCCACACGACCGAGACATGACCTGGCAAAGTCGGTTAGAACGTAGCCAGAAAAAGCACTTGGGTCCTGGAAATCCCGCTCCAGATGAGCGGATCGCAGGAAACGATTTCTGATGCGGAAAAGGTCAGACACCCTTTTTTCAGGCATGAATCAACTCCGCCGAATAGATCTCTTTCAGAAGCTCGCTATTTCTTCGCTCGACGAGCTTGCGAATCTGTTGTAGGTTCGCCGATTCGCTGTATGTGAACAACCCACCAGACTGCTTTGCGAGGAGCTCGACCCGAGCCCTAATGTCTTCTTCTGGCAATTTGAAAATCTGGCCTGGACTGCCGTGTCCGTGCGCGACCTCGCGGAACGGCATTGTTGATTCCCCTTTGTGACGAGTCGTCCAAAAATCGTCCAAACAGTAGGTGAAAAGCTCAGGCGTGATCTCCTGTTTCTCTTCTCGATTGAATGTGTAAATGGGCTCACGCCTACCGGACGAGCGGTCTAGCTCCCTGTCCCCTACTTTCACAATAAACTCAAGTTCAACAAGGGGACAATCAAGGTTGTCTTCCTGCACTTCACCCTTTCGCCCGTGCGTGGGAACATAGGTGTGCAGAAAGGTGTTGAAGTGCTGTTCCAACGTCACAGGCGAAACGCCCTCGGTTTCTCTCGTGGCCTCTTTTTCCAAAGCCCTCAGCGCCTGGCTCGGGATGAGCTCAGGGTCTTGCCACCGGTTCAGCAAGTAATCCCAGGCCAGCAGTGGGTTTTCGACGTCAGTCGCAAGTTTCCAATGGAGGAGCCACAATGTTCGAATATCCTCCAGGAAAGGATCACGGCCACGTTCACCCAACAGAGAGACCCCAAAGTCTGTGAGGCAGTATTCCCCATTTTTCCGCGCAGTCACTACTCCCATGGCTTGTGCCCAAAAGCGAATTGAGCGGACCATGTTCTTGCCGACCCCCAAGTCAACCATGGCCTCCGCTTCGTCTGCGAAAAGCTTCGGGTTTTTCCGCAGACCATGCACTGCTTTGGGCAACCATGTGTAGCGACAGGTAAACGATTCGTGCCCCGAAACGCGATACTTCCTCTCCGTCGCAAACGGTGCTCTCACGACATCTAGTCGGCGTGCTTTTTTTCGCTGCGACCGTCGAGCCCGCGCTGTTTTCCGCTTCATCGTTGGCTCGATCCTACCTCTTTCTTAGATATCTAAGGCATGAATTTGTTAGATTGCTAACTACCGAAGACATCCGGTCTGAGTTTCCACCCTTTCTTTCGGGCCGTCTAACGCTGCATTGTACCAGTTTCTGCTTGACTTGACCGACGGGACACCCCGTGACCGTCGCGAAAGACCTGGAGCAACGCCAAAGAAATCACCAGCAAGGCCATTGAGCAACGACCTCACGACGATGGCCAAATTCTACCCCTACAGTCTTCGCAATGTCATACTGATTGCGATGGAGAAGCCAACTGCCACACACGTTGCAGGCTTTCACGCTTGGCGCAAGGTCGGGCGGTTCGTGAAGAAAGGCGAGAAAGGCATCCTGATCATCGCGCCAGTTGTCCGTCGCCACGAAACCTACGAAGCCCAAGAGCCTGAGACCACCGAAGAACACTCTGCCGTGGCTTTTCGTGGCGCTTACGTGTTCGAACATCACCCAGACGGACGGACAGCCACTTCTCACCGAGAGTCTCGACCGCATCCAGCAGACTGCCAACCCTGTCCTCGCCACCATCAGCACGGAAGCCAAGACCACCTCGTCCGGCTAAGCTGGCGTCGCGCGACGTGCTACTTTGCCCTTCTGTGTTTCGTAAGCACTTGTGTAAGACTGGAGTAGAGCCTATATTTCGAGGGAAAATGGAAGTCCTGGACGAAGATGAATCAAGATACAAAGCTAACCTCAAATCCAGACGCCTTGGGGCACGAGCCAGTTGCTCAGCCTAGTGAAGCGTTGGAGGGCTCACTAACCGGCGAAGAAGAACTACAGCTACTCCAACTTCTGCAAAAGCGTTATTGGAGGCAGAGACGAGCACCAAGGACCGAAGACAAGTTTCGACTTAGTCCCAGCGAAACGAAAGCCAACACTACTCTGCTCCCGGACCAATGGGCAACAACTCTCGACCTCACGCTGCACAACTGGCAGCGAAAAGCCGTGACTGCGTGGTTTGAAAACGGGATGCGGGGAATCATGAAAGTTGTGACCGGAGCGGGAAAAACCGTTCTGGCACTCGCGATAATTGAGGCTCTGCAAAGAACAACAAACCCCGGTCTCCGTGTCGCCATTGTGGTACCCACGATTGTCCTCATGGATCAGTGGGCCGATGAGTTCGCGCAGCACAGTAATCTGCCGAATGGCTCTATCGGCTTTGTTGGTGCCGGACATTCTGACAACTTCGGTGATTCCACCAGAGTCCTCATTTGCGTTCTCAATTCCGCAGCAAAGAGGCTTGCGATGCTGGCTGAGAATGCTGGGGTCGGGAAAGACCTTCTTCTTATCGTGGATGAATGCCACCGCGCTGGCGCACCAGAAATGAAAAAACTGTTCCGAACAAGACGTTCCTATGCTCTCGGACTCTCCGCAACACCTGAGCGAGACGATCAGGACCGCGTCGAAGATCCCGAACTCGACCCGACGTTCCGTCAGGACGATGTAATGAAGCTCGGCTCAGACACTAGCATCCTCCAGGAACATCTGGGCGAGATTATCGTCGAGATGAACTACGATGATGCGATCAAACTTGGGGTTCTGCCACCCTTTCGCATAGTGCACTACGGCCTCCGCCTTAGTGCGCTCGAACGTCAGCGATACGAGAGATTAAGCCGCGAAATCTCGGACTTGAGAGAAGCGCTAGAAACGGGCAAACGTAGAGGGTTGGCGCTGATTAGGTGGTGCCGTTCGAAGGCTGCCGCGCGTGAACCGAGAGCGGCCCGATTCCTTGCCCTCACAAGCGAGCGGAAACGGCTTCTGTATCGGATGGGAGAACGCTCGGCAGCCGTCGTAAGCATTCTGCGCGAGGCGCGTTCTGCCAACCCGGAATGCAAGGCCATTCTGTTTCACGAAAGCATTGACGAGGTAATGCGCATATTCGAAGCACTCCGCAAGGTAGGATTTGCCGTTGTTGCAGAGCATAGCGAGTTTCCGGATCAAATGCGCTCCGATTCGTTGCGACTCTTTCGAAGCGGAATGGCACGCGTTATTGTATCCGCCCGTTCGCTGATAGAAGGGTTTAACGTACCGAGCGCAGATATCGGGATAGTTGTTGCAGCCTCCTCGTCAGTCCGTCAAAGGGTTCAGACATTGGGGAGATTATTGCGAAAGAGCAAGCGCTCTGACGGCTCGGAAAAGGTTGCAACGCTGTACGCGCTGTACGCCAGTGATACCGTGGACGAGTTGATCTATGAAAAGTTTGACTGGGGTAGTTTCACCGGGGCTTCGCGAAACGAATTCTTTCAGTGGGCAGGCGTAGAAGACTCGAAGCCAGTCCCGTGTAACTCGGCCCCTCGCGTCGCGCGGGGGCGCGACGTCTCAATCGACGCTTCGCTTCTGCGACCTGGCCAACCGTATCCCGGCGACCCAAATGAGGGTAGCATTTACTCTCTAGATTTGCAGAAAACGATTAGTACTGAAGAGGGTGATCCTATTGAGCCTCATCCAGAACTGGCCGGGATTCTATCCGACTCACGCATGATGAGGCGGGGGGGACGCTTTCGCGTGACCCCCGTCAAAAAGTTCGTTATTAAGCTAGAGAGAACGGCAGATGGCTGGCAGAGCATCTACTTGGGACAACTAAGTTCACCACTACGAGTTGCGAAAGAGACAATCGAGCAGCAGAAGGCGGGCTACTCGCCGGGAGACCCCTATCCGCTTTCGAAGGCCAAGGGGGCTTCCTTCTATGTGTTGCCGCGAGATAAGAGGCTTATCGCAGAAAAAACCAAACGGGGAACTAGATTTGTCAAGCCCTCTGAGGCCGTCGAAAACCCTCAAAAGCGTAACGCGTTGTGTCGGATTCAGGAGGAAGTGGCCCTTCTCCTCTCACGTGGACGCCGGATCAGCAAGATTACCGTAACCCCTCAAGGGCACGTCGTTTATGTGTTTGAGAATCATGCGTACTTCATCGGAAATGCCCCCGAGGGAACATCTGGCTTCGACTTTGAAGACTAAAGACGGAGGTAGATCAACGATGACGATTGGTCGTGTTATTCCTCAGCGACTTCCCAGTTGTCCCGGACGAGATTCGCGTTACACAATCCGGCACAATCAAAACGAGCTTGATAGTCCTTGGTGGGTTCACTACGAACATCCAGAAAACGGCTTGTTGCCATCTGATGACCCCCACGAGGAATTGGTTGAGTTGGTTAATGCATTGAAGGAGCAGCAGGGCTGTGCACCTGGCGGAGGATTCTCGATAAACGAACACAGTCAAGTCATAGCCAGAATGTCTGCTCCGCCCGGCCAGCCTGGCCAAGCAATCCATGTTGTTGGGGTACGTCAAGGCTCTGTCGCAATGTACCGCGTTCCAATTCGGTTCTTGCAAGGAAGGCTTGACCCCACATCGGAACCTCGTGAAGGTGAAAAGTGGCTTGGACCCCTATGCGGGATGAGCTACGCGTTTGCAGCGCCTGGAAACCCGAAGCCGCCTTCCCAGGACTATGACGAAATCTGGACTGAGTACGATGGTCAGATATGTCTCTTGTCACAGGACGCTGGAATCTCCCCGTATCCACCTCCCAGTGGCCCCCTCGCTAACTTCTTAGGAGCTTTGAGGCGGCAACTGCCGCAAGGCGGGCGATTCCGGGTCAACGAACATGGGCGAGCCTTCACTTCTAATGAATCGGTTTATGTTGGGAACATTCCGATGCAGCATTGGTTCCGACGTCTGACAGCAAGATCATAGTAAGACTTGGACCGGCCTGTTGTGAAGCAGACGTTCTGGCAGGTTCGCGGCAACGCCATCCGCAAATTGAACCGGACTGAATCTCAGTCCGGTTCAGCGGCAGCCGGCGACGCAGTTGCCAGGACTGTCGGAGAATGCGGATTCCATTCCTTTCTGACCCGCTCAAACCAAAAGAGCCTCGGCTTCCGCCGAGGCCCTGATTGTTCAAATTTCAACAGAATCATGATAGATGCAAGAGGGATGAAAATGAATCTGGGTGAACGGGCTGCTCTTGATTTTTTCACGAGTTACGGGATGCGCGCGGAGCGTTTCAGTAAGGAAGAAATCGGACGCACTCGAACGCCGGACTTTCGCGTCTTCAAGGGCCAACAATTGGTTTCATACTGCGAAGCCAAGCATGTTCGACAGGATGACTGGCTGGACAACCAGATGACGGATGCCCGCCCTTTGGAAATCGCTGGTGGCGCACACCCTGACCCAATTTTCAACCGGCTTACGACCCACATTCACGAAGCGGCCGGGCAGTTTGAGGCCGTGAACCCTACGCGAGACCATCCAAACATTCTCGTGTTCGCCAACTCTGATCGACTTTGCAAGTTCCTTGACCTCATCAGGATTCTGACCGGAAACGAGTACACTGACACTGGAGAAGTCGAGCCCATTTTCACTCAATATTCGGAGGGCCGAATTAGAACAGAAAAGCACAAGGTTGACTTGTACGTCTGGAAAGATCTTTGGCAGGGCGGCAATCCACGAATCCGTTTCTTCTATGTCCTAAGTTCGGTACATTATGGGAAGCTATGCGAACTCTTTGGCTCAGACCCGGCCATGCACCGCACCGTCTAAGGCGGTGGTGAGCAGGTTCGAGGTATTTCACCCGATGTCATTGCGCCCTAAGCCCGCCAGAATCGCCCCGATGATAGGACGCGCGGGATCGCTCAACTGCAAGTGCGCTGATGCTACGCTATGAGAGTGCCGAAAGGTTTTCCTTACGGCACAGGAAGACGGCCCAACTGAGCAAGCGCCCCCAAAAAACTTGGGTCCATTTTAGGTCCATAACCCGCCAAATATGGTCGAGAATCGTACTGTAAGGTGCAGGACTGAGCTAGACGAATCATCAACATAGCATTCCGGTGCTTGTCTCCGGA
>JAKEER010000804.1 GCA_022616615.1 Acidobacteriota bacterium
AGGCTCACTTCGGCACTCTTGACACCCTTGGTTTGAGTCAGCGCCTTCTTTACACTCACAACGCAAGAGCCACAGGTCATTCCCTTCACCTTGATCTCAGTGGTGGCCTCTTTGGCCATAGCCATTCCTCCGAGCAAAAATATGTTGGTCAGGACGATCAGAGTTCTCCTCATTGTTCATTCTCCTTTTCGTTAAGATTTACTCAGGACGCGGTATCCCGCTTCCTGTACGGCTTTCTCTAACTGTTCGATAGAAGCCCAGCCTGTCTCGTAATCCACTTCTGCGGTGCCCTGTTCGAACGAGACCTTGGCTTCACGCACTCCCGGGACCACCTTCAACTTGTTCTCAATGGCTGGGGCACAAGACGCGCAATCGATGCCATGAATTGCAATGCTGGCGTGTTGTAGGTGGGGAGGTCCTGGCTGGTTTGAGCAACCGCCGAGTTGTTTTGCGAGAGCAGGAACTCTGCAACCGGGCCAGAGAAGTAAGGGAACGCCGCAAAAAGGATTACAGCGGCCGTGGCAAGCCAGAGCATAAGCCGGCCCGAACGCTTGGGAGCGGGCATGGTACAGACGCCGCCTGGCCCGCAGTCGCCTCTTGCCGGACGATAGGCAAAATAGAACCCGAAGCCGAGCAACCCAAAGGTCGCCGCCACCAAGAAGGGCCGCCACTCTGCAAACAAGGCCGAGGCCCCGATCACTGTGAAACCCGTAAGCGCAAACAGAATGGGAAGGATGCAACAGAAACTCGCTAGAACGGAGGCAACGACTGAGCTCGCCAGGAGCAGGCCGGAGCGACCTGCCCTGTCTGGGTTGTGAGCTGTTAGCCGTGGGGAGGCCTGGCAGCCATTGGCGCCGGGGTCTCTTGCCAGCGCTTCTTTGATGGCCGCGCGAATGACATCACGGGAAGGCAGGCCTTGCCGCTTGCCTTTATCCAAATAAGTCCGACAGGTCAGCCCGTAATTCCGCGATGAGCGCGCGGCGGGCTCCACATCGAGTCCACCAATTCGGACGCTCGGCGAACCTAGGAACCTGAGCGCCAGTGCCGTTGCCTGGTCTGGAACATTGACCTCGATCACCTCGGCAGCCACGCTTTCTTCCTTCAAGATCTCTTTCACTCGCTGCACGGCCAGACCGTGATTTGGGCAGTCCTCAAAATAGAAGACCTCAACTTTCATTTCTGTTTCCTTTCTGTCAAGTCGGCACGCCCGATCTGTTCGAGGACCGGACAGCTGTTTTCGTGCGAGGCACGCGCCTTACTGATTTCTCGACGACATTTACGTAGCCCGGCAGTCAGCTCCCCCTCCAGGGTTTTCAGTTCTTCAATCTTCTGGCGAATCACCGTCAACTTCTGTTCCAGCATGTCTTGAACATGCTGGCATGGCTGGGTGTCCTGGTCCCGCAAAACGATCAGAGCGTGAATCTCTCCCAGCGAAAAGCCCAACTCTTGCGCCTTTCTGACAAACTTCAGATTGGCGATATCCCGCGACGAGAACAGTCGGAATCCGCCTTCACTGCGTGCCGGTTTCTCTAGAAGTCCTTTCCGTTCGTAGAACCGGATGGCATCGATACTTAACCCTGTTTGTTTGGCCAGTCGACCAATCTGAATTGCGTGTTGCATGGCTCCAATCTCCATTGACAGACACTAGGGTGCACCCTTGACCGTACTCCAGAGTCAAGAACTTTTTTTGCCGTCTCAACCAGCCAACACAACGCGAAATAAGTTCGACACCTACGGCTCGACTGCCGATACGGGTGGGTTAATGCAGAACGATGCTCGGGTTTCTTACGCCTACCCGAACCTGGAAACGCTGCTGAGAGAAGAATCAGAGACCCGGCGGAAAGGAAAATTGACTGGCTTGGGGGGCAACGCGCCTACGGAACGACCTGACCGGAAGCCCTGACGAATTTTTGCGATCGTGATCGTGGCTCCTCTTTTATGAGATATGGGTCCAACGACGATAAGAACCGGACTTCATGGCGCTGCAGATCCAGCCAGGGCTCGCGGGCGAATGCGATACCGACGGCAACACGCTGGCATCCTGACGTGGTTCAACTCAGTTCTGAGACAACACAAGACACAAAGGGTTGACGCTCTTCCGATCCGGCTGCTGGGCACTATGGCAGGAATGACATCAGCAGCCTTCACAATCTGCAAAACGGGACAGGATGCTCTGTTTTTCCAGGATCAGGGGTTGCTCCACTTGTCTCTAGCTTATCTGGGAATCGGACTGGCGTCTCTCCCCGCTTCCTTCCTCTAATACCCACTTGGGCTTGTCCACGCAGCTGCCTCCTTTTTCTGAGGAAATGAGTCCTCCAATCAAACTTGAGGCCCATTCCTACACTTGGAAATCCGTCGCCAAGGCTTGCTGCCGGGTCATTTCTTCTGGGAGGGTAGTGACGAAACGGCTTTCCCTGAGGTTGTCTGCGGTTCCCTATCGGAATGTGAAAGCATCGGGTCAATCAGGGCGAGGTGAACGGCCTTAGCTCCTTCGCTGCGGGCGGAATAAATCAGGAGCCGGTCTCTTAAGGGAAACATGCGGATGTGCCTGGGGGAAACAGGAAGCCTTTCTATTAGCGTCGACCACTCGCCTTTGCCTGGGTCGTAAACTTCGACCGTGGCGTTGGGTTCAAAGCCGCCTCCTCGCGGTGACGAACCGCCGGCCAAGTACAACTTGCCGTTCAGGGCGACCAGCTCCGCTGAGATCCGAGGGCGCTTGGGCGCCGGGATGGTTTCCCACATGCCCGTTTCGAAGTTAAAGACATCGCATTCCTCGACGAGCTGGAAATTCTCGCGCAATCCGCCGACCAGGAAGTAGCGGTTATTCAACAGGGCGCCGCCGAAGGCGCGGCGCGGGCGAGGAAGCCGGAGCGAGCTGGCACGGAAACCCCGCCCGGGTTCGTGGCTGTCCCAGGTCAAAACGCTGGTGAGGTGGTCGAAGCTGTTTTCTTTTCGAGTGGGATCGAAATCGAGGCCACCGAAAATCCAGAAGGTTCCTGATTTCTCGACGATTCCGAATTGTGTGCGTGGTTTGGGAAGAGACACGAGCGGCCGCTCCCAGGAGTCTTTCTTGAGGTCATACTTAAAGACCTCGGATTGTGCTCTCGCCTTTTCGCCATCATGACCGAAGCCGCCCACAGCCAGTCCGTACCGTGCTTTCCCCTCCACTACAACGGTCTGCATGGATTGACGCTTCACCGGGAACTCCGCTCCAGGCGAGACCGCTAGAGTACCCAAGTGAATCTTGAACGCCTGATTCAGAAAGTTATTTGGGCCAAAGTCATGTTGCTCCAGACTGTTGTTGCCACCGAAGACAATCAGCACGTTTCCGTCTAAGAAGACCCCCTGCCGGTTCTTGGCGTCGCCGGAGAAGGGAATTGTCCAGGACGTGATTCGAGGCATCTTCTCGTCTTCAGTGGTAGGGATCCATTCTATGTTGCTCAGATGACCGGACTGGCTGGCGCCGCCGACAGCCAGCAGACTCCCCGCCCCGTCAGGAACCAGGCGATGAAAGTACCGAGGGAAAGCCAGGGTGGAGACCTTCTCCCACCGCTGGCCGCCTGCGGCCAGCCGCAAAACCTCTCCATCCATGCCGCTGACGAACAGCTGCTCACCCAGAGTGACTGCAGCGAGTCCGAAGCCATTTCCGGGCAGGTCTGGCCCTTTCGTCCAAAGCTGCTTTCGCAGGTCCAGGATATCCACCTGCTGCGATATCCCCGCCTTTTCATCCATGCCGCCCAGAACATAAAGTCTTTCGCCAACCGCAGCCACTGCCAGCGCCCGACGCTTGAAGGGCGGCGCTGGAAGCGCTTCCCAGCGAGGGTCAGGCGCTGAAAGATCGAGAGAGTGAGCCGTGGAATGCCAGACCTTCTCTTTCCCTTCGAGGCGCCAACCTCCCACGACGTAGATTCTGTCTCGCAGGATTGCGGCGTCATGCGAGGAGCGCGCCTCAGGAAGAGAAGGCAACGGTTCCCACTTCCGTGTCATGGGATCAAAGCGAAGAACATCGGCGACTGAATGCAAGTCTTCGGCCTCTCCGGACTTGTTCAGAGCCGTCATACCACCAATCCTGTAGATCTTGCCGCCATGAGACACGAGACTGCTGCTCTGCAGCCCAATGCTGCCAGGCAGCTGCTCCCAGGTCGCTCGGTCCAGCAGGTTCAACCGATAGAACGAACTCGAAGCGTTTTCCGAAGAGTGCTGATGCGTTTTGCCAACGTGGCCTCCATAGACATACAGCCAACTATCGGAAACTGCCGCTCCAAAACTGGCCACGGCTTGCGGCAAGAGCGGTGAGGGAAGGGTCACGAAGCCGGGGTTGGGAGGTCTAGTCTCACCGTTGCCGACGAGGGCCAGCAGCAGGAAAACAGTGAGAAAAACAATGATGGGGAGATAGCTATCTCTCAAAAAGGCGGCCAAGGAACGCTTAGATGGAAACATAAGATCTCTCCTTAGAATAGGCGTCAGGTGTTAGGTTCCAGGTTTCAGGGATCCAAACTTCATCGATGGTGACGCCGCCAAGCGGGTCATCAGCGGCTCTCTCTACATGGCTAGCTCGCGTTAGCTTTTGAGCGCTGGAACCGCGCCTCCAACGCCATCTTCCGGTACCCCTGCATTAACGAGCTTCCCTGCCGAAGGTATAACGAAGGCCCAGCCGGAAAGTGCGGCCGACTTCGGGCCGATAGAGGGCCGCCGGTGTCCCGCTGGGCGTGAAGGCGCCGGTGTTGGGATCCTGGCTGTTGGTGAAGTTGTCCAGACCTGCAAAGACCTCGGCACCGCGCCCCAGGGCTTTGGCCGCGTAGCCATCCCAGAGACTGAACTTCGGGGCAATGGTGTCCATGGTCGATCGAGTGGCGATCCAAGAACTGTAGACTGTGCCGCGCAGGTTGGCGCGGATGCCCAGCGCCGGATGCGACCAGGCCAGCCGCACAAACCCGTGGTGGCGGTGGCGGCCCAGTAGAGGTTGATGCAGGGTTTTGTCGCGCGCATCCAGGTAGGTGCAAGCTCCGCCAAAGAGCCAGTTGCGCGCCAGGGCATAATCTCCATCCAGCTCCACTCCTTGAGTGAAGATTTGGGCGACGTTCTTGTAGAAGAACAACAAACGGTTGAGATGAGGATTGAAAGCCGGATCGATACCTTCGCGCTGGATGACAGCCCCAAGTTGCGCCGGGCTGGCAATGAAGCCCAGGTTCACCGCTTCAATCAGGTTCGTGACGTCGTTGCGGAAAAGATTCAGCCCGATCCGCACGCGCTGGTTGGAGGTCGAATACTCGGCGCCACCCTGCCAGGAATTGGAGCGTTCGGGCCGCAGGTTGGGATTGCCGATGACCTGATAGAAGTTGGTGGGATTGAGGAACCGGAAGTACAACTGGCCAAGGTCGGGAGCGCGGAAGCCGCGTCCAAAAGAGGCACGGAGATGCAGCCCCTGCATGACTCGCAGGTTGAAAGCCGCCTTGGGCGAGACCGCCGAGCCGAAAATCGAATGATCGTCGTAACGGAGGCCTAGCGTAAACGTCACCCGATTCGCCAAGCTGATGCGGTCTTGCAACCACACGACGCGCGTGTCAGCACGGTTCCCGCCGTCATCACGGATCCGGTTGAGTCCGCGATAACGGTCGGTCCAGAGCTCGCCTCCGGCCTGCACAAACTGATGCTCACCGAGGACACGCGAGAGCGTCAGCTCTCCTTTTCCGAGCCGCTGGTAGAGATTGCCCGGCTGCGGAGGAATGTCTGGCCGTGTCAGAACGTTCAGGCTCACCTCGTCGTAGCGGGCGAAATAGCCTCGAGCCTGCACTGCGGTCCGCGGGTTCACAGCCCAGTCTGTAGTCAAACCATAGTTCTGAGCCTGATCGTCCGTCGTATTGTGCTGAGGCCCGAGCTCGCCAATCGACCGGCCTTGTGCCTGGTTCCAGAAGCTGTTGGCGAGAGCTGAAATTGAAAATGCGGGTGTGAACTGATACTTCAGTTTCAACAGGCTGTCATAGCGGTGAAAGCCCGCTCCAGTCGTGTCAAAGGTGGTGGGTGTCAGATCGAAACCGTTATTCTTGTGCCGCTCGAGGGAAAAGAATCCTGAGAGCCGCCGGTGGGCGAACCCGAGCTCGCCTCTCGAATCCAGCGCCCCATACGATCCGCCGGAAACCGTTAGTGCGCCTTCGAGCGGGGCCACAGGCTCTCGCGTGATCAGGTTGATAACGCCCCCGATGGCATCCGAGCCATAGAGGGCCGACGCGGCCCCTTTGACAACCTCCACGCGTTGCAGGCGGCCCACTGACTGGCGATCCAGGTTCAGAATGCCGCTCTTGATGCCGCGCCCGTTAATGAGCGGCAGCCCATCCATCAACACAAGCACTTGTCGCGAATCGATGCCTTGAACCTGCTCGCCTGCAGCGCCAGCAGTCTCTGACCCGCGGCGCGTTACAACCCCAGGTACTTCACGCAGAACTTCGGCCACGTTTTCATAGCCGGTGTCTCGGATTCTCGCGCGATCCACCACCTCGACCCGTGTATTGAGACTTTCGCGCAGCTCCTCTTGGCGAGAGCCAGAGACCACGGTCACCTTCTCAACCACAGGGGCCAACTGAAGGTTGAAGATGATTTCAGGCAGCGACGAAGACCAGTCCTGAGTCTGACAGGCAAAGCCGGGGGCGCAGGCTGTCAGTCGATAGGTCCCCGAACTGATTCCCCCAAACACGAATTCTCCGCGGGTGTCGGTTGTGGCAACGCGCTCCAGTCCAGAATCTAAGTTGCGAAGCGTGACAAATCCGCCGGAAATCGCTGCAGGACCCGCATCCAGTACACGCCCCCGCAAAACAACTCGAGAGTCTCCACCCAAAAGGCGTTGGGAGTTGAGGAATAGGAAGGGCAGCACAAGAAAGAGAGCCCCGATCGACGGGGCACGAGGAGAGAAAACACGCCTGGCTGGGGTCATTGGAAGCCTCCTTAACACTCCGCGAAGCGCAGAGAAGTGATGGGTTTTCGCGAAGGCGTGCTAAGATTGTGCTAAGATGGCTTTCGCACGCCACTCGCGAGGTTGACAGACTGACCGGGTTGGCCGGCAACGGGCTTTCGGCGTGACCGCGCCGAAAGCCTTTTTTGTACCTTATCCTGTAGTTGAAAATGAAAATCATTTTCAACTAGTTCGGAGAGTAAGTACGGTGCAAGCGTCTGTCAAGTCATATTTCTGTAAGTGTGTGTCTGGACGGTGGGGATTGTTTTACCAAACGCAGCCGAGCCTGGATCAGTTGCCTCTAGCTTATCTGGGGATCGGACTGGCGTCTTCCCCGCTGCCTTTCTCTTTGGTTCAGGCGAACGCTGTACACCGGCGACGCACCAGAATGGTCGGTTCGAAGCGGAGGCACGCTTCAAGATCCAACCCCAGCGACGCCAATGACGATCACAAACGTTCCAACCAGGACGAGACCAACCACGCGCCCCCATAGGGGATTGACCCTCTTGCTCGTGATTGCGTTTTTGCGGCCGTAGTCCTTGCGAACTTGCTTCACCTCCTCGTAGCCAAACGTCAACTCCTGTTTCAGATCGACTTCGATGATCCGGAAGGTGTCTGGGCCGATGGCCGCCACGGTGGCATAGCGTTCCTCGCCGTTTTTCAGGATAACAGTAATCCTTTTGGCGATACCGATTGCCTCTACCTTCTGCTTAATCCGTTGAGCCGCCGGGTCCAGCCCTGGGGCTTGTGACGTCGAAGTTGACGGCTGGGTTCCAGAGGCTGGGCCCACTTCCTGACCCCAAATACGTGCCACGAGGACCTGGTCCACTCCCACCACCAGTATCATCATCAAGGTTAAAGCACGCGCCTTGCGCATGATTCTTGTCCTCCAGCTCGTTGGCAATCGACGAGCAAAACAACCAGCAGAACGCAAAGCCGGCCATGCTAAAGTTCTTGCTTCTGAATCGCCGGCTGGGTGTGTGCCCGATGTGTTAGAGCATCGTTGCGGATCATTGCAGCATTGATGGAAAATCCCTGCTTCACGCTGGGAAGCGCGAGTTCCTGGGCTCGCAGGTTTTGCGACAGAAAACTACCGGGAAGGCCAGCTCATCTCGCGGCTGTCAGCCTGGAAAACAAGGCTTGGACGCAGCGTAAGAGCTCTTCCTTTTCGTGCTGAGTCATTGGTTGAGTGCCAGTGACAAAGAACCTGACACCTTCAACAAACACGGGAGCCTTGCTGTAGAACCAGTCGTTCAGCGCTTCAATCTCCGATGTTTCCAGCCAGACTTGGCCAAAGTCCTGCACAACTTCGCCTTGGCAGCGAGCTAGACTGGCTGAAGCTCTCCGATATCCCTCTACTTGTAAGTGCTGGCAGTATCCAGGGCTGCCTGGAGCGGGAAGGCTCCAGCTCAGGGCCGTTCCCCAGGATGCAGCGCTCCGCCCAGATTCCAGCTCCATGTAAGCTAGCTTCGCCCAGGCAGCCACGGCTCGCTGCCATGCTGCCGACGCCGATTGTTTCCCCTGTCCTTCAAACAGTACCTGTCCTGAAGCAGTCTCCACGCGAAAAGGGCTAAAACGATGGAGCCATGCCTGCCATAGGTCGCCATAAGCAAACTGACCCTCGTCGAGCCGGTGATGGTTAACGGTCCCATCGCAAGCTCCCACAGTAGCCCTGCCCTCTTGGCTGATTGCAAGGATCGGACAGTTCCGTCCGTCTCGTCCTTCCCAAACGAGCGCAGGTTTTGCATCTGCCAGCATGGCTTTTTCTTGCGAGTGAAGAGGTACAGAAACAATCAGAAAGCACAACACAGGGGCCCAACGGCTATGCAAGGCCCTTTTTGCCCGGATCAAAGGGTGGCTGCAGTTCTGCATCGGACGAATCCTCCAATAGTAATTGTCTAGTCATTGTCCAGGATCGCTTGTTCCCAGCGCCCCAAAGACGACCCCAGAAATGCCAGACGAACATTGCAAGTTCCAAAGGCAAATCTGGCAGTCCTTCGCAGAACCGAGCGCCGTTTAGGGTTAGAACCTGAATCTTGCACGTGAATCGCTGGCCGTCTGAAAATCCCCTCCCTGGAGGGGTGGCGCGCAGCGCCGGGGTGGGTTCTTGGTCATCAACACCCACCCCGAAGCCTTC
>JAKEER010000805.1 GCA_022616615.1 Acidobacteriota bacterium
GCGTTGCACGCAGTAGCGATTTCGCAGTGAACGCCGGAGAGGCTGGCTGGATGCGGAAAGGCAAGCAGCCGACCGCAGCTTGGCGGTCCCCCTCACCCCCAGCCCCTCTCCCGCGTTGGGGCGAGGGGAGCCGGCGCTCAAGGGAGAGCAGGCTTTCGTTGTGTGGAACTCGATTCGGGTTTTTGAAATTGCGGTTGATGGGCACTGTCATAGGAACTCTCCATTCTTCAGTTGTGGTGGCCGTCCTGATCCACTAACCAGACAATCACAATGTTCGGGTCATCGGTGATCAGCTTGATTACCAATAGTGGGGGTGGTTCAGGGGTTACGTCGGCCGGTTGTGGCGGTTCGGGCTCCAGGTTCGAGCCCTGCTCAACTGCCGATTCAGGTTCTTCCGTGACGGCGTCTGGCTGTACCCCAACAGGCAAGACCAACTCTTGAAGCACGGGAGTTTTGCGGCGCCTGGCGAACTGCTTTGACCCCGGTTCAGACGACTGCTGCTCCGGTTTGGGCGTCATCTTCTCCGGCGGTCTTGGTGCCAGGGCCCCCGGATTTTTCTCCTGAACAGGCGGTGCAGAAGCGACTGTCGGACTGTCAGCCCCGTCTGATCCCGCCGGCTTGTGCCAGAGCTGCCGCTGCAGAAGGAACCCCAGCGCGACCGATATGGCGAGTGCCGCAGCCCCGGCGAGCCGCCACTGGCAAAGCGCCGGAAACAAGAAGCGCCACCAAGGCGGGCGTGCCGCATGCCGCCGATTCACTTCCTGCATCACCTGTTGCCGCACGACGTTAAAGCTGGCCGCGTCGAGCGGCTCGGCAGCCAGATCTTTCACCATCCCCTGGCTTGCTTCCAGGTCACTCAAAAAACGCTGGCAGGAGGAGCAGGCCTTCAGATGCGTTTCAACATCCTTCACGCGCGAAGTCTCGAGATCGCCTTCGGCATACAGGGCAATCAGCGTTTCAAATGCAATACAGTTCATGACCGCCTCTTGAGCCGCCGTTCGAGAAAGAGCTTCATCTTCACACGGGCGCTGCTCACTTGGGAACGAACCGTCACTTCCGACGAGCCCAGGATTCCAGCTACTTCCCGGGTCGAAAGCCCCTCAATGTCACGCAGCACGACAGCTGCACGCTCCTTCTCCGGTAGCCGCTTGAGAGCTTCTGCCACGAAGCGGCGCTTCTCGGTCAGGCTCAGCTCGGCCTCCAGATCTGTAGAACTCGAGGGTTCCGGCATCTCGCCGCTTTCACGCAGACCATCCAGTGAGAGTGTTGCCGTCCGTTGCCGCTTGCGTTGAAAGTCGCGGCAAACATTGACGGTGACGCGGTACAGCCAGGGAGGAAAATCCCGCCCGTCCTGGAAGCGATGCAGATACTTGTACAGACGCAGAAAAACCTCCTGCGCGGCATCTTGCGCGTCTTTCAGGTCGCCCAACAAACGAAGGCTAGTTGTCAAGACGTGCCTTTGGTGAAGCACCATGATTTGCTCAAAGGCGGCGGCATCTCCCGCCTTTGCCTGTCTCAACCAAACAGCAGTCTGCTCGCCTTCGGGTGGAGAGCCGGAGTCCAGGTGGGCGTCTTCGATCATCAGGGTGCATTCTCCGGACGCTGATTCCACCGTGGTGTCTCCGCAGCGAAGTGCCTCTTCATGAAAGCAATACTGCATTGGTGGCGGAAGTGTGGAAAAGTTATTTTTCGGGGCAGGAAAATGGGCTGGGAGGCCACGGACGGGGACGCGCGGGCCACGCTTCACAGAAAAGCGACCGTCTGAAGCGAAGTGATCTCGAACCTCTTGCGGCAGCGTTGGTTCTTGCAGTTGAGGGTGTCATCAATACGGACCAAGTAAGATCGGGCTTTAGCGAATTTCATGCGGTCTTCCTGGCTGGCGTGTGAGGGAAGTGAGGCTCTTTTGGTGCGGCGGCGCCAGCGAACATCATAGCTGGCCGATTGCCGGCAGAACGGACAGTAGAGGTTGGCCGGCTTCAATTCGTCTTTCTCGGTAAAGAAATCGCGTTCTTCCATAAGCCTCAGTCGAAAATCGTGACGCCGACGGCTTCAAACGTTACCACGCGTTGCGGCCCCTTGATTTGAGATTGGTTTGCTTGGGCAGACTGTTCTTCGGCATAGTGGCGCGCCATTTCTTGGGAAAGTGTTTCTTGGATTAGCCGCCCCTCGGCCTGTACCTTCTTGCCTCGGCAATCCCTGGGTACAAAGAACGAATACCCTTCGAATTTCATGCGAATGGCGCGACCACCGTCCGAGAGCATCAGCCAACACCCCTTCATCTGGCAGACATCGCTGATTTTCCCTTCTAGCAGCACTTTCTGACCTTGATATTTCGCGGGCTGCTGAAGAGCTTCCTGAAGGCTCAGGGTTTTCTTGAGCGTCAGCGGTTTCCCGAAAGTCCGCGCGATGGCTTCCCTGGCCGGCAGGGTTGAAACGTTCAAGAAAAAGCAGCCTGCCACGAGCAGAAGATGAAGGGTCTGGCGAAAGCCGGGCATGGAATCTGTCCTTGGGTTCAAGTAAGATGCGATGGCAGCATCGGGATGGAAAGTATACTAAGCGTTCGATCAAGTCAATCATCCTGGGACGCAGCTCGGGCGCGTCAACCTCGGGGGTGAGGTCACGAGCAGCACCCGGGTTGCGTTTAGAGTCCCTCTTGGCAAAACTTGGCAAGGGGGACGCCGCGGTGTTTGCGGCAGGGGATCCCGAGAATGCTTAAGACCCCCTATGGTCCTGGCGAAGCCCACCCTGGGAGCGCGGGCGTCCCGCCCGCCTCGGAGCGGCCGGAGGCCGCACCGATGGCCTGCGGCCACATTTGCGGGCGGGACGCCCGCGCTCCCAGGGTGGCTGCGTCAAACGCACGCTTCGTGTCGAGTCAGTGCGTTCCGCCAGCGAAACGCTTGTTTGGTAACGGCTCTACACAGACCGCGCTCACA
>JAKEER010000806.1 GCA_022616615.1 Acidobacteriota bacterium
AGTCCAACGAATTCTTTGTCGGATGCGCGCCGAACTCCCGTCCCAGTTCTCAGCAAGGTCCCGTCGCGGCGAGACCCGGCAAAGAATCTTATTCGTTAGGCTGAAATGTTGATGCCGAAAATGTAGAAACTCCAGCGCCGTGGCTTTCGGCCACGGCTTCCCCTCCTTAACTGAGGAGGGGAGCGAAATGCTCAGGTTATTTCGGTACGGCACGGAACCCCAGGTCATGGCCTGGGCGCCGTAACCACAGTATCGAATCCAAAGTCATGCAATCAACGAGAGGGAAGGGCAATGAACAGTAGATATCTGACACGTCGACAATTTCTAATCACTACTTCAGCCGGCACGGCAACGCTGGCGACAGCGGAGCGGACGGCTCCAGCTGTCCTGGTTCGCAACAGCGCGACCACTCCGGCGATCTTAGGGGGACAGCCCATTCGGACCAAACCCTTTCACCCTTGGCCGGTCTGGCGCGAGGCTGACGCCAGCGCCATCCTCCCGGTCCTTCGAAGCGGCGTCTGGTCCAGAGGTAAGGTCGTGGCGGAGGCCGAGCAGCGGTTTGCGCAGTTGATGGGCGCCAGGCACTGCCTCGCCACGGCCAACGGAACAAACGCGATCATCACCTCCCTGCGCGCCCTTGGCGTGGGCGCCGGCGACGAAGTCATCACCACGCCCTACACGTTTGTCGCTACCATTCACCCGATCCTGCTCGCCAACGCCTTGCCTGTCTTCGTGGATATCGATCCGGAGACTTGGCAGATCGATCCTGAAAAGATCGAGGCCCGGGTCACGAGCCACACAGCCGTGATCCTGCCGGTCCACATCACTGGCGGCATCTGCGACATGGACCGCATTAACGCGATCGCGAAAAAGCACAAGCTCAAGGTCGTGGAAGATGCCTGTGAGGCGCATCTGGGTGAGTGGAAGCACAGAAAAGCCGGAACGCTCGGAGACCTCGGCTGTTTCAGCTTTCAAACTGGCAAGATCCTAACCTGCGGCGAGGGAGGAGCCATACTCGGAACTGACGAGAGGTTGATGGACCGGTGCTACGCGTTCCACAACCTGGGCCGGCCGCACGGGAAATACATGCCTAGGGATAAGGGCGGCCATCCGATCCTGGCGTCGAAGTGCCGGATGGCGGAGTATCAGGCTTCGATCTTGATGACGCAGATGGACAAGGTGGTGGAGGAAACCAGAAGGCGCTCCGAGAACGCGGCATACCTGACTTCGAAGTTGAAACAAATAGCGGGGACCGTTCCCAGAAAAGACTACCCCGGCGTGACCCAGACGGCTTTCTACTTCTATGGATTCCGATACAAGAAGGAGCACTTCAACGGCCTGCCACGCGACAAATTCCTGGCCGCACTGACCGCCGAAGGAATCCCTGCCTCGAAGGGACTGGGGGTCATCGAGGAAAGGCCCATGAATAAAGAGGGGCTGCTCGAGGACGCGTTTGGCTCAAAGGCTTTCCAAAAAATCTACTCCCGGGAGAAGCTGGCCAATTACCGGGCCGAGAATGAATGCCCTCAGTCTGATCAGCTGTGCGAGGAGACTGTCGGGTTCCACCAGAGAGTCCTGTTGGGGACCCGGGAGGACATGGACGACATCTATCAGGCCATCCTCAAGATTTACGACAATCGACACCGGCTTTCTTGACTCTGATATCACCTCGGAAGTCGATCCTTAAGATGAAAGGAGAAACCTGGATGGAGTCGAGAATCACCACGAAAAACGAAATGAAAAATTTGGGCATAGAAGTCCAAACATCGAACCAGATGGCAACCGACCCAACAACAGCAAGGATACCGGAACTATGAAAGAAGTTCTTCGAAGAAGGACTGGAAAAAGCAATCCCCAACAGAAAAACCCGGCTGAGTGCGATATTCGACAGGTGAGCGGGATCCTGACGCTGCAGTCGGGCCGGCCGGGTGCGGTGCGATGAGATCTCCGCTCCACGCTCATCGCAGTCTGGCCAGGAAGTTCGGCTCTGGTATGACCTGCAAGCACCGTGCCCTGGGCACAATCTCACAGGTGCGTCCACGGGTCCGAGGCGCATCGCTCAGATCGCTGCTCTATGCTTTGCTTGCGGCGGCTCTCCCGCTAGCGGCGCAGTCGCCGGCAGTCGTTGCTAAGGTGGAGAACCTGGCTTTCGAAGTCGCTCCGCAATCCGGCAGCGGGACGGTGATTGAGCAGACACGTCGCGTCTGGAAGAACCTGAAGGGAAATCCTCTAAGCGTCCGGGCCTTTGTCGCAGGCACGAAGGAGGAAGCACAAGCAGTGCAGCGGGAGCTGGGGGCGCTGGCACGAAAGCGTGGCAAATCTGCGCCAGCCCTGTCGGTGATCCAGGTGGGCGGGCTCCCGCAGCCGGGTTCAAAAGTGGTTCTCGAATCGGTTCGCTCCGTGACGCCGGCTGTCAACAGGCATGGCTTGGCTTTCGTTTCCGGCCAGCCAGTCTCACAGGAGGGCGTCGCCAGCGAGATGCGTCCGCTTGTCGAAAAATCGCTTTCCGCACTGCAGACCGCGCACCGAGCAGCAGGCCTCGAGCCAGCTGACATCCTGCGCATCACTTGCTTTATGAGCGCTCTCGGCGACATCGAGGCGGTGCGGAGCGCCACCGAAGAGGAGTTTCCGAAGGCGGCCGCCACCTACGTCCAGTTGGTTCGGACGCCCCAGCGAAGCCTCGTCGAATGCGAGACCGTGGCGCGGCTCCGTTCCTCTCCAACCGAGCGCTTGAAGATGCTCTCCCCGGACGGCCTTCCCAAGTCCCCCAACTATTCCCAGGTGGCGCTGTTATCTCCCGGAAAGGTTGCATTCACTTCCCTCCGCTCGGCCGCTAGCCTGAATGACGCTGACGCCCGCGCCGTATTTGCGGAGGCGCAGAAAACGTTGGCCGGTGCCGGCGCGGACATAAAGAACGTCGCGATGTCGAGCCTCTACCCGACATCTAACGCAGCTTCCGAGCTCATCCGCAAGATCCGCTTTGACTACTACGACTCAGGCAATCCGCCTGGCAGTACCATGCTGGTCTTCGAAGGACTGCCTGGCGCTGCGGCGTTCGGCGTGGCCGTCGTAGCGCCAATCGGTCCCTAACCCGAGGGCGCAATGCCGGTCGACGCGCAAGCATCGGATGTGTTGTTAAAAGAGGATTACGGAGCTTGGACAGGTTTCTCCTTTGAAATCACAAACGCGAATTTTAGCGCAAAAAAGAATCTTCGTAGACCTTTGGAGATGGAGAAGAGCTTTGAAATATCTTTCCATCCAGCCAACGAGCAGGACGAATTCCGCTTGCGTAAAATCCGGTTGGCCCTTCGGCTTGCTGTTGGTTCTGAGCTCGCTCCACCGCTCGATTCCCGTGAATATGTATCGTTGGAAAATCATAGTCCACGCAGCCAGTCGGGACACCTTTAGAGTGTTTTCTGATCTAACGACAACCTTCAGACATTACCTGACGCACTATACGCTCTGAGCCGGCTTTATGCAGTTCTGGGCCAGACCGATCTGGCTTCACGGACCGCTCAGGAGTTGCTAGCCTCCAAGCAAAAGCAAGCTGACCATTGAGACTGCGGCCCGGCTAAACTTGCCGCTGCTGGCTTAATCAGAAGCGCAGAATTTCATCCCTTCAGGAGAACTATTTCATGTATGACGTGCTACAAGATCAAGCAAGGAATGACGCATCCTTGGCCCACATCCAGGCCATCCTTCCTCTTTACTTGCGGGCTGGATGCCGTGTCCAGGTCGCCTGCCTGGCGCTGTCTCTGGCACTCTTCTGTGCAGGCTCAAGTTCGCAGACGGCTCATGGTACACAGACTTCGCAGGAGAACGGGAAAGTCCGCCTGATCGTGCTGACCGATATCGGTGGGGATCCCGACGACGAACAATCGCTGATTCGTCTTCTCCTCTATGCCAACGAGTTTGACATCGAGGGTCTGATTGCTGGCGCCGACCCTTACAAGGCTGGTTCGCCCGATTTGCGCACTGATCTGATTGAAGAACGAGTCCGCGCCTATGGCGAAGTCCGTGAGAATCTGCTGCGGCACAAGAAGGGCTACCCCAGCATGCAATACCTCCTGGAGCGCATCAAGAGGGGCCATTCAGA
>JAKEER010000013.1 GCA_022616615.1 Acidobacteriota bacterium
ATGAAGTCTTCCTTGACAAACATCTTCAGGCCATCGGCCAGGATCTGAAACAGGCCAAACATCCGGAAACCAAGAATAGAGGCGCGATTGGCGCCGATGCGATCCTGCATGACCGCGCTTTGCTTGCGCTCCATCCAGGTCAGAATGGCGGCAAGATTCAAAACGCCAATCAGGACGGCCAGAACTTTGGCCAGTTCAATTCCGATGTTGATGAGCATTGGGTTAGAGTCTTAGCGTCAGAATTCTCGATGCTTTGGCGAGAAAATTTCCAACTGTCACACCAAGACACCATGGAACTAGACAGTTCGGGCGGTCGTCCAAGCTATTCTGGGTGTCATTCCCGCGAAAGCGCGAATTCCCGCTTTCGCGCGAATGACGGAAGCCTAATTGTTGTCTTCGATCGCCAGCGGCATCCCCTGGTACCGAATCCCCATGAGACTCATGCCCGCACCGGAGCGGATTCCGCGATCTTCGCCCCCTGGTCTCCGATCTTTTCGTAGTCTAGCCCTTCAAATTCGACAACTGTTTCAGCCAGGTCTGTAAAAACCTCGCCAGCCGATTCGTAGTCATAGGCTAAACCAGCGGCCTTCGCCAGCTTGCAGACAATCTGCCAGGCAGGCAGTGCGTCTCCCAACAGTTCAACGCCGGCAGTGATCTTCTGAACTCGTCCCTGAAAGTTGGTGAAGGTCCCGTTCACTTCCGCGTAAGTGGCAGCAGGCAACACCAGATCAGCCAGAATGCTGGTCTCGTTCTCATTGCTACCCTGATAGATCACGTATTCAAACTGGCCCATAAATTTCCGGGCCATCTCGGCGCCGAGCTTTTTCGCCAGATCTTGCTCGCATATGTAGAGCAGCTTCAGCTGCTGATTGCCGGACGACTCGATGGCTTGAGCCAAGCTAAAGCCGCCTTCGTCGAGCAGAATGGCCTCAGCGCCGCGCGTGTTGGGATTGCGGTCGGCGCGAAGCAGAAAGTTGTCACCCTCGGACGGGTTTCGGTCAGGAACGCGGAAGTCAATCTGCTCGATGCCCAGGTCTATGCCGAAGAACTTACGCGTGAGGAAAAGATCCTCGTTGGTCAACTGGGGAGAGGCGGCGATGATGATGGATTTCGTGCCCGCGGCCCGATTCGCTTCGTTAAACCGATTGACGGCCCGCTGCGCAGCGCTCTTCCAGTCGAGAGCTTCCAATTCGCCATTCTTCTTCTCCAGCGGCTGGATGAGGCGCGACGGATCGTCAATAAACTTGTAACTGTAGCGGCCTACGTCGCAGATCCACCACTGGTTGACTTCCTTGTTAAAACGAGGCTTGAGCCGCATGACACGGCGTCCTTCGCCGTGATGCGGACGCTGGCGGTTGGCTTCCACCGTGATGTTGCAGCCACGGCTGCAGCCGTTGCACACCGAATTGGCCTTGCTGAGGTACCAGACGCGGCACTGGAAGCGGAAGTCACGGTCGGTCAAGGCGCCGACCGGGCAGATGTCGACCACGTTGCCCGAATAGTTGTTGTCGAGCACCAGGTCTGGCAGCAAGCGGATTTCCGACTGGCCGCCGCGATTGAAAATGCCAATTTCGTTGCTGTGTGAGACTTCGCGGACAAAGCGCACGCAGCGCGAGCACAAGACGCAGCGCTCTGTATCCAGGATGACGTGAGGACCGATGACTTCAGCCTTGTGCCGCTGGATCTTGTTCTCGTTCATGCGGCTGTCGTACAGACCGAACTTCATGTAGTAGTCCTGCAGATAACACTCGCCCGCCTGGTCGCACACCGGGCAATCGAGCGGATGGTTGATCAGCAAGAACTCCAGCACGCCGCTGACAGCTTCTTTCACTTTAGGTGAGTTTGTCGTGACCACCATACCATCTGTCACCCGCGTGCTGCAGGCTGGCTGAAGCTTGGGCATCTTCTCGATTTCCACCAGACACATACGGCACGAACCGGCGACGCTCAGGCCCGGATGGTAGCAGTAGCGTGGGATCTCAATGTTCAGTTGCTCTGCAGCCTGGATGATGATCGCGCCGTCGGGCACGGTGATGGATTGCTGATTGATTGTAGCGGTCGGCATGGTGTCTCTGAATCTCGAAAGTGTTTTGAGGCGAAGTTCCAGAAGTTACACCCGCACGGCCTCTTCCACGTCACAGCACTGGTGGTTGACGTGATATTCAAACTCGTGCCGGAACTTCTGGATGTAGCTGCGGACGGGCATGGCTGCAGCATCGGCAAGCGCGCATATGGTTGTGCCCATCATGTTGAACGCAATGCCGAGCAGATGGTCCAAATCCTCCTGGCGTGCTTGACCATCGTAGACGCGCTGCAGCGTCTTCTTGAGCCATGTGGTGCCCTCCCGGCAAGGCGTGCATTGTCCGCAGGATTCATGGGCATAGAACTTGGTGATGCGCAGCAGCGCCTTTACCATGCAGGTGTCTTCGTTCATCACGACCACGCCGCCGGACCCCAGCAGGGATCCGATAGCAGCCACGGAATCGAAATCCATCTTCACGTCAATTTCATCCGCTTTCAGAATCGGCACCGAACTGCCGCCAGGAATTACAGCCTTCAGCTTCCGGTCGTCCTTAATGCCGCCGGCATAGTCGTAAATGATCGTCCGCAGCAACGTGCCCATGGGCAGTTCGTACGTACCCGGCTTTTTCACGTGGCCGCTCACGCAGAAAAGACGCGTGCCGCCGTTTTTCGGAGGGCCCAGCGAAGCGTACCAGTCGCCCCCCCTCTGGATGATGGGAACGACTGCCGCGAGGGTTTCCACGTTGTTCACGCAGGTTGGGCAGCCATAAAGGCCGGAAGTTGCAGGAAACGGCGGTTTCAAGCGGGGCCAGCCTTTCTTCCCCTCCAGCGATTCGAGCAGGCCGGTTTCTTCTCCGCAAATGTAAGCGCCGGCGCCCCGGTGCAGGTACACGTCCAGGTTGTAGCCGGAGCCCAGGATGTTCTGGCCCAAATAACCATGCTTGTAAGCGTCCTCGATGGCCTTCTTGAGGATCATAGCTTGGTCGTAGTATTCACCGCGGATATACAAATAACAGGTGTTCGACCCTATGGCATAGCTAGAGATGGCGAGGCCTTCGATCAGTAGAAAAGGGGTCTTTTCGATGATGACGCGATCCTTGCATGTCCCGGGTTCGCTCTCATCTGAGTTCACCACCATATACTTGGGCTTGTCGCTGGCCTTCGGGATGAAGCTCCACTTCATGCCTGTGGGGAACCCCGCGCCGCCGCGGCCTCGCAAGCCGGACTTCTTGACCTCCTCAATCACCTGGTCCGGCTTCATTTCGAGGAGTACTTTCTTAAGCGCCTCATAGCCCCCGGTTTGACGGTAGTCTTCGACCGTCATCAAACTCTTGTCATGCACGTCTTTTAATAGAACGAGTTCAGGCATCTTCTTATACTCAGTTCCTGGAATTTGCGGCACAGCGACGAACCCACGCGAAACGGCGAATCGGTGAGACGGCGCAAGGGCGCGCAATGTGCCTTCTCCGTCTCGCCGCGTCTCGGTATCGCCGTCTCGCTTCACCGATCCAGCTCGCCCGCGATCATGTTGATGGAGCCGAACGTTGGGACAACGTCGGCCATCATGAAGCCTTCGAGCATCTTGTGCACGCCGGACATCAGCGCAAAGCAGGGCGGCCTGACGCGAACCCGGTAGGGACGGCCAGTGCCATCACTGACCACATAGAAGCCCAACTCTCCGTTGGCGCCTTCCACGCAGGCATAGGCCTCGCCTTTCGGCGGGCAGATTCCATGGCCTTCCATGATCAGCATGAAATGGTTCATCAAACCTTCAATGTTGCCATAGGTATCGCTTTTGGCCGGCAGCACAGCGCGCTTTTCCGGCGCCACGACTTGGCTGTACATGGAATCTTTCAAGCCCTCCAGGCTTGGAGAAAGCTGAACCAGAGTTTGCTTGATGCCACGGGTCTGCCCTATTTTGGCACGGTCCACCATGTCACGCGCCTCGATGGCGTTGCCGCTGGCATCCACACTGACGGCCCCTGCCGGAATCTCGGCCAAAGCCTGCTCGGCAATCCTCAGACTTTGCTCCATCTCCTGCATGCGCACGTAGTAGCGGTCCAGATTGTCACCATTGGCGCCCAAGGGCACTTCATACTTAAACCGGTCGTACACACTATACGGCTGATCTCGGCGGACATCGTAGTCCACCCCGGCTGAGCGGGCGACAGGTCCGGTGAAACCGTAGGCGATGGCATCCTGCTTGCTGATCGTGCCGACGTCCTTGACGCGGTCAACAAAGATGCGGTTGCGCGTCAGCAGCTTGTCGACTTCCACCAGAATCTTCCGAACTTCCTTGAAGGTTGCTAGCGCCTTGTCCTTGAATCCTTCTGGCAGGTCGCCGCTGACGCCACCGACCCGCCCGTAAGAAATTGTTAACCGCGCCCCGGTCACATCTTCGACTAATTCCCATAGGAACTCGCGCCCCTTAATCATGTAAAGAAAGACCGTCATGGCGCCCAGTTCCATGGCAGACGCGGCAACACAGGTCAAATGATCCGTGACGCGCGAGATTTCGCTCATGATGACCCGGATGTATTCGCAGCGCTCGGTGACCTGAATGCCCATCAGCTTTTCGACAGCCATGGCATAGCCGAAGTTGTTAATCAGCGGGGAAACATAGTTGAGTCGGTCCGTGTAGGGAATGGCCTGGTTGTAGCCGCCTTCCTCGCAGCTCTTTTCAAAGCCGCGATGCAGGTAGCCGATCTCGACGTCGCACTTCATCACCGTTTCGCCCTCAAGCTCCGTCACGATGCGAATGACGCCGTGCATGGCCGGATGCGAAGGCCCGATGTTCAGCAGCATCGCGCGCGGGGTGAGTTCTTTGGGCTGCTCGGCGAGATCAGTTGCCATAGCTAATTCGTCTTTGTTGAGCGGGCTCCCTCAGGATTCCCCCTTAACAAAGGGGGAACTAGCGTCCGGAAAACTTTCGGCGCCGATTCAATCCTTACTCAATCAATCAGGTTTTCGCCCTTTACATCCTGGTTGCCGGTCAGCTCCAGCACGCGCTGGATCAACTGGCGGATCAGGGCTTTCTTCTGCGCAACGGTCTTGTCTTTGACGCTGATCTTGGCGCCGGCCATCATTTCATGGCCGCCGGCGGGCCCCAGCTCCCCGACCGCCTTGCGGATCAGCGTGCCCGCATCGTTGGCGCGGTCAATGGTTCGCGCCGAAATGAGGATGTCTCCGTTGTAGGCGCCGAAACTGAAGCCCCAGGTAATCTTTTCGAGCCGCATGAGCAGATCAGCCACTTCAGCCACAACGTCGGGATTGCTCACCTTGTCAATATTAGCGATCACAACCTCGTCGTGGATCACACAGTGCTCCAGAGCGCTGTGGATGATCTTGAAGTACTCACGGCTGACGCGGGCATTTTCAATGTTGGCTAGCAGCTTCTGATCCACATGCGGATAAAGAAAATGCCGCAAGCGGGCTTCAACCTTGCCAACCTCGCGCGACAGGCCTTCCGTCTCGCTCTTAATGGCATAAAAGAGCGCCGTGGCCAGATTCGAATCGAATTCCACTTTGGACGCGATGAGGTACTCGGTAATGATCGAAGCCGTCACATTGTATTTGGGTTTAATTTCGCGGTAGGGAACCTTCCGGCTGGCAGGTCTGTAAGGATGATGATCGAACACGATGTCCGGAGGCTTGCCAGGCGGCAACGAATTGTTTCCCGTCGATGGCTGGGTGTCGACCAGGGCCACACAAGGATAATCTTGAAGAGAAATCCGGGACATGGAACACATCTTGATGCCCAGATGCTTGAGCATTGCCCGGTTCTCGGCACGCCCCACAATGCCTGAATACCCGATCAAAGATGGCTTCTTGGCCAGATTCCCTAGAAGATATTGAAGGCCGACAGCGCTGGCAATAGAGTCGGGATCCGGATTGTCATGCATCAGGATGAGTACCTTCTCCTCATCCTTTACGACGTCGATCAGAGAGTTTAGCTTGCGCTGTATTTCTGAAATGACCATAAAACGATGACAGCAGTCTCAGGCTTCGAAACTACTCCCATTGAAACGCCCCCTTTCTCCAGGCGTAAACATACCCTGCTCCCAGTACCAGAATGAAGATCAAGATGCTCCAAAAGCCAGACCAGCTCAAGGTCTTAAAGACCACTGCCCACGGGAAAAGAAACACCACTTCGATGTCGAAGAGGATGAAGAGCATGGCAATAAGATAAAAGCGGATATAGAACCGGTCGGTGGGTAATTGGAATGGCTGAAAGCCGCATTCGAAGGGGGAGTCTTTTACCTTGCCGCGCTTTTTGGGCCCCAGTAGCGTGCTTAGGAAGATGATGGCGCCGACGATGATTGCCACCACGGCAAACATCAGCAACAACGGGAAGTAATTCCTCATTGGGTGGAAGCGATCTGGCCTTTCGGGGTCCGCGGGGAAATGCGAGTAAAGACACAAAAACCACCATCCTGCCCGTCAACTGGCAAGATGGTGGCGAGATCAGCTGTGATTCAATTGTTCCAAGGACATGTGCGGTTCAACATCCCGACGGAGTTTGCTTCAAACGCTTCAGGCTCATTTTAGCGCAGAATCTTCATTCGGGAGATTCGCCGGCCTTTGGCCGTGAGTGATACGTCATATCCAACTCGAATCCCTTTGCGAATGTCGTCTGTCCGGCACCCCATCGTGTCGACTTCCGGCAGGAAGAAAAAGATCTTCTCACCCTTGTCGTTCGTAATAAAACCGTAGCCTTTGTCAGGGAAGTAGTTTGTCACTTCCCCTTCAGGATACTTCAGCTTCATGTCCTTGAGAGCTTTGACAAATTCGGAGTCTTGCATGGCTTTACTCCTTGTCGAAGCTCCCTAGGTCTATGCGTCAGCCATAGAACCGGGAGCCCTGGGGCAGGCTGCGGAAGCTTTACTGCAATTTGTGAAAGAACGAAATTCTCTAAGAAGTGCCTGCCTTCACCGGTTGATTCACTTCCCAAGAAGGCAAGTCTAAAAATTCACTATTCTTAGAAACAACAAGTTACAGTACAATCTGCGTCCAAAACGTACTTGAATCGATAGGCTTCGTCAAGCGGTATTTCCACGCAGGGAGGACAGATTGGCCGTCGTCGGGTAGAGTGGGCGCCGAGCTTACCCCTTGCGAAGGGTCTGCAAGTCAATTCCCAGCTGCTGGCACTTCTTGTAGAGGTGGCTGCGTTCCAGGCCGAGAGTCTTGGCGGTGGCCGACACTTGACAATCGTGCCGCTTCAGCTCGGCCAGTAGGACCTCTTTTTCAAAACATTCCACCCGCTCGGCCAGCGTGCCTTGAGCGGAGACTGTGCTGCCCGCCGATACAGGAGATGGCAGCGCCAGCCGCAGCGTCTGCTCATCCACTTCGTTTTCGCAGAGCAGCAGCAACCGTTCCACCACATTCCGTAGCTCCCGGATGTTACCGGGCCAGGACCGGCGCTGAAGCTCGCCAATGGCCTCGGGGGTAAAAGTCCTGGGCTTCCACCCGTTCTGCAGAGCGACCTGCCGGCTGAAGTGTTCGGCCAGCAGAGGAATGTCTTCTGCGCGGTCCCGAAGAGGCGGTACGGTGAGCGGAAACACGTAGATCCGGTGAAACAGGTCCTGACGAAACATGCCCTGCGTCACCAGCTCTTCCAGGTTCCGGTGGGTGGCCACGATCACGCGAACATTCACTGGCATGGTCCGGCCTGCACCCACGCGCTCAATCTCTCTTTCCTCAAGTACGCGCAGCAGCTTGGCCTGCATGACGGAAGGCATGTCGCCGATTTCGTCTAGAAAGAATGTTCCTTGATGGGCCTGCTCGAACTTGCCCACCTGGCGGGCGTTGGCGCCAGTAAAGGCGCCTTTCTCATGGCCAAACAGTTCCGACTCGATCAGCTCCGCCGGGACCGCCGCGCAGTTGAGCGTGATGAACGGCCCGTTGCGGCGCGGGCTGCGTTCGTGCAGGGCCCGCGCAACAAGTTCCTTGCCTGTGCCAGTTTCTCCCACAATGCAGACACGCGTCTCGCTGGCCGCCACGCGATCGATTTGTGCCATGAGTCGACGCATGATTTCGCTCTTCCAGACGATCTCGTGCTTGCCGACACGTTGCTGCAGTTGGCGGTTTTCCTCCTCGAGGCGAGTCAGCCGCAGGACATTATCAACCGTCAGTAGAAGCTTCTCTGTGGAGAGCGGTTTTTCCAGGAAGTCCACCGCGCCGAGCCGGGTGGCGCGCACCGCCATCTCCACGTTAGCCTGGCCGGAAATCATGACGACCGGCGTGGCAATGCCCAAAGCCTTCAAATCTTCGAGCAGCGAAAGGCCATCTTTGCCTGGCATGACAACGTCGGAGAGCAGCAGATCGAAGTTCTGGCTCTGGAGGAGCTCGGCCGCTCGCGCTGCTTGATCGCAGACGGTGGCCTGATGGCCTGCCAGGCGAAAAGCACGAGCCAGCGACGCCAGCGTGTTGGGATCGTCGTCAACGATAAGAAGGTTTGCCATGAGATAGTGTCAGGCCGGCCGCGGTTAGGGCAGCGTCAGACTCGATCAACAGTGCAGCAAAGTCGATTTGCTATTGGTTATTGACTATTTTCTATTGGCTATTTGAAGGAAGGGCACAGAAATAGCAAATAGCCGATAGCCAATAGACGATAGCAAATGTTTTAGCTGCCTATCAGTAGCCGGACTTTGACCGAGCCCTACCGCCGAGGCTTCCAGATTAGACAATCCCGCGAGGTACCGCAGCGAGCGTTATGCGAAACGTAGTCCCTTTACCTGGATGGCTTTCTACGGAGATTCTGCCTTCATGATCGCTCACCACCGACTGAACAATGGCCAGCCCCAAGCCAGTGCCGTGCTGCTTCGTGGTGTAATAGGGTGTAAACAGCCGCTCGCATTCTTCGGGCGTCAGTCCGGTGCCAGTATCGGAGACTTCAATTTGCACGCCTTCTTTCAGTTGGCTTGTGCGCACCGTCAGGGTGCCGCCCGAGGGCATCGCATCCAGCGCGTTCAAAATCAGGTTCTGCAAGGCTCGCCGGATCTGCTCTGGATCGGCCAGAACAGGGACCAACCCTTCATCCAGAAAGCTCTCAGCTTGAATGATGGCGCTCTCACCTGCGCAGAACCGAGCGTCGAACAATCTTAGCACTTGGCAAATCAGCTCGTTAAGGTGGACAGGTTCCATCTGGGGCGCCGGCATTTTCGAGAAGTCGCTAAACCGGCCGACGATGCCTTTCAAGTTGGAGAGTTCCACTTTTAGCGCGGCGGCGCCTTCGCGGAAGACTTCATCGAACTGTTCAGGGTGATGCTGGCGGGCGCGCTCCATGTTTTCCACGGTGATCTGCAGCGGGAACAGCGGATTCTTCAGTTCGTGGGCCAGCCGGCGGGCCAGCTCACGCCAGGCGGCCACGCGCTCGGCCTGAATCAATCGCTCGCGTTGTTCTGCCAGTTGCCGGATCATTTGATTAAAGGCTCGTGCCAGTTGCCCGATCTCATCGCTCGAGCCGGCTTGGACCTGCGTGTCCCAGCGACCCGCGGCCACGCGGCGGGCTCCTTCAGCCAGGCGCCGGACGGGGCGCGTCACCTGATGCGTGGTCCACCAGGCGATGAGCACTCCCAGCAACACCCCGCCGCCTCCGACGATGATCCCCAGCCTGCGGATGAAGCGAGTGAGCAGCACCAGGTCGCGCCGGGAGCTACCCAGCAGGAGAATAGCAAGCAGCTCCCGTTCCCGCCCGAGCAATGGAATGGCATGGACGACCTCCGCACTGCTGGGGTCGCCAGACCAAGTGACGGTTCGAGTCGTTTCACGGCGCTGCTGGCGTACCTCTTCGATGAGTGGAGCCAGAACCCCGGCTTGAGGAAGGGGTCCTGAGGCAGAAATCAACGCCTGAAACGAAAACGTCGGTTCGAGGTTCGAGTAGAGCAATGTCCGCATGCCTGCGGGCATCGGCAGCCTTGCCAGAAACTCGCGGCTAAGCTTTTTTCCGCCAACCACCCATAGTTTGCGGTCACCGGCAGCTACTGAGCGAACTGCAACCAGCCCCAGCGTCAATCCTTCGGGCTGCTCGATCTTTCGCAGGAATGCCGCTTCCTGGTCCCAGGAGACACCCGGGATCAACCAAGTTTCCTTGTAGCCGAAACGTGCGGGCCAGTGGGCCGAGGAGACCAGGGTGCCGTCGTGATCTACCAGGTCCAAAAAGTCGAGAGCATGGGAAGCAGACAGCTCGCGGGCAGTATCCAGATAAGGCGAGATGTCGGCCAGCGGTCCGGCCAAGTCGACGGCCAGGCGGCGCAGGCTTTCTGAAGCGGCGACGCGCTCGACCTGCTGAGTCACGTCTGCGCTGCGAGAGGCCAGCTCGCGGCGGAACTGGTCTACCAACGCGCGGGTGTGCTGTTCGTCCAGGGCCTCGAACACGCCTTGCGTGGTTGCAGAAACTACCCAGCTTACCAACCCAACGGCAGTCGCCACTGTGAGAACAAATGCCAGGAGCAGCTTGGTGCGAAAGGTCACGGCTCTTTTCATCGGCTCAGCGCCTTCTCTTCCATCAGCCACAGGTCTTCCAGAGGCAATGCTTCCCAAGGCAGAGAGGGCATATTTGAAAAGCTCTGCCCGGAGGCATTCTTGACACGTGGGTGCAGAGCATAGATGACAGGCAGGTGAAACAGCGGGATGACCTGGTAACCCTCCAAAAGCTTCTGCTCGGCAGCATAAAGCGCTTCGGGTGCTGCGAGATCGACGGGCGGAAAAGGCATTGCCAGCCCGAGTGCTGCCGCCAATTCTTCCAGTGCTTCAGCCGCATACCAAGCACTCAGCGACACCCTTACCAGCTTCAAATCGAATCCACCCGCAGAGGCAGGGGCTTGGGCTGAGGGCCCAGGGCCGGCGGGCTTCAGCAGCAGACCGGCTTCGCGTGCGTTGACCGCGATGCGCTCGGCAACCGCGCGTTCCAGCGGGTCCAGAGAGGCATAGGACAGGCCAATCGTCTGAGCGTTCGACGCGATTCTGGCGCGCAACACCCGGGCACGTTCGAGATTGTGCCCGGTGGGAAAGAGAAAGGAGTAGCCGCTCAGCCACTGCGGCAGAAGCGCGCCTGCTGGCTCGCCCTGCTTTTGAAGCAGCACAGAGTGCATTGACGAACGATCGATAGACAGCGCCAAGGCCTCGCGAAACCGGGCGTTTCCAACTGGCAAACCCTCCTGTCGAAACACCAGCGCCCACAACTCGGTTGGCGCCGCAGACCAGATGGGGTACCCACGCTGCGCTGCGTTCCTCAAGTGACTTGGGGAGATCTCAACAAAATCGGCTCGTCCCAGCTCAAGATCGGAAAACTGGTCACGAAGCGTACGGGCCATTTCGACTTCAACAGCATCGAGAAAGGGACGACCGCGCCAGTGTTCGTGGGCCACGAGTCGCGCCGTCCGTCCAGGCGTCCATTCTGTCACGCGAAACGGACCCGTCCCGAGAACTTTGCCGTCTGCGCTGCGCTTGAAAACGCTATAGCGAGCCAGCCGCTGCGGCAGGTCAGGCACGGGGCGTTCCGACTGAAAGGACACATTCTCGCTTGAAGCACTGATCTGCAGCTCCGCTTGAGCCGTCTTCAAAGCTGAGACGACGGAAGCCGGCGTCAGCAGGAGCCCGTCGTGAAACTGGATGCCGCGGCGAAGCTGAAACGACCAGACCTTCTGGTCTGCCCGGTGCGTCCAGGAACTGGCCAGAGCAGGGCGGGGAATACCGCTGTGGTCGAGCCGGACCAGAGGTTCGAAAACCAGGGAGAGCAGCTTGGCTTGAGTAGCCCGTTCGCTGCGTCTTAGAGCAACTTCCGCCGGATCGAGAGACCGAACGCTGGCCTGCAACTTTACCCTCAGCGTGCCACCGTAACGAGGCCGCGGGGCAGAGATGAGGGTCAGGATAGGCGCGAAAAACCAGCAAGCCAGGGAAATTGCCAGAAGTGATTTTCGAGTGCCGTTCATGAGGAAGGACGCAATCAGCGCGGCCACGGCAGGGCCGCGCCCACATAAGCGCTAACCTGAAAACCACGGGTCCGCCGTTGAGTGGCCGAACCGCCAAGAACGCTAAGGACGCCAAGAAAGGATCATCCAGCTCGCTTTGTGCATTACCCAGCAGGGTGGACTCAAGTAAAGCGGTTTCCGAGTATCGAGCGGTCTGCGATCCGGTGGGAGCGTCATGTTTATGGAACGAACGGTCTAAGACGATTACCCCTAGCCTGGCCCCAGCGGGGCGACATGCCACTCCTCTGGATCTGGCAATCGAATACTGCAGCCGCGAACTATAAACATGGCGCTTTAAGAGGAGCGCTGGTCATGCCGATGAACGGTAGCACCGACGACGACAGGCACAGGTTTTAATTATCAGATACGTTCTTGGCGCTCTTAGCGTTTCGCTTCTGCCGCTGGGTTAGCGTCTGTGACCTTGATGCTCGCCAGCTCAACGGCTGCAGGTGATGGTCAGCCCGTAAGCGGCGTAGCGCCCGGTTGTCGAGTGGTGAATCACAGCGGTGGCTGTGGTTTCAGACGCAGGCCACAGGGCAACTACTGAGCCAGAAAACTCAATCGGCGGGCTCGCTGCCCACGGGCGGAGATTGTCGATTTCAAAAGCCTGAATGGTTTCTCCTCCCAAGCCACGTGCCGGCTGTGTTGCCAGAGCCAGGCCTTTAGGGGTACATGGAGCCTTGAGGGCGACGAGGTCACTACCCCAATCGGTTTGGCTGGCCTTCAGCCCGGAATCAGCAAGCTGTCTTGCTTGCGCCGCTGCTTTGGGAATTCCCTCGTAGATCCCCACACGTCCGTCAAGGCGTGCCACCAGCCAAACCGCTCTACCTCGATCCTCGACCACTGCCGCGGAGAAGAACGGGCCGATCTGCTGCTTTCCGGAAGATGGGTCAGTCATTGCGCCGCTAAAGAAATTGCGGCCAGATTCGAACTGAGCGCGAAACGAATTGCTTGGGCCAAGCTGTAAGGGCCATTCCTGGCCACTCTCTTCACAACTCAGATTCAGCTGAGGTTTTGTCCCACCGTGGCAAGTTACGCCTGGCATGTAAACCGCAAATCCGCCGCCGTCCCGCCGCAGACGTCCGCGCAGATCGCGAGGCCAGGGCTTCGCGTGCGTTACAAGGGCATTGTGCTCGAGCTCCCAATGCCCCTCGTGCCGCCGGCAAACCGCCACACGATCAGGATCGAGGATTAGCATCTCGTCCTCACTCCAGGCTACGTCGAGGATTGGAGTGATTTGTTCCCATAGTAGCGTCTTCTCCAATGTGACGTTGCTGGACAGGCTCGCCCCAGAAAGGGCAGAACGCACCAACGGAACCATGGCCACCCAGCGCTCCTCGCCCCGCTGTAGACTGGCTACTAACAAGAACCCCTGCGGCGTCTCCGATACGGTCACCGCCAGCTCGCCTGCGGCGGGCGCCTTCTCGATGAGACGGGCGCCCTGAGTGCGCAGGGCCGCAGTCAGGGAATCCAGCAGGCTCGTTTGAACAGATGACTGCGAGAAAGGCATGTTGACCGAGAGATGCCAGGATTCGGCCGCAGCCAAGTGCGGACGAAGTTTGCCCGCCAGCTCGTTGACGGCAACTTCGAGAGTATCGGCAGCATCGATCTGCCGGCAGACACAAGCACTGACCAGCAGAATCGACGTCAGCAATCGGTGGGCGGCTCTGTTCACGAGCCGGGATTATATAAAAGAAGGCGAGAGTGGAAAGGGAAAAGGCCAGTGTTAGGTCAAAATCCTCCAACAGGAGATGCCAAAAGCATTTGCTATCGTCCATTGGCGATCGTCTATTTTCTATTTATCGAACTGAAATCCACCCTTGAAATAGCCAATAGAAAATAGTCAATGAACAAGGAACAAACGCTGAACCCTGAAGCTGCCGGCTTCCCTCTGCCGGCTGGGGCGAGGGGAGCCGAAATTCTTTGATTTTTTTCACTTCCCCAGCCCGGGCTCAAGACCCAGACTCCCGACTTCCCACACCTTCAAGCCGCCCTTGGGTTTGGCTTTTTCCGGAACAGCTCCTCCCAATCGAGACGGCCAGTGAACTGCATCACCATGAACAGGGTCAAGACGCACAGGATGGTGATCGCAAGTCCTGTGTAGCCTTCGAAGAAGAATGTGTAAGAGAACAGGACTAGGTAGACGAACTGCGACATGGCAATCTCGACAAAGGCAAAGCGCGTCCCGACGACCAGGCGCATATACGAGACCACCAAAGCGATGGAGACTGCCGAACTGATGAGGAACGCCGCGTGGATGGAGACGTGGTCCACCAAGTAGGCCAGTAGCAGGTGGAAGCTGAAGAAACCTGTTCCAAGGAAGAAGTAATTCATCGGATGAACCCGGATGTCGCGTCGCGTCGTGAAAATGAACAGTAGAAAGAAAAAGAGAAACAGGGAAACCGGCGCCGAAAAGGTGACTTGACTCACCCAGGGACCGGGGTTCAGCTTGTGAGGCAGCTCCATGCCAATCTTGGCGCCGCTGAGAAGATTCGCATATTTCCATTTCAACTGCCAACCCCTGTTTTGGGCAATCCTCTCTGCAGGAGAGATGCTGTTAGGTGGGAAGTCGATCTCGGTGAAGTCCGTTTTCATCGTGAGCACAAAATCCTTCACTTGCCGGACATGGGAACCGAAGTCGTACCACCACTGATCCAGCCCCTGAGACTTGTAGCGGACCTCGACACGCGCGTTTTCTCCAGGCTTCAGGGAAACGGGCTGATTCAGTTTCCCGGAGGTGAGCTGGAGGTTATCGCGCGGTGTTCCGTTAATGGAAAAACGGAAGTCGTCGTAGACTGCGCCTTCCGCGGGGAACTGGAAATTGATAAAGAACTCGCGGGCCTCGCTGGTTTCGTTCTCGATCGTGTAGCGTGCTGCGAACAGAACGGTGTAAGTGGAATACCAAAGCAGACCTTTCCTCCGATGCTCGAGCAACAGGTCGACGTCGATGATGGAAGAGCTCAGAGCCACTGGGTGCGTGGTGGTCTTGACTTCAATTTCCTTGATCGTCTTTCCGCCCTCAATCCGTTTGTTCTCGTACTCATGACGCGTGCAGTAGTAAACCGAAGGGGCTTGCTGAGTTTGAACTGTTCCCCAGAGTTGACTGACGGCGCCCTTCATCTTTTGATCCTGAGAATCGGTGCGGAACATCACGGTCGAGCCAAGGATCATCCAAGCCACTACGGTGCAGACGTATATGAAGACGATGGCAATGAGTCGTTTGATCATAGGGTTTCTCGGCTGGTCTGTTTCATTTGAGTTTCGGTGAGCGCCGGCATGATGCGCAAAACATCGTTGACGAAGAGAAACTTGCCGCCGGTAGCTACCATCACGATTTGAACCTTGTCGGAGAGCCGCTCGGCGATGATCTTCTGAATGAGCAATGGATTTTGCTTCAACAGTCTGAGCTTCGAGCTTCAGACGCTCGGCATCGGCCGCCTGCCTTTCGAGCGCCCCAACCCTGGCGCCAGGGACCGCTGCGCCAAAACGCGGCGCACCCTACATTTTCATGCTCAATGGCGCTGAAGCATCGCGAACTTCCGTGAAGATGTCGGCGAAAGCGGCCACCACGAGATCATTTCGTTGGGATGGCTAATGCCACGTTGATGGTCGCTACAGACTGTTCCGGCTGCGGTTTTTCGACCGGTTCTTGTGGATGGCCGAAGAGTTGCGCGACGCGCTCGTTGATTTCACCGTGAATCTCGACACTGTCCCCGATTGCCGCCCGCTCGAACAGATCCTCCACATCGCGATTTCGGAGCCGGATGCAGCCATGCGATAGGTTCTTGCCAATCGAGCTTGGTGCGTTTGTGCCGTGAATGCCAAAACTCTTGAGGCTCAGACCCAGCCAACGCGTGCCGAGTGGATTGGCTTTTCCCGGCTGAATGACTTTTCCGGGAGTGTAATAAGTAGGTTTGTGGATGCGATGAACGATTCGGAACTTTCCTGTCGGGCTGGGCGTGGAGAGAGCACCAATGGCGACCGCGTAAACTTTCACAATGCGCCCTTCTTCCAGCAAGGCCAGTTTCCGGTCGGGGAGGCTCACCACAATCTGTCTCGGTGAGGCCGTCTCGTCCTGCGCCACGGTAGGTGTCACAAAAGCCAATCCAAGCAGCAAGCCACCGAACCGGCGTGATAGGTCTTGTCTCATCGCTTCCTCTCTTGAAGTTTCCGGCCACCGACAACGACAAGTGCAGCTACTTTGCCAAGATGAATCACTTTGAATTTGCAGGGGTTAGCTGTTTCTATCGAAGGCGCTGGACGTGTCATGCCAGACACGCCGTGTCAGAGAAGACACGGGAAAAAGGGCAGAGGCAAAGCTTGCCGAAGGTGAAAAGGGAAAGGCGAAAGGGAGAACGGAGAACTCAGACTCGGGCGACCGGAGAGATTTTTGGCAAAGGTGAAAAGTGGTAATCTGTCACCATCAAAACGTTGTGATAGCCGCAGCGTTGCTGCTTCTGCCGCTTTATCCGACGAGTCTTTCCTGCTCCGACTGATGTCAATGAGAGTGGCGTGTCAATGAGAATTCATGGAAAGCTTGCCGGGCAGTCTGAACCGGTCGAAGTCATCGTCGAGGGACGAACGATTCACAGCATCCGCGCTCCTGAGCCGGAAACGAGACAGGCTCTCGGCGGCGCGAACTGTTGGGTTGCTCCCGCGTTCTTTGATGTCCAAGTGAACGGGTTTGCTGGTGTCGACTTCAATTCTCCTGGGCTTTCTCCTGAGGGTATTTGGGACGCGATTGCGAAGCTCCGCGAAAAAGGAGTCGTGTTCTTTTGCCCGACCGTCATCACGCATTCCTTCGAGCACCTTGCTGGCTGCTTGCGCGCCCTAGACCACGTCTGCGGCGACCCGGCTGCCGCCTCCTGCCTTCCCGCGATCCATCTGGAAGGCCCCTGGATCTCCCGTGAGGATGGGCCGCGCGGCGCCCATCCGTTAGAACATGCGCGCGAGGCAGACTGGGACGAGTTCTTGCGGCTGCAGGAATGCGCGGGCGGCCGCATCGGTATGGTGACACTGGCGCCGGAGGTTCCTGGCGCACTGCCGATGATTGAAAGACTGGCTGCGGCGGGTATTGTTGTAGCCATCGGCCACACCGCTGCCGAACCGAGGACTATTCGGGAGGCAGTTCAGGCCGGGGCCAGAATGTCAACTCACCTCGGCAACGGCTCGCATCTCCAGATTCCACGGCACCACAACTATGTCTGGGAGCAACTGGCTGCTGACGGCCTGTGGGCCAGCTTCATCGTGGATGGCCATCACTTGCCACCCGCGGTGGTCAAGTGCATGGTTCGGGCCAAAGGAGTGCAGCGCAGCATTCTGACCAGCGACGCCATCTCAGCGGCTGGCATGCCGCCGGGCAACTACAGGCTGGGAGCCGTTGACATTGTAGTGCAGCCTAACTATCGAGCCGAAAGGGTCGGCGGCGCTGGCAGCGGTATTCTCGCTGGATCTGCTCTGGACTTGCTTCGCGGCGTCGAGAATGTCATCCGCTTTGCCGGCGTGACGCTTTATGAAGCTACCGCGATGGCCTCAACCAATCCCGCCTGCCTGATGGGCCTTTCCAACCGGCTCGGCAAAGTAGAGCCTGGCCGGGAAGCAAACGTGATCATTTTTGAGTGGAAGCCAGATTCTGGGTCGATTCATCTCAAACAAACGGTAATGGAAGGGCAGGTTGTTTACGACGCGGATGCAGGTGCCTGACAAGGGCAGGCCAAGGCAAACGGCAGCTAACAAACCGGCACCCTGACATTCTCGCAGCTCGGTTGACGTATCCTGGGGCCCGCCCTATAATTTTCGCCGTGTTCGAAACCTTCGTGCAGTTCGTGGAATTCCCCTAAGCCGGACACGCCGGATTCAAAAAGGTCGCACGGAGAGGGCAAGTTTGGGAGGCAGCCGGAATCTTTTGAAACCCGCTTCCATGCTGTTCTATGCCATTGTCACAAATCTCCTTTGCAAGGTGCCAAGAATTCTATCGCTAAGACTCTGACCATGAAATCAGGAAACTTTCTTGCCCTTTTCCTACTGGCGTTGAGCTTGCGCTCCACTCCCGCGGAGCAAGCCAATGCGCAATCGCCGCTTGCCTCGCCCGCAGTCACGGATGCAGCCCCATCCAAGAAGGAACTCGTCGTCGATGTCGACCTTGTCAATGTTGTCTTCTCTGTTCTCGATAAGAAAGGGAAGGCCATCACGGACCTCAGTCAAAATGAGGTCTCCATAACGGAAGACGACGCAACGCAGAAGATCACAAACTTCACGCGGGAAGCTGGAGCACCGGTGGCGCTGGTCGTGCTGATCGACACCAGCAACAGCATTCGCGCGCAATTCAAGGTGGAGCAGGAGGCGGCGATTGATTTCTTTCACACGACCGTGCGCCGCCGGCAAGACAAAGCGATGCTGATGAGCTTCGATTCGACGGTCGACATCCTTCAGCCGTTTACCGATGACGCCGATCTCTTGACCAAAGCGGTGCGGCGGCTGAAAATTGGCGGCGGCACGAAGATGTTTGATGCCATTCAACTGGCTTGCCAGGAACATCTGAAGAAGGAGTTGGGAATGCGGCGGGTGTTGGTTTTGATCAGCGACGGAGACGACAATATGAGCTTTGAAGTGCTGAACTCAGCGCTCGAAGCGGCCCAGCGGGCCGACGTTGCGATCTATGCGACCAGCACTAATACCAGCGGGTTCTTTGGCATGTCCGCTCCCAAGAATGACAAGGTGCTGAAGCGCCTGGCGGAGGAAACGGGCGGGCGAGCCTTCTTTCCTGGTAAGATCGACGAAATGGCCGTGCATTTTCAGGACATCAGCCTGGAGCTGAGAAATCAATACTCCCTAGCCTATCGTTCAACAAACCGCCAGCGGGACGGCAGTTTTCGAAGCATCAAGATCAACACGGTTCGCAAGGACGTGAAAGCGCTCCATCGGAAGGGGTATTACGCTCCCGCAGGTTAGAGACAACCAGCGACCTCAAGCCGAACTCGATTTGCAAAGGAGCTTTTCATGCTGCCGTGCGGCGCTACGTTCGATGAAAATATTCCCCCTTAACAAAGCTTTTAACAAAGGGGGCGGCGCGAAGCGCCAGCGGTCGCGAAGCGCCAGCGGTCGCGAAGCGCCAGGGGGTCGTCTATTTGCCATTCCCAACCTGTCAAGACAACCCCCTGAAGGCTGCGCGACCGCCGTCGCTTCGCCTTCTTTCCCCTTTTCTAAGGGGGATTTTCAGAGGAGCGTTTCGTGCTGCCGGGCGTGGCTACGACAGATTACAATCCAGGAAGTCCCCTTGGATTTCCTTGGATACGTAGGCGAGCAGCGGCGCTGGAGCCGCTGCGGGGTCGTTCGATCCGACGAAGCACCACCCGCCAACCACCCCCGCCGTCGGTCCGTGAAGGCTTCTTAAGCCTTTACTCCTCCAGCTGGAGAAGCTGGAGGAGGAGATGCGCTGGCACGAACCCTTCACCACGGACGAAGATCCAGGCTGTTTACCCTTGAAACCAGAAGAACGCTCCCGCCAGCAGGGCCAGCAAGATCAAGATCAATATGGGCAACCAGTTTCTGGACGCTGCCGGCTTGATCGAGAAGCTGGGTGAGCCGAAGGTTGAAGCGGTAGCTCTTTCGGTGGAAGTCGCCGCCGTGCTCGCAGCGATCTGCGGAAGTACCTCATCTAACTCAAAGTCGCTCTGACTTTGCCCGCCTGGCGGCCCTGTTACTTCAGCACCGCTGGCTGACGCCGCCTCGAACTCCAAAATGCTTTGCCCACCCTGATGCAGTTCCTGCTCAAACTGACGGGCCAGCAACTCGTCTCGCTGCCGGACTTCCTGATGCAAGTCAATGCGAACCGCATCCAGCGCCGCATCAATTTCTTTGCTGTCAATCGATGGCATCAGGGACGGCTTGGATTCCGCAACCGGCGCCTCGAGGATGAAAGTCTCGGCAGCCGGCGCCCTGGCGGGCTCACGCACGGGTGACTGCGCCTCCTCAAACAGGGAATCGACTTCGAGCACGTTTCCAGCATCACCCGCCAGGCTGTTTTTTGCGGGTTCATTCAAAGACAAAACGCGAACATTTTGCTGGAGGTCCGTGTCTACGCTTGTCTTTCCGAGAGGGATCGCGCTGAGAGCAGTACGAATGGCCTTCAGCAACTGCCACTTCGGGATCGGCTTATCCAGAAATTCCAGGGCGCCGCATCCTGAGACAGCCTCCTTTTGATACTTCTCGCCCTTATAAATTGCCGAGTACATGATGACGGGCCGAACCTCTCTCAGCTCGCCGCTGGCGATCTTTTTGCAGAGCTCGAAGCCATTGAGATTAGGAAGAAGCGCTTCGGTCAGAACCAGATCCGGCAGCTCAGCCTCAAACACCGATAGTGCCTGGTTACCGTCCGACGCCGTCAGAACCAGGAAGTCCTCACTTTTCAGAACCTGCTGAAGCTCTTTAACAGATTCCTGCTCAAAATCCACGATGAGAATCGTCTTCTGCATTTCTGTTCCTGTTTCAGTTGGAATCGGAGAAGCCTCGAAAGCTCCCTGGCACGGCCTCTCTCATTGCAACTCGTCACGAGAGGAATTCATCTCATGGCAGGCTGTCATTTTGGACGGCGCGGCGAGCGCGTTGATTCCAGTGAACCCTCAGGGCACGTCAAAGTCCCTTAATAAAGGGGGACAGCGGTTTCGCATAAACCACGCGGGGGTTGCCGCCTCCAGTCTACGAACCTGCCAGGACAACTCCCAAGGCCTGCGGCCTTTTGCCGCCTGAAACTGTGAAAGAATTGAAACCTCGGCTCCTCTCGCTTGCCCGCGTTGGGGCGAGGAGAGCCGAATTTCTCGTGGAGTTTCGATTTTTTCACAGCCCCCTTTGTTAAGGGGGAATTGCTCGGCTGCACGCCGCTTTCGGGCTGGCTCCTGACTTTGACCGAGCCGTGAATGAACCCGTGGGGCGTGTGGTATTATTCCCCGGTTCATGCAAACATCCTGACTGAGCCTGTCGAACCAACGTCTGGTTTGCTTCGAGACGAACTCAGAATGAACTTGAACCGTAATCGGAATTCCCTGCTATGCCTGCTGGGCATCACCTGCGCAATTTTATTGACCGCCGCCCTATTTGCCAACCCATTAAATCAGAAAGGGGAAAAGCCCTTCAGCCTTCGAGTGCCGGTCGAGCTAGTGCTGGTTCCAGTTACAGTCGAGGATGGCGATGGTAGGCTGATTGCCGGTTTGCAGAAGGAAGACTTCGAGTTACTGGAAGAGGGCGTTCCGCAAACCATTATCTACTTCTCTTCCGATCCCGCACCCCTGTCGGCAGCCATCATGATCGATCGCTCGACTGATGCCGGCACGCAAAATCTTGTCAAGGACACCTTGCTCTCGCTGATCGAGTCGTTCAGTCCGTTTGACGAAGTGGCCCTGTTTCAGTTTGAACATACGACCGACAAGGTGCAAGACTTCACGTCCAACAAAGACGAACTGTTAAAGGCCTTTCAGAAGATCACCCTCGCGGGGGTGGCCCCTGGATTTGGGGGCGGTCCGTTTGCGGGAGCCGGCGGACAGTTCTCCTCAGAAACCACGCTTAGCGGCATCCCGTTGGAAACGGGCAAAGGGAAGGTTCCTCCTCCCAAGACGCTGAATACGCACATTCATGACGCTGTCTTCACCGCTGCGCAGGAATTGCGCCGGCGCGACCGAAATCGCCGCGGCAGCATCATCTTGATTTCAAACGGACAAAACGCTCCCGGCAACCGCCATTCATATGACCAGACGATGGAAGCAGTGCTTCAAAGAGAGATCACTGTTTTTGCGATTGCTCAGGGTGCTTCGCTGTTGTACCGCAGGCTGAACGTATTGAGCAAATATGCCAATCCGACGGGTGGTGCGGTTTTCTATCCAGTCAAGAACAGCGGGTTTGCAGAAACCTATCAAAAAATCTCGCAGATGGCTCGCAACAGGTACGTGCTCGGCTTTGCTCCCAGAGAGAATGTTGAAAAGGTCACGTTGCGCAAGCTCGAAGTTCGTCTGGGAAACAAGACCATCAAGGTCGGCCGAATCCGGAGCCGCAACGGATACTACGCCATCCCGCGTTAATCGAACGAATCGTTTTGCCTTTTGGTTTTTCTCTGTTTTGCCCTATCATGGCCCCGCCTTTCGCCCCCAGTTTCAAATTCACTCAAGACAGGGTTACTCATGGAAGTTTATCTGTCAGAAGACGCCTTCTGGGGCCTGCTGATTTCTGCAATTGAAGTCTATAAGAAGGAATGTTACGGATACCTGATCGGTTACCGCGACGAAAACAATGTGTTCATCGTCGAACATGCGCTCTCGCATCAGTCGGCGCAACGTTACAACACGGGAGTGATCGAAAACAAGCGGGCTATCCGCCGGATGAAAAAGTTCCTGTCCAACATCCCGCCGTTGACTCTTATTGGAGACTTCCATTCGCACGCCGGCTGGGGCGATCTCAAGGCAGTTCCAACGCCCAGCAACCAGGATGTCTTGGTGATGGAGCCCAAGACGGTTTACATCATTATTGAAGTCAACGACAAACGGAAGTCGGTGCCCTGGAACTACAACGACGATGGCGCTTTGTCTGGGACTACTGACGACTACTATTTCAAAATTGTGGCCTACTATCTTAATCTGCAGAGCAAGGTCAAACGTGCCAACATCTTCTGTCCTTACGCCATCGGCTTCGACGCCAAGCCTCGCAGGAATGGCGATAGCCGGTTGAGTGTGAAGGCGATGGGGAAGGCCTTGTAAACAGGGAAACGCTCACCACCGGCTTAGCCAAGGTGGTCTTCGGTTCCCCCACGCGCTTAGCTCTGCTGCTAGTTCAATTGCTGCCAACGAAGTTCAGAGTTCGGTCAAATTCGAAGGCAACTCCCTCTCCCGTTTGTGGAGAGAGGGTGGCCGAAGGCCCGGTGAGGGGGCTGCGGCCGACGGACACGCTACCCTCGGCGGTATGAGGCTGCTGCTAGAGTTTGGACATTCGAAATGGCGCTGGGGCAGACCCGTGAGTCCGACCTCGTCGAAATCCAGCTTCGTCGCACCCGCCACCGGGGCGGACACTCGAGTCCGCCCCGGCGGTTCCTGATTCCATCTTCCAAGGCCGACAATTTCTCCGCCCGGATCTTTTTTGGGTCTATAATCAAGGCAGTTATTCTTGGATGTGGCCTATGCCTTCCCGTCGTTTCTTCTCCATCGCCTTGCTTCTCTGCTGCATTTGCTTCGCGGTTTGCCTTCGGGCTGATGCGCCAGCCGCGCTGAGCGCCGATGCTCGGATAAAAATCATTCGCACTTTGGGCAGCGAGTACGTTGCGCTGAAGGTTCCGTTGCCAATCAACAAGCACGGCCTCACCGTCGATTCCAAGGGAGAATTTGACTGGAAGAAAAACGAAGAGTCTTCCATTAGCGCCGGCCAGTTCATTGCGCCGGGCATCACCGTTCAGGTTACCAACGTCACGTTCACTGGGAACAGAATGATGTTTGAGGTGAATGGGGGCGGGAAAAAGAAGAAGAAACGATTCCTGGAGCGAATTCAAATTGGCGGCGGAGGCGGAATGACGCCGGTAGCCAACCCCACCGCTCAGGCTCCTCCGCAGGGTTCTTATGTTTCCATCCAGTTTGACAAGACAATTCCAAACCTCACTCCCGAAGAGGTCAAGGAAATCCTTTCCAATGTCTTGGACTTCAGCAAGAAGTCAGCTACCAAGTCGTTCATCGAATCCATTCCCGACGAGTTTCAAGAAGCTGTGAAGAACAAGCAGGCCGTGGTCGGAATGGACAAGGATCTGGTCATTGCCACTCTGGGAAGGCCTCTTCGCAAGGTGAGAGAGCGCAAGGGCGAAACGGAGACGGAAGACTGGATTTACGGCGAGCGGCCCCACAAGATCATCTTTGTCACTTTCCTTCAAGGCAAGGTCATTAGCGTCAAAGAGTATTAAGGCTGGCCTTTCCCAGGATCTTGGCTTGTCTTGGTTTCCAAATCACACGACCGGTTCATGCGTTTCAGAAGGCCAACCTTACAACAAGGCGCGCCGTGTGCATTTGCAAGAGCAGGCCGCGCGGAAGGAAGACAAGGATGAGAAAGCAACTGCCGCCCCGCGGGTTGCGGGTGATTCTAGCAACACTGTGGACTCCTCCGACGGAAGAACATCCGTTTGGAGAGATGGACACAGAGGCGATGGCCGCTCAAGCCCGGCGGCTTTATGACTCCGGGCACCGCGTATTCATTACCACCGCAGGTTCTGGCTCCGGCTTCGACATTGCTCTGCGGCAGGTCATTGTTGCTGCTCGATCGCTGTCCGAGGCATTGTCTGACAAAGAGGACGCATGGATCTACGTGGGATGCGTGGCGGGACTCGAGCAGTGCCTCGAAGTTTCGAACGCAGTGCGCGACCTGAAAAATGTTAAGGGACTTCTCATCCTTCCGAATCGCCATCCTCATGGAGATCCCAAAGGCGACGGTTGGCTGGAATTCTACCAGATGCTCAGCCCAGCCATGCAATTCCCATATATGATCTATCATGTCCAGGCCGGCCTCACGGTCGAGCAATATGTCGAGCTAGCTGAGGATCCGTGCTTTGTGGAGCTGAAGTGGGCATTGGCCACCCAGGAAGCGCTGGACCTTCTTCGCCAAGCGGTGAAGGCTCTCGCCGGCAGCGTGAGCGTGGTCTGTGGGTTGGGCGACAAGAATGGGCCTGACTGGATCGCCGAGTACGGCGTGCGTGGCTGGACTTCGTATACCGTCAATCAAGCGCCCTGCCTTTGCAAAGAGATTGAGAGGGCCAGCCTAAGGGGTGACACCGCGCGCGTTCAGGCGCTGCAGGGGCCGGTGCTTGCCTTTGAAGAGCAGCGATTTGACGACAACGTGCGCTTCAACAATCGCTTGGTTGTTGCCGCGCTTCAAGGGCGCGAGGCGTTCTTACGTCCCCCAAACCGCCGATATGACGATGCCGAATGGCGCGATGCAGAACGGGTGATTACCCGGCTCGCTGCTGCGGAAGCCGAGGCGAAAGTCCGCTCCAATGCTGCCCTGAATGGGCGTGAATCGCCGGCCACTGACCGTGGGACTACGAATACTGCCGTGGAACGGTCAGCTTAATGTGCCGGCATTGATTTGCGACGGACTGCATGGCCAGGTTGGGAGCGATCATCGCAGTCGCGAGTTTATCGCCTTCCTGAAACCAACCGAAAAGCGAGCTTGCAGCGCGTAGCCTAAACCGATCCCTCAAGGCGCTGCCGCGCGCCAGTGACTCGAGGGCTGACTGCGGACGAGTCCCGCTTAAGGGACGCCTGGTGAAGCCGTGATTGGTGCTTGAATCTGGCCAGGCGATCACCTATAATCCCCGCCGCCGATTCGTTAGCTCGTGCCGAAGAAGTTCGGAATCTGTTCAACTCCTAGTTTTTTCCTTCAGAAGCAGGGAAGTCCAAATCTATTTCCGCCGTGGAAATAGATCTGCTCCAGAGTAAGACCACCAGTAAGTTTTGCTAAGAGCACCCAGCTCATCCGACCCAAGGAGGAAATGAGCCGCATGAGCGCGATGCACAAGCTTTTGTATCAGCGCATTGTCTTCTGCCACAAGTGCGGTCGCAGCATGTTTGTCGGCCCCAATGCCCGCTATCTCGTTCATTTGGCGAGGCACACAGCCGTCAATAAGTTGCTGATCTTCGTGGCTGTGCTGGGCCTGATTTCCTTCGCCCCTTCCACGATTTCAATTATGTCTGCCCGAAAAGTGGGCTTGGCTAACTACATTAGCGAGGAACAATTGAAGCAGGAAAAAATTGTTCAGGGCACACTGCGCAAGTACTCAAATATCAAGCCTGAACAGATCAACCGGCTCACCAAGATTATCGTGAGGAACGCTCAGAACAAGAAGTTAGATCCGAAGCTTATCGCTTCGATCATCGTAGTTGAATCACACGGAAATCCAACCGCGATTTCGGAGGCAAAATCGGTAGGGCTGATGCAGGTTCACGTACCGACCTGGGGAGGCGTGATTGACTTTACGGAACGAAATCCGTTTGATCCTGAGGTGAATATTGATGTAGGCGCCACCATCTTAGCGGATTATCTCAAACGCTACAAAGACTTAGAGACTGCTCTCGCGGCTTACGAAGGAACCCATGATCCAACGGCAAGCGAATATGTAGGAAAAGTGATGGACCTTTACCGACCCGGTACTCGCCCGATTCGCAGAACCGAGGAGCTTATTGCAGAAGTGGAAAAATAATAGAACTTTTTACATAGGAGAGAGATTCGGTAGAGAAATTATTACCTACATATCCCCGATCACTGCAGGAAACTTTTCCGTTAGTCGAAGTCATTTCCCGATTGGTACCACGTTTGAAGTTTTGGCAAACACGTTTCAATTTTGGGTCGCCAATTGCAGTTCGGTGACTAAATCCTACTAAAGGTGGATTGTCGCCTACCTTCCGTCTTAACAGAAATGCGAGAGGAAGCTGAGCCATGATTGATGAGAACTGCGTCATCTGGAAGCAAGGAAAAGGATTCTGCTGGTGCCCTAGCATGGCTTGGGGCGTGAGGGACGCAGAGCTCTGCCAGTTGTGCCAGATCAAGAATGCCGAGATTATTGAAAAGATCGAGATCATCAACCCTACGCGGCAGAAAGTGCGGACAGCCAAACAGCGGTAGAACCTGCCTCAACTCCAGCAACTGACTTATCCGAAGTTCAAGCAGTGCCAAATTCTGAAAGTGTTCCCCGGAGAGAACGCCCTGGCGAACCTTGCGCCTATGGAAACATCCCAGGCTTTCGATTTAGATCTGGCGGGACTTGCAGGTTGGTTCCCGAGGCTGTTTTGCCCTTTTGCACTTCGACGACTCGCGTGTCGTAGATGACGGCGGTGGGCAAGCCCGCCGCTGGTGGGCTGGGACCTGACTTCGTCAGAAGAACCATGAAATACTTGCCTGGCTCGACGCCTGCGATCGTGTATTGCTCCGCAGGCAAGTCAAAAAAACTCTTCGTGTTGTCTTTCAGGTTGACCAGGAGCAAAGTCAGTCCTTCCAGCTTCACCAAATTATTCTCTGAACTAATGGTGCCGGCGATCGATCCGACGACACGCAGTGGGAACTCGATTCCTTCGATTAAATCTCCCTCCGTCATCTCCAACGTTTTTTCCTGGGAATTAACCGGTAAGACTAGATTCGGATCGTCGAGAACCGGGCTCAAGGAGTAACGTCCAGGCGGCGTGCGCTCGATGATAAAGGAACCATCAGGCCTGAGTTTGAAGCTCCTTTTGCCGAAGCCATCTAGGTCAGCTCCCCGCCGCGCCAGGCTGACGGCCTTTCCAGCGGGCTTGAGCGCATACTCTGGATCTTCGATTTGCAGCCCGCCGCGAATCGTGCCTCCGAGAGGCAGATTGAAATCAATGTGCCGCGCCCGTTCTCCTTCCTCCAGGGTGATCAGGTCAGCCTTTGCCGAACTCAGCTTCTCCCGGTAGAAAAGGTTGACGAGCCGCTGGATTCTGGCGGGAAGGGCCGTCTCGACCCAGTAGCTGCCCGGCGCAAGATCGGAAACGAGAAACTCTCCTTCTGGTCCGGTGGTTGCCTGAAAGGGATTTACGACGGTTCTGTCGATGTTCTGGAACAGCAGAGTAACATTGGGAAGCGGCCGATTATGATGGCGAGACCGGACTGTTCCGGAAATGCTCGCTCCTTCAAACAGGGAAAAGTTGATTCCCGTAAACACGCTTCCTGTCTCGATCTCGAGGCGGTCTGCCAGCTCGGGGTCAAAGCGTCCTTCGTGAAACTGCTTCAGGTATCTTCGGCTGCGCTGCGCAGAACTCTCTCTCCCCGGCGCGGTTTCAACCGTGTAGGCTCCCTCGGTGAGACCGCGCAGCGTATAGAAGCCCTGCGCGTCGGTTTGCGTAAAGTAGGGCGGCTCTTGCCGATTTTGGTTCTCGGCCACAATCTTCAAACCGGCGATGGGCTCCCGATTTCTGTTCGCATACACGCGGCCACTGATGATTCCGCCGTATCGCAAGCGGAAATCAATGTTTGCCACGGCCTGCCGCCGCATGATGGTAATGCCCGCGGATTTGTCCGCATCTCTCACGCCGCCGTAATAGACTGGGACGAAGTTCTCATCCAGCGGTAGCGCTTGAACCTTATAGGTTCCGGGGGGCAGGGCGCGGAAGCGATAGGTCCCATCGCCGCTGGTTTGGGCGGACGCGCGAAAACTTTGGGAAAAGGCGTAGACACGAAGGTTTCCTACCGGCGCAAGATCGGCTGTACGCAGCACAGTGCCGGTGATCGAGCCGCCGGCTGGCAGCTTTAGGTCAATGATGCGGAATGACGCAAAGGTGGCGACATCAATCACATCTCCGCGAGGCTCGCCAGAGGCAGAAAAGAACTGGGACAAATAGTCGGAGTTAGGAAGGCTGGCGAAGAGACGGTATTTGCCCCGCACCAGGTCAAACTGGTAAGTGCCATCGCTCTGGCTCGTGGCTTGAACCTGGCGCTGACTTCGCGCCAGAGGGATGGCGCGGATGATCGCGCCCCCGAGGCTTTGCCCCGTGTCTGCATCCATGACGCGGCCGAAAATCTCGGCAGCATCAAGCTTCGGACAGACCGCCGCCAGAAAGAGCGCCAAGCGGCTGATCGATGGAAACTTTCGAGCGGGCATGGGCTTGCAGAGTTTGATGAGAAACCGGTCGCCGCAAATATATCACAGCCGCCGGGCTTGGAAGGCGTGGATGATGCGCCGGCTCCACTGCCGTTCAACTTGAATACCGGCCAGGCGAAGCTTTTCGTTGAGATCTTCAATCGAAGCAAAAAATCCGAACCGGATCACCCGCTCTAGAAACGACACCAGGCCGGCCCAGTGCCTTGGTTTGAGCGTCGTCTGGCAGACCAAATGGCCTTCGCGAGACAGCGTTCGGGCAATCTCCGCGAGCCCGGCTTCAGGCCGGTCGAACAGGTGAAGCGCACCTGTACAGAGAACCGCATCCAATGCGTCGTTCCGGAAGGGGAGGCTCAAGGCGCTGCCTCTGACGAAGAGGATGTTCCGAAGCTTGTTGAGATCGGCCTTCTTCCGAGCCTGCTGAAGCATCGGCAGCGAGAGGTCGAAGCCGATCACCCAGCCCGAAGTCTGCGCGGCCATCGGGCAGGCAAACACTCCTGGGCCACAAGCCAGATCCAGGATGGTACGCCGCTTCTGCGGGTCCACGCGCTTTATGAGATGGGTTGAAAACTGCCGAAAGGATGAGGAGCTGGCAACGAAGAAGCCCAGCGGCCTCCAGTACTTCTCATAAATCGCGATGACTGGCGGGAACTGCATCAAGCGCTGGAACGGCGTAATGACTTCAAGCTGCTGTGTGCCAGCCAGGAAGTCCAGAATGCCATTCTGTAGCGAATAGCTTCGCTTGCAGCCCGAACAGGTTGCGCTTCCATCGTCAGGCAGGGAGCGGACGGAAACTGGGAAGCTCCAGTGCAGCGAGGCGCCCTTACAGTGCGGACAGCCGAAGAGGGAGGTGAGCGCTTCAACCGAAGGCAGTTTGTTCGAGGTCAGATGCACTTGCGAATACCGGACGGGTTTACCAACCGGTCGACCAGAGAAACAAGCTCACGAGCGATACGGTCTGGCAGAGCGGACGGAGAGTGTTGCAGCAGGCTCCGGAACTTGACCAGATCCTCATAGGTATCGAGGTCAAAGCGCTCGCTCAAACCTTGCCAGCGGACTGAATGATGCTCCATCAACCGAACGGTCTGTTTGAAGACCTGAGCCGTCCCCCAGGAGATTCCAGACAGTAGAAACGGCCGAAGAGCCGAAAAGCCAATCAGGTAGTATCCTCCATCCGTTGCGGGACCCACGACAACCTCATTGCTGTCCAGGACCTGAAATGCCGCCTGGAGATCCTCCAGCTGAAGCAATGGGCTGTCCGTGCCGATGAACACCAGCTTTCGGAAGCCATCGCTCCATTTCTTGTGGAGTGCATGAGCCAGGCGTGCACCGAGATCTCGTCCCTGCTGTGTCTCGATCGCAACGCCTCGCGGAACGTCCAGTCTCAAAGCCGGCGGTGTTTGGCTGGCATCTACTGGTGTGAGGAAGATAGCCTTGTGTATACGGCCAAGGTCCCAGTTGCTGAGTCGTGCCAGCCAGAGCCGTAACAGCAGTGAGTGCAACTGCAGGCAGTCGTCTTCGGAAAGAGCGGGCCGCATTCGAGTTTTGACGCTTCCCCGCACGGGAGTTTTTGCAAAGACAATTAAGGCCGCTTCGGGATCTTTGGTGAATGACATCAATGCCTACTCAATCGGGCGCCGAATTCCGGCTCAACGTCGCATTTTGATTCATCGAAGTCAAGAGTATTGGCGGCTGCAGGTCGATGTCCCCCGGGGCCTCGCCGCAGGAGACTTGACGCTTCACTGAGGCTAACCGGCTTGCTCCTGCAAAAGCTGCCGGGCGCGGGCAAAGATCCCGTCAAACATCGGTTCGGTGAGTTTTCCGGTAAACGTATTCTGCTGGCTGGGGTGGAAAGATGCGATCAGCGTCTGACCTGAGTCCAGCCAAATTTCCAGCCCGTGCCGGAAAGCTGGACGCCGCCGCTGTCTCTGGTTTGAAACCAGCGGCCAGATGTTGTCGAACGCCAGTTTACCTAACGCCACGATAACGCGAACGCGAGTGAGCAACTCCCATTCACGCGCCAAGTACGGCCTGCAGTTGGCGATCTCGTCCCGCTGCGGCTTGTTCAATGGTGGAGCACAGTGCAACACAGCGGTGACGTAGCAGTCCTTAACCCTGAGCCCATCGTCTCGATCGATTGATTGAGGCTGGTTGGCGAAGCCAAACCGGTGCAATGCCCGGTATAGCCAGTCGCCGCTCCGATCCCCTGTGAAGATCCTGCCCGTTCGATTTCCGCCGTGCGCGGCAGGCGCCAGTCCCACAACAAGCAGGCGCGCGTCCGCGTCCCCGAGGCTGGGAACAGGCTTGCCCCAGTATGTGAAGCTCTGAAATCGCGCTACCTTCACTCGGGCGATTTCCTCTCTCCAGGCGACCAGCCGGGGGCAAAGCGTGCATTGGCAGATCAGCCTATGCAGGCGCTCCGCACTGCGAATCGTTTCGAGAGGATGGATCACAGATTTGAGGCGGGGCCAAAAAGAAAAGCCCTGAAGCCGTCTGGTTTCAGGGCTGAATGTTGGTCAAACTGTGGTTCGAACTAGCTCTCCTGCCGGGTGACTTCCTGAGCCTGCAGCCCTTTCGGGCCCTGGACCACCGTGAATTCAACCGACTGGCCTTCCTCCAAAGTGCGATAGCCATCTGCCTGGATCGCCGTGTGGTGAACGAAAACATCACCACCCGAGGACCGTTCGATGAAGCCATAGCCCTTCGCGTTGTTGAACCACTTAACTCTTCCAGTCTCTCTACTCATTGACTTCGAGACTCCTTTCAAATGATAAAAATTTCGTCGTACATGTTTTTATAACTTGAAGAAGCCTCGAAAACCAAGCCTGCTGTCCCTTCACCCGCTATCAATTCACAGGGAAGCAAGCTCATTTTCGACCCGCTCAAATCCTTAAAAACATTACAACAACCGCGAGAGTATACAAGAATCAAATGGAGTGTCAAGCAGTTTGACAATGCTTTGACGTGCGCGAGGGCCCGTGTCAGTAGCCTGGGTTAGGATTCGAGTCTTGAATGACTTTTCATTCTCGCTGTCGCTTTCATCGGTAGAAAGTCTTGCAAGCTTTAATGGGTTTCCGAAAAAAAATCCTGTTGGTTTATACTCGTTACTGAAAACCCTGCTTGGGGAAGCGGGGTGCTGAGAGCACTCCTTGGCCGGTTGCAACCATGCATGAATTGTCTGACGTTGGGCGCCGGTCAGGCAGGATGCTCCGGCGATGACTTCAGAAATCGGAACGGTCTGCGCCAGCATAGTGTGCTCATGGAGGCTGGAATTACACTTCAAGAGGATTCATGACGACTCTGATCCGAAATGTGGACATCTATGAAGAGATAGCCCGACTGCGCCGTGAAGGCCGGCGAGCAGCCCTGGCGACGATCATCCAGATCCGCGGTTCCGTGCCGAGTTTCGAGACGGCGAAGATCCTGGTCCGCGAGGACGGGTCGACCGTGGGCACCGTTGGCGGCGGGTGTGTCGAGAATGATGTTTGGAAGGCAGCACGGCAGGTGATGTTCGATGAAAAGCCGCGCCGTTTGCTCTTTGACTTGACCGACGCGTCCAACCTGGAAGCGGGACTGATTTGTGGAGGCAAGGTTGAAATCTTTGTTGAACCCATTCTAGCAGTGCCCACCAACTATATCTTCGGCGCCGGGCACATCTCCAAATCCATTTCGAAGACAGCCACCCTGGCTGGCTTCAACACGGTGATCGTCGACAATCGCCCGCAATACGCCAACCGGGAACGATTTCCTGAAGCCGTAGAGATCCACTCAGAGAGCTTTGAGTCGGCCTTCGCAAAGATCGTTCCAAACGAATTTTCCTACCTTGTCATTGTCACCCGCGGACATCTGGAAGACCAGGACGTGCTGCGGTGGGCTGTTGGCACGAAGGCGCGGTTTATTGGAATGATCGGCAGCCGTTTCAAAAGGCGAGCCCTGTTTGAGAACCTCCGTGAGGAAGGAATCGCTCAAGAGCAGCTCGACCGCGTCTTTTCCCCGGTCGGCATCGACATCAACGCCATCCTCCCGGAGGAAATCGCCGTCAGCATTGTGGCGCAGATGATTGCGGTCCGGCGATCAAAGCCTGGAACCTTTATCCCTCAGAAAGACAAGCAACAAAGCAGTTGAAAAAAAATCCGGGATGTAGAGAATACGCCTTAAGTTTTGCATCCATGAATGCCGATATCGTCAGGCACAACCGTCCTTTAGCCCTTCGGAGGAGGCATGGCTTATTGCCCAGAGTGCGGAGCTGAATTCGGGGGAGGCATACGCCGCTGCCCGGAATGCCGGGTTGATTTGCTGGACGAGCTGGATGAACCCACCCTGTACGACAACTCAGACGAAAATCTCGTGTTGATCCGGGAGTCAGCTACTCCCGATGAAGCAGCGCGAATCAAAGAAGTCTTGGGCAAGCACGGCATCCTCAGCGTTGTCGAAGAGGTCACTCAGGCAAAAGGGCGCGCGGCGCCCGGCAAGACGCATGTGCTCGTCAATCAGAAGGATGAAGCGCGATCACAGGAGTTGTTGAAAGGGCAATTTGGCTAAGGCCTTGCTCCCGGTCAGGCTAGCGCCGCCAACCACGCTGAGTGTTCCAGGAAGGGCTTCTCGGGAAGAGTGCAGCGCGAACCCAACGATCCAAGCACAAAGCGCGGTCCTGAGGTCTCAAGATCATCGCTTCGGTCCGCTAACTAAAGCCTCTTGCCTTCAACGTCTAGATACTTGCCAATCCCCTCCATCATGGCGGCGAATTCTTCCGGGAGCAGCGATTGCTGTCCGTCGGAGAAAGCCTCTTCCGGATTCGGATGCACTTCGACGATCAGTCCGTCGGCCCCCACCGCCACAGCCGCCTTCGAGACGGGCGGAATCAGGCTGCGTTTGCCGGTCCCGTGACTCGGATCGACAATCACCGGCAGGTGCGACAGCTGCTTCAGCGCTGGCACAGCCGCGATGTCGAGCGTGTTTCGCGTGTAAGTCTCAAACGTGCGAATGCCGCGTTCGCACAGAATCACCTCCGGGTTTCCCTGGGAAACGATGTATTCTGCCGACATGAGGAGTTCTTTCAGTGTCGACATCATTCCGCGCTTCAGCAAGACCGGCTTTTTCACTCGCCCGAGGCGCTTCAGCAGCGCGAAATTCTGCATGTTCCGAGCGCCCACCTGGAAGATGTCGGTGTACTCATTGACCAGATCGATGTTCTCCGTGGTGATGATCTCGGTCACGATCTTGAGGCCAGTTCGTTCACGGGCTTCCGCCAGAAGCTTCAACCCTTCCTCTTCGAGGCCCTGAAAATCATAAGGCGAAGTCCGCGGCTTGTACGCGCCTCCACGCAGAATCCTGGCGCCGGCTGCCTTGACTTTCTCGGCGGTGGTAAGAATCTGCTCGCGGTATTCCACCGAGCACGGGCCAGCCATGACGACGAACTGATCGCCACCGATCGTCAACCCATCCATTTGAATGACTGTCTTGCCCTTCTTCAGTTCACGACCCACCAGCTTGAAGGGTTGCAGGATCGGAATCACCGACTCAACTCCCGGCACCGACTCCATCACGGAAATGATGCGGTCCTTGTCCTTGCCGTCGCCGATGGCGCCGATCACCGTCCGTTCTTCTCCCTTGATGGGATGGACGCTGTATCCAAAACTCTTAATTTTGTCGCAAACGTGTTCGATCTGTTCGGGGGTTGCTCCCCGCAGCATGGAAATAATCATAAGACGCTCCTCAAAAAAAAAGCCCGCCAGACCGGCGGGCTTGGTGATTTAAGGCTGCTTTTCAGCTCACCTCGCCCGCCCCGTCCCAAAAGGCAGAATAGGACAGGAAGCCAAAGTAGCCAAAAAAGCTGCCAAATTCTCGACTCGAGATTTTGCTTGGGCTGCAATCAGAATAGCGCTGATGTTCCAAGGCTTTCATAGGCTAAGTTTCATTTGCTTCCAAAAGAGAGCGGGATTCTATCTCAACCGGTGCCTTTGTCAATTCATAATTGCCAGGGACTCACCGATCGCGAAGCCTATTTGCCCGCTGCAGGGGCCTGCCTCGCTTCTGCCCCGAACGGCTCGCCACGCTGCCACATGAAGGGATGACGTAGCGTTCTCACTCTCTCTAAGATCAGCTCAAACAGAAATCTCAACCCTCTGAGCATGCGCTCGCTGAGCCAGAACATTCCAGGCGGTCAAAGTCATCCGTGAGCGTGATGAGAAGCCAGTCCTAGTCAAACCTTCGGCGCCAGGCCCAGCGCCTGGCTTATCTGGAACAGCTTCGACTGCTTGATGCGCTCCAACTTTTCCAGGTTCAGCTTCAGCTCTTCGTTCAGTCTTAGGGCCCAAGCCGTTCTCTCGTCAAACTCACATTGAAGCCTCGCAACATGCTGGTCTCTGTCAGCGACATCCCGGTTCAGGCTCTCGGCCCACGCCGTTCTGCGCTGCAGCTCTTCTTCCAGGCTTCGGTGCTGTTGCTGAAGTTCTTCGATACGAGCGTCCAGTTCCTGGATTCGCTGTTCGAGCTGCATCGCCCACGCCGTGCGCTCCTGCATCTGCTGGTTGAGCTGAAGGCACCATTGGCTTTGCGCGTCGTATTCCCTTTGTTGCTCCAGGACTTTCCGGTCTAACGCTCGAATGCGTTCTTCCTGAGACTGGATGTGGTGATCTCTCTCCCGCAGCAGGTTCCCGCTTGCGGGAACATAGACTAGCGGGTCGCAACCCTGCCAGCCTGCCAGAGAGTTTGAACAGATCGCAACGAAGTAGTGAGAAGAATGTTCCAAGCCGTTGCAGGGTTTCTCTATTTGCGATTGCAACGGCCGCTGCTGATAAGGATTCCCAATATAGAGCGACGCCACATGATTCTGAAACGCGATTTCGACATGCGTAAAATAGCGTTTTAGGAGCTCTGAGAACTCGGAGAAATCAAATTCATGGACGTGGAACGGATTGACCTCCTTCCGTTCTTC
>JAKEER010000807.1 GCA_022616615.1 Acidobacteriota bacterium
ATGCGGCCCCGCACCCCGGACAAGCATGATCGTGGTCGATCATCGAAGCGCCGGCGTTGCTTTTCGTCGGCGCCGTGTCATCTCCCTCTCCACTAGGGAATGCTTCCACTCTCTCCATAGGTGCCCGAGTCGGGCGAAACCCACGACGCGCGGCGCGTAGGACCTATCCAACAGGGCGTGCATAACAACAAACAGCAGCCAAGCACCTAAAAGTATCAACGTTGCCAAGAATGCGGCGAGCGGGGAATGCCAGCCTATTCTCTTCACACTCAGGGTTTCCAAATCGACAACACTCAGGACTAGAGCCAACGCACACCACAGGACAACGTACCGAAGCACCATACGAATTGCCAGCTTCCACCAGGGAGGGATGCTCTGTTCCCCAGGCAACGGAGGTGGGCTCTTAGACACGCTAATCTGCTCGTGGCCTTTCTGCGCGTGAGACTCTACAAACTGATGCGTGGAAAATCAAGAGGCGAGATTCTTCCGCGCGCTGGGCAGGAGGATTCGAGATCTGCGTCGACGGAAAGGCTACAGCCAGGAAGACATGATCTCCTTCGGCTTCTCAGCGCGGCACTGGCAGATGGTTGAGGGCGGACGGCCGATAACGGTCAGGACGCTGCTTCGCATTTGTAAGGTTTTCCGCATCCCAATGGCGCGGTTGGTCAGAGGATTAGATAGGGGGATTGGGTCAAGATAGCTCGACCTCAACTTAAGAATCCGGGCTGTTCTTTCGAGATGCCTTGCGTCGGCGGCGCCGAGCTTTGGCCATCTCCAGATCCTCGTCTGTTATCAAGCCCTGCCGCTTGAACTCCGCGATACTCTTGATCCAAAACTCGTCAATCTCCGCAAGCATCTCCTCGGCAGTCTTCTGCGGATTGAAGCAAGGAGTCCACCTATCCTGACCCTCGTCCATCTTGATTGCCTCCTACAAAACAGTGTGACGGGGCTGCAAGTCAACCCCCAGCAACGTCACGTCCTTGTACGTGCGCTTGCCTCCGAGCGTACGGAGGATTCGTCGACGAGCTGAAGTCTTGGGCTTCAGCCTATTGAGCAGAAGCTGCAGTTGCGCATCAATTCGCGCTAGGCGGGCTTGCACCCTTGGAGTCTTTTTCAGACCTTCGAGCCTGTCTCTTTGCCGCAGCAGCTTCCGGATCGGCCGGCCCACCTCCACGTACCATTTCCTGCCGGCGCTATTCGTGCTTAGGTGGGACAACCTGTGGCACTCCTCGCACCAGAGATCCGATAGACGGGTCGAACCTTCAAGCACAAAGTAGAACAGCATTGCTCGCTTTCGCCGGCACCTCGGGCAGATCAACCACAGACGTGCGTTGCCATCCTCCAGTGAGGACCACCGCTCCACTCTGCCCGGGAGGCGATGAGGTTCATCAGTGAACCAGACGTCGAAGTAGCCACCAGGAACCGGCAGCTGAAAGGGTCGCGCTTCTCGGATAGAGGCGATTAGCACCTTCTTGGCGAAGGCTCTCTGGACAACCCAAACGGAGATGACTTCGCATTCCTCAACGAGGCGCCGCTTGCCAAGGAACGGGGCGGCGTCCGTTCTCTCTCTGCCTCCGGCTCCCTCATCGAGATTGCCAGCAAAAGGTCGGATTCGCAGAATGTCTGACACCTGTCCTCCCTACCGGAAGTATGGGAAGAGCTGACGCAAGCTCTCGTAAGCCTCTTGCATCCCCGGCGTCCGTGGATAATGCTTTTTGCAGACGTAGGACTCAGCGAGCAGGTCCAGGTAGCGTGACCTGAAGTGCTTTCGCAGGTCACCGTTTCCCCAGCCCAAGTACTTGGGCGTGAGCGGCAGGACCTCGTCGGGTAGGGCCAGCGGGGGGCTGGGTGACCCTTGGCCAGGGGAACCGGAGGAACCACCGAGATGCGCGTCCACGGCTTGCCGGACGGCCCGGCTCAGGTCGATGCCGGCCTCTTGGCAGTGCTGCTGAAGGCGCTGAAGGCGGCCTTTGTCCAGCCTCACCGATAGGCGCTTGGAGCCCTTGCCTGCCATCCTGATCTTATGACCCAAGATGCCCAGCGTCATCAAGGGAAAAGTTGCCCCTCGCCGTACACCCTAGCGTGCGGGCAAGCGCGGCCAGGCACGAGCTGAACCTCTGGTGGCCGTCCACGGTGTGTACCCCAGCCGCGGAGCCAGCCCTCCCGCCGCTATGTTCGGGGACAGAACATTGGGAACCGTTGGACCTGGGTGACCCTGAGGGACCCTAAGACTCGCGTAGGAGGCGCGCTAAGGCATAGTAGCGTAGGGCCAAGAAGTCTCCGGTCTGCGGGGAAGCTCGAGGCTGTATCAAAGGGGCACGGGGGTTGGCCACGCCAAGTTCAAGAAAGAACGCCGGTGGGAGGAGCAAGAAAAGGCTGTCTCAAAGCATGTGGTTTTGGCGAGACCGCATGTCTGATTCTCAATCCAAGAGAATCAAAGGCTTGAATCGGGCCCTTGTAGATACCTTTTTGGCAGAGCCCAGGGTTACGGCTTAATCCGAGGCCGCCGCGGTGCCGATGAAAAGCGCTGCAACGACAGTCCACGAAGATGCTCAGCGAAGTCGAGTTACCCTGCCGCGCTGGCGGCGCCGTATCCAGGTCGGCCAGCCCCCGGAGAGGCTGGCGCGTTACCCTACTATGGACAAACGGCGCGGATGGAGTCCTGTAGCGCCGCACGCTTGAAAATCCCAGAGCTACGGCAGCGTCGCGGAGGCCCCCATACAAATGAGCTAGGCCTGATATCTGCTGGCCGTGACAGTTCGCCTGCTGACTCTGGATGACCGTCAGCGTCGTGGATCCGGTGATGCTGCCCGAAGCTGCGGTGATGACCGACGAGCCCGTGCCAATGCCCGTTGCCAGGCCAGCCCCTGGTCGCCGGCCGGCGGCTTGTTTGGCTTTGATTTCCAGCCCTGAGCAGACTTAGAAGCGGAAGGAGATACCGGGCTGAAGCAAGAAATTGGAGGTGCGGCTGCCGGGGAAGAAAGTGGTCAACCCGCCCGCGTCTACGCGGAAGCCGACGTGCTTGGAGGGATAGAACTCCAGCCCGCCGCCCCACTTCAGCGTCGGCCGGGTGTCGGAGAAGCCGAAGGCGCGGGCGTTGTTGTAACCCGGGCCGACAAAGCCGAACACGCCCCCGCGGCCGCGCCGATAGGTGAGCTTGGCGGCGAATTCCTGGTGGATGAACCGCACCGGGACGGCGCCGCGGCTGGGGTCAATGCCCAGCGTGGTTTCCAGGGCCAGCCAGCGGTTGAGGTTGCCCGTGAAGCGGCCGCCGAAGCCGTGGAGGTTGAGGTCGCTGTTTACGTCGCGCTGGTACTCGTAGAAGACCCCGACCTCAGCCCGTGGCGCCTCCTCTGCCTCTTGCGCGGCAAGGGGAGCCGGGAGAAGCAAAACCAGAAGTACTAGCAACCGCTTCCTCATTCAGTCACCAGTTATCAGTTCCGAATTTCGAGTGACAAGTCACGAATCACGCTTCACCGCCCTCATCGGATGGCGACGCCCTGCTCGCAGCAGGGGCTGGTGCCGACCGCCACCGTGGCCACCACGGCGTTGCTGGCGGTGTCAATCACCGAGACGTTGTCCGAACTCTGATTGGTTACGTAGGCGCGGCTGCCATCGGGGGTGAGGGCGACGCCGCGCGGGAAGGCGCCGACCGCCACCGTGGCCACCACGGTGTTGCTGGCAGTGTCAATCACCGAGACGTTGTTCGAAAAGGCGTTGGTCACGTAGGCGCGGCTGCCATCGGGGCTGAGGGCGACGCCGCGCGGGCTGGTGCCGACCGCCACCGTGGCCACCACGGTGTTGGTGGCGGTGTCAATCACCGAGACGTTGTTCGAA
>JAKEER010000808.1 GCA_022616615.1 Acidobacteriota bacterium
AGCACGGGTGTGGAGTTGAGCCCCAATGCGATTCTCGGCTCCCCTCGCCCCAACGGGGAGAGGGGGTCGGGGGTGAGGGGGATCGCCGTCAGTGACAGATCACGCCGTCGCCCATCGGATGCGCTTCTTGAGTTGTTTCCGAGAATCGCGGCCCCGCTTGCACCCCCTCACGCCCCAGCCCCTGGAGCTGTGAAAAAATTCAACGGTAGGGACGCGCTGCCGCGCGTCCGCAACCGGAAACCCAAGACGGACGCGGAGCACCGCGTCCCTACCACATCAGGTCCATACGCCCAATGGAATTTTTTCACAGCTCCCCTCTCCCGCGTTACTCCCGCGTTGGGGAAAGGGGAGCCGAAATCTCGCGAGGGCGGCAACCAGTAAGGCTCTTCGAGTTTCGTGACAGAAACTAGTTAGCGTTGTCAGCCTGCCAATGTAAACCCAACCTTCATTGAACGGGATGCTTATGCTAGGCACTTGTAAGCAAGTGCCTCGAAGAAAAGAGCGCTAATCATGTGACTCCCTTGAAAATCCTCTACCAAATCAGCTTTAGCCCCATCTTGATCTCCCGTCCTGTGCCGTCCACGAGGGTATGATTGAGGAATGCACCGCGCAAGGCAGTCACAACCGTGGCCGCCGGGACTTCGAAGAACTGCTGATGGTTGAAGAGATTGAAAGTTTCCAGCCGGTATTCCAGTTTCAGCCCTTCCCGAATTCGGAAGTTCTTGAACAGGGTCCAGTCGAAATTATTGGTCCGCTTCGAACGTTCAGTGTTCTTGCCGATCGTTCCCGGCCCGGGATGTCCTACACCTTGGACGACGTAGACATCGTTCCGAGTGACGGGTTGATTCGTATCGGGGTTGGTGTACCCAGTCGGGCTGGTCGCACTAATAATCGCTCGTGTGTTGTGAGGGGCATTGGGGTTTCCAACGTCTGGCCTGTCGCTGGCTGTACCGTCCAGGTTCCGGTCCGCGCCTTGGGTGATCGTGAATGGATTGCCCGACTGCAACGTCGTTATGCCGGACATCTGCCATCCACCAAAAGCATTTCCCAATACTCCACTCTTCGGTCCAGGCAGCTCCCAAATGTAAGAAACAACCAAACGGTGCGTGCGGTCGAACAGAGATACCGCACGGTCCAGTTGCAGCCCACCCTGGTAGAGCGGAATGGACAGAATGGAACTCGTTCCATCGCGAGTAAACACCTCGCTGGTGGCATCGATGAACTTGGACCAAGTGTAGGACCCGGTAAGCTGCACTCCCTTCGAGAAGCGCCGGTCCAGGCGAGCCTGCAGCGCGTGGTAGTTCGAGTTGCCACTGTTGCCGCGGATCTGGCGGCGTCCGAAGTTGGGATAAAGCCGCGGGCCACTGGGAAGGAACGGGTTGAGCTCCTCGTTGGTGAACAGCTTGTGCGCCACTGAACCAACGTACGACAGGTCCATCACGAGATTCTGTGGCAGCTCGCGCTGAAACCCGAAAGACCAGCGTTCTGTGTACGGTGACACCAGCCCGGGCAACAGGACGGAAGTCTGGGCATCGCCGGGCGTAGGAGTCCGAGCCGACTGAGGAATGGCGTTTGGATAGAAGTTTGGCGTTCCGCGACTGGTGGCAGCAGAGGCATCGGTCACATTGGTTGAAATGACGTTCGGGGTGTCGCTAGCGACATTCGACAGCAGGTTGTTGAACCCGGTGTCGTAACTGACTTGAAATCCGCCGCGCCAGACTGTCTTGCCGTCGCCAAACAATCGGCCCAGGACGCCTGACTGGTAACTTGGGGACCATGCAAACCCGAAAACCGGCCCAAAATTATTGTCGTCGCGCTTGACCTTGTTCGGCGCCAAGAATTGAGCGGGATCAAAGCCTGCAAAGGCTGGAAACCCGAATGCTCCGTTGGCGGGCTGTCCAAAATTCTCGTATCGCAAACCCATGGTCAGCGTCAGGCTTGGCGATACCTTCCAGTTATCCTGAAAGAAATACGTCTGCCTGAAGAGGTTGGGGAAGTAGATCGGGCTGCCAAAATCGATCGTCGCAATACCGCTCCGGCCGCTGTAGTTGTCGATATAGTTGGCTAGAGAGGTGTAGCCTCCGCTAGCCTGAAACACGAACGAGCCGCGCGCATTGAATGGCGCCGACTGCTTGGCAAGCTGGCGCAGGATCTCGGCGCCGAATCGGAAGGTATGGGTGCCCTTAACCTTCGACATCGTCTCTTGATACAGCCAGTTATTGGCGACCCGCCCTTGCGGAAATTCCGGCTGCATGCCAAACAGCGACAGCCCGCGAATGTCGACGCGCTGCAGAGTGTTTGCCAGTTCCTTGTTGCTCGCTGTGAATGGGAACCAGGAGCGGGGCCGGGCATAAGAGAAGCGGAATTCGTTCGTCAGTGTGGGACTCAGCACCCAGGTGTGGGTCATCAAAAAGTTCTGTTTCCGCCCGACGGCATCGGCAGTGAACCCCGGCCCGTTGAGGCCACTGGGGGTCGGTGACGTCACGGTGTCGTCGAAGGCATAGCGAAATGCCAGCATCTGGTTGTCATTGAGGCGGTGATCAATGCGGAAAATGTACTGGTCTGTGTCATCCGGGTTGGCAAAAGTGATGCCGGCGCGGCCAAATTCGATCGAACCGCGATCCACACCGGTGACCGGGTCCAGGCCAAGAGCGACGGGTGTCGGATTTGTCAATCCATCCAAACCCTCCCAGGCGGCAAGATAAAGATCGACTCTGGGATTGCTGCGATTTGGAAAGAGCTGCTGAAGACGCGCCTTACCGGCAGCAGTGGGTATGACAAATGCGGGTGAGTTGTTGGTCGCTCGGAAGCGGTCGTAGACCACGCTGGCAAAGAAGAAGGTCTTGTCCTTCCGGATCGGTCCTCCAACCGTGCCGCCGAAGATATTGTTGGTAAACACAGCCGGCTTCGTGAGGCCCGCCACCCGCTCCTCGTTGGTCAAGGCATTGAAGGCGTTCGACCTGAAGAGCCAGCGCCCCGTGCCGTGGAACTGGTTCGTGCCTGATTTGGTGATCAGATTCAGAACACCGCCACCGGCACGTCCGAACTCGGCGCTGAACAAGCCAGTTTGCACCGAGAACTCCGCATAGGCGTCCGGATCTCTGAAAGTGGCCGCCGGGCCCGTGATTGAGATGTCGTTATTGTCGGTGCCATCCAAAAGAAAGTTGTTTGCCCGGGTCCGCTGCCCGTTGATCGCAAACTGCGCACCGGCCCCACCGTTAGTCAAGTTACTGGTGGCACCATTGTTGGTAATGCCCGTGGGAACCGTGACACCTGGCAGCGTCCTGGCCAGCGACCACGGATCAGCGTTTGTCAACGGCAGGTACACGATCTCTTTGCGATCGAAGTTCCCGCCGCGCACCGGATCGCTCTTCTGGAGGATCTCTCCGACGCTGGCGCTTACCTCGATCACTGACTGCTGCTCTCCGAGCTCAAGTGGCGCATCGAGGGAAGTGATGCGGTTGGCGACTACCTGGAACTCTCGCTTCACGTAGGCCTTGAATCCGCTGGCCTTCACCGTCAAATCGTAAATGCCGAGATCGACGGCGTCAAAGCGGTAGAGGCCCGCGTCATTCGTCGTCACGGCGCGCGTTTGGTTCCTGTCCTTATGGTGCAGCTCCACCGCTGCCCCGACAATAGCGGCGCCTTGCGGGTCGCTCACCGTGCCAGATACGGTCCCGCGGCTGGTTTGGGCAAACGACGGAGTCGCTACTATCAATGCCAGCAACAGGAAAAGTGACAGAGACAGAAAGACTCGCAGTCTTGTGCTCATGTGTTCCTCCAGATTGTGTGGGTAAATGGCCGCGCAAAGGCAGTCTGGACTTCAAGCCGCGCTGTGGCAGTCGAAGGAGTCTGTTGCTCGAAAGGCAAGTGAGAAGAACTCGGGAATCAGCTTGCAATCAATCTACCAGTCCTCGTAGAGCAAATGAAATAGAGAGAACCAAAGAGCTTAGGCAGCAAAACGAAACCAAAAGTCGGACCGAGATACGAGAAATAGGAGGTAAGCTACGAGAAAATGATTGTGCGAACACGCTCCAGATAATCCTGTAAAGGGAATCCCTTATGAATCTCTTCCTGATCCTCTTTTCTATCTTTTACTTTGCGCAACATCTCCTCGATTCCTGGCTGACTTGGCTGAATATAGGCTATGTCCGGAAGCACCGGCAGACAGTGCCTGTGTATTTCCAAGAGAAGATCACACTCGAAGAGTACCAGAAGAGCATTGCTTACACCTGCGAGAAGGCCCGATTTGGAATGATTGCCTCGTGGGTGGAAGTCCCAATCTTTTGGGGACTGTTGCTCAGCGGCTTCTACCAAAGGCTCGATGTCTTTCTTCGCTCGCTGGGCTTTGGCCCGATTGTCACCGGACTGCTGTTTCTTGCCACGGTTTCGGCCCTCTTCTTCCTGCTCTCGCTTCCCTTTGGCCTGTACTCAACATTCGTGATTGAGCAGAAATACGGTTTTAACCGAATGACCTTGAAACTCTGGCTGGTCGATCTGTTTAAAGGCATTCTGCTTTCAATCCTCATGGGTGGACCCACGCTGGCCGCAATTCTTTGGTTCATGGACCACCATCTTCAAGGTTTTTGGTGGCTTTATGTTTGGATTCTCCTGTCGCTTGTGCAGATCTTCGTTGCCGCGATCTTCCCGGTTTTCCTTCTTCCGCTATTCAACAAACTCACGCCTCTGGAAGATGGAAGTTTGAAGGAGCGAATCTATGAGCTGGCGCGGAAAATCAACTTCCGCCTCTCCGGAATTTATGCGATGGATGGATCGAAGCGTTCCACCCACTCTAATGCCTTCTTCGCCGGCTTGGGAAAGTTCCGGCGCATTGTGCTTTTCGACACGCTAGTGAAATCACTCAGCGAGCCGGAATTGCTGGCGGTTCTGGCGCATGAGATGGGGCACAATGTGAAGAAGCACGTTCGGACTGGGTTACTCGTGGCGTCGGCCGCTTCGTTGGCAGGACTCTGTGTTCTGTCCTTGCTGGTAAACAAGCCCTGGTTCTATGACGCATTCCAGTTTGCTGAACCCTCCCCGCATGCCGCCCTGCTGATTTTCATGAAGACAGCTGACGCATTTACGTTCTTTCTCGCGCCGCTGAGTTCAATTCTGTCGCGCAAGCACGAGTACGAAGCCGACCGCTTTGCCGCCGAAGTCATGGAAAGGCGCGAGCCCATGATCCAGGGGTTGGTCAAGCTCACTCGTGACAATCTCTCTAACCTTACTCCGCATCCCCTGTACAGCTTCTTCTACTATTCGCATCCCACGGTGATGGAGAGGATTCGTGCTTTGGAGAGGATCTGAGATGTTATTTAAATCAGGGCTCCGCCAAAAGCCCGTAAGTCGTTGAGTCGAGGCAGAGCCCTTGCTGACGCGCGGGCTACTGACTTGAGCCTCGGACCTGTTCAGTAGCCCGACCGTAAGGGAGGGCTCGCG
>JAKEER010000809.1 GCA_022616615.1 Acidobacteriota bacterium
ATTGCGGACGCTCAAACGGTCTACAGCGCAGGACTGCCCTTGACGATCGTGCCACTCGATTCAACGACCCTCGTTCGGTTAAGTGACGAAGAGCGCGAGCAACTGCGCAAGCATGACTCTCCCTTGACCTATGCGCTCGAATCGCTCTACCGGTTATGGCTCTCTTCGCCACAATCCAGGATGACGTTGCACGATCAACTCGCAGTGGCCGAAACGGCCAGTCCCAAGAGGTTCTTTGGAAAGCTTGAGACACTGCCCTTGGTTGTGGATGAGAAGGGGTTCACCCGCATCGACGAAAAGCTGGGGAAGCCGGTGACAGTCTGCCTGGAGCCCAAGAGAGATGAGTTCATGGGCTATTACATCTCAGAACTCCTGCAACAGCGGCTGGGCATGGAACCGCGAAGCATCTCGACTAGGTGAACGTCGCTTCGCCTCGTTAGGTTCTGGGCAACTCAACATCGCCAAGCTCGCTCCCAAGTCGCTGTCCGTTTCATTTGAGGCGCAAGTCCGTAGCGAGTTCCGCTGCGCTGTGCCACCTCGCCAACATCGCATACCGCAGGGCGCCAGCCCAGATTTGGACTGATGGCGCTTCCGTTGGTGTCACGGTTGGCTTGCGAACTGGAGCAGAAGAAAACGCCGGTCTGCCCAGCGGCGCCGTTTGTCGGCGAATGGGCCAAGTGAGGGCGGTGGCGGATGAAAATTCTGCCAGCGATCGAGCCTCTCGCCGGATCCGGACATCAATGGAGAATCAACTGAGCCCACCGAACTCTTAGACTCGGGCCAATGCCCGAAGCACTTTCAACATTGCGTTCTGGGAGAGCAGGTCATGCAACCTATACCCCATCAGGAAGTGAAACTCCGTTCTAAGCCCCATCCAGTCAGCTTTACGGATTCCGGAGTTTTTGTATTTGAGAGTAGGCACGACGAAACCTTTGCCATGGACCTCGGTCGCTGGAACTATCATAAGCTAGCGTTGATCCGACATGGAAGAGGTGCCTTGGAAACTGCCAAGTCACGAATCGCCCTAAAGCACGACCAACTGATCTATCTTCCCCCCGGTGTGGCTCATCGCTTCGAAGATCAGAAGGGGAACCCGCTGACTCTCATCATGTTTTGCTTCTATGAGAAACTCTTCTCTGGGAATGATTACACTTCGCGAGTATTGTCTCGCTTCAAGTCGGAATTCCCCTGCGCTTTTCCATTCGACTTGACTGATAATCATCGCCGTTTCGGAGTTATCGACAAGTTCAAACAGGCAATTCTTGAGCAGACTCAGAGAAGGGAGGAGTTTGAAACTTTAATGTGGAGCCAGTTGCTTCAGTTGCTCATCCTTCTAACTCGCGCTCATGAAGAACTCGCGGAACTTTCCTCGACTGATCACAGAGAAAGCGCTTTTGCCGGCAGCCTTTCCTACTTGAATGATCACTTCTATGATCCGATCAGGATCAAAGATCTGGCGAAACTCGCCAATATGTCTTACCGAAGATTTACTGAGCACTTTAGGAGGCAGACTGGCAAAACGGTTACGCAATATCTGTCCCAGATCAGAGTTGAATACGCTAAGCAAAAAATGCTCGAGACAGAGAACATCCTCTACTCTGCTTTCGAGTCGGGTTTTGGTGATCTTAGCCATTTCTATCGCGTGTTCAAGAAGACGACTGGCGAAACACCTAAACAGTACCTTTCCTCTCATATCCTTTCCAGGTGACGGGCCGTTCTTTGGAGAAGTAGCACAGCTCACCAGCGGGCAATGAACAAGTGTCTGGCAGCAACCACCTTCAACCGGATCCGCTGTGCTGCACGCACGTCTCGCACTTGACTCTGTTCTGGTTTGGGGTTGCCGAATATGCGAATTGAATCTTGCCTGATTCTCCAAGACACACGGTGTAAGTAGCGCTATTTTGCCAACGATCCTATTACAGTGTATAGGTTCTTCCAAGAGAGTTGGGATGGAACCCATATCAAACAACTCAGTGTCAGTGAGTGCTGTCGGATTCGATGTCGCCCAGACGGCGGCTTTTCTTCGTCGCTATCAATTCATCCACCGCGGTCTCATGCGTGCTCTCTCAGGGTGGATGATTGCGACGCCGAGGTACGAAGATAAGTACGCGATGACCTATCATCTCTGGGATCACGCCCAGCACGCCTTTGCGATTCGGGAACGACTGAAGGAATTGCGAGGTGGGCACCCAGATTCGAACATCGAACCACTCCTTTTTCGAGTCGTTGACGAGGTCGTGCATGCATCCAGCACTTCTGAATTTGTTGCCGGCGCCTACTTGGAGCTTACGGGCGCCTTACTAAAGAGCTACCGATGGTATTTACAGCGGGCTAACAGATCTGCGAATGCTCCAGAGATCCAGCTTTTCCGTCGCATCGTTCCTGAATTAGAGGCACACAAGAATTGGGCCCGTGAGTTCCTGGCTGGCTTCGACAATGAACAGGTAGCCCGCTGGAGGGAGTACATTGCCTGCCTGATGGACGAGGCAGGAGGCTTGAATACCCCGAACGAGCGAAGAAAGAGGGGCCAGCAGCCCGCACCACCCAACTCGCATCGGTTTGAACGTCCACGGACTATCGCAGTCGACGAAAGGCTCCAGCGTGGTGGTCTGCTGTCCCTCGACGACCGGCGGAAACTCAGTTATGAGCAAGAAAGAACCGAACAGTTTAAGGTCTACTTCAATGAGCTTTATGCAGCTGCCATCTTGGCCTCGATTCTTTACGATGCTTCGGTCAGCGACGTACCGTTTGAGTTTCTTTTTGATGTCGCGCACCAGTGTTGGGATGAAATCCGCCACTCTGAATTTGGAAGTTCCCGGCTGAGCCAACTGGGATTGCAGCCTCAGCATTACGACCCTATTGTGTATGAACAAATAGAATCATTACCCTTTCTTCACCGATTTTGCCATCTAACCCTGAACCTTGAAGTCTACTTCATGGCTCGAAAACGTCCCAGAGTCCTGCAGTACAAAGAGCATGGGGATAAGGAGTCGATGGTTCTTGCGGATGTTGACTGGTCTGATGAGATTAACCACGTAAGATACGGAAAGAAGTGGATAGCTTACTTTCTCGAAAAGGACGCGCGCTCTCCTGAGGATCTAAAGAATGAAATTGCTCAACACATTGCTCAAAATGGCACTGGTATAGAGCCTCCCTTTTAGGGAAGCCAGCGGTGACCCGAAGTCTCAGTTCAACTCGATGCCGACAGGAGTTTAAAGATCGATCTATGGTGAAACACCGCTTTCTTTCCATATGGGTGTCCCGATGTTTTCCGCACAGTAGAAACGCTCATGAGTGACGCTGGCCACGTTCACACTGTGGGGACTTGACCAAAGTCTCAAAGCAGAAGAGCTTTGCTTTGTCGTTGTGATCACAGGCTTTCTGCCAAGACGCTTTGCGGCAACAACGCTTTCTCTCTTTCTCAATAAAGGTTAAACAACAAGAAAGGAAAAAAGAAAATGAATACCATAAGGAAAATCCATAAAGCCGTTTGGCTATGTCTTCTCCTGGCGGCTGTCTCAGGAGTCGTGCTGGCGCAAGATACGCGCGGGTTAATCACCGGACGGATCCTGGATCCCTCTGGTGCCACCATGCCCGGGGCAACCATCACCTTGACCAACATGGCTACCAACGTGGCCTTGTCCACGAAATCGAACGAGGCGGGTAAGTACGAAATCCTTTATGTGCTGCCCGGAACCTACCGCTTAACGGCGGAGTTGGCGGGCTTTAAGAGGTTGGTTCGCGACGACATTGAGATGCGGATCGCCGACCGGCTCCAGATCGATATCGGTCTGGAGATAGGCGAAGTCAGCCAGAACCTCACCGTGACCGCGGAAACACCGCTGCTCGAAGCCAGCACGGCTTCCATGGGCCAGGTAGTCGATCAAAAGCGCATTGCCGACCTGCCGGTAGCACACGGTAATCCCTACCTGCTCATCGGCTTAAGCGCCGGTGTCTCACATACGCAAAGTATCGATCTAACCCAGCCGTACGCGCCCACGCACATCGTCGGATACGCCATTGACGGCGTGCGCGCGAACCGGAGCGAAATCACCCTGGATGGCTCTCCTAATACCGCGGTCAATCACCTATGGGGGCGAGGCGACCTCATGGCCGGGTATACGCCTCCGGCCGACGTCGTACAGGAAATGAAGGTAGTGACGAGCGCGTTCGACGCCAGTGTTGGGCACACCCAAGGCGGCATCACCAGCGTTACGTTGAAATCGGGCACGAACTCGCTGCACGGGACAGCCTATTATGCCTTACAGAACCCGGTCCTGGACGCGAACTACTTCTTCGCCAACCGGGACGGGCAGCCTAAAGCTCCTTACCATTACCGGCGCGACGGCGGCAGCCTGACCGGCCCGGTCTGGATTCCGAAAGTGTACGACGGCAGAAACCGCACGTTCTTTACCTTCGGCTACGAAGCGATCTTTAACAGCACTCCCCGCGGGCAGTTCCTCACCGTCCCGACGGAAGCGCAAAGGAACGGAGACTTCTCAGAGCTGCTGAAACTCGGCCCCGCTTATCAGATCTACGATCCGGTGACCCGCACCGCCGCGGGGGGAGGACTGTTTCAGGTGCAGCCGTTCCCCAACAACATCATCCCTGCCGACCGCATCAGCCCGATTGCCAAAAACGTTCTGAAATTCATATCACTGCCAAACACGGCGGGCTCGCCGGACGGCGGCAATAACCTGAACCGCACCGGTGAACAGGAGCGGCTGGACTACACCAACTACATTGTCCGGTTCGATCATAACCTCGGCCCGAATCACCGGATGTTCGGCAGGTACAACCGGTATAACCGGCAAAGCACCTTCAACGACTGGTTCCACAGCGCTGCCAGCGGCGGGGTCGTGGATTGGCCGCAGAATGCCTTCACGCTGGATGACGTCTACACGCTCAGCCCGGCCACCGTGCTGAACGTCCGTTACTCAGTATACCGGCTAAGCATCGGGATAAAGCCCAGCGATGCCAGCCGCGGATTCGACCTCACCACGCTTGGCCTTCCTGCCAGCCTGAACGATGCTACCGGCGCCGCTGAGCGCGCTTTCCCCTTCTTCAACATTCAAGGTTACTTCTCTACGTGGGACGGGCATTTCGAACACAATCACCAGAATCACACCCTGGAAGGCAATCTCACGTCGCTGCGGGGCAATCACACCTTAAAGATCGGCGCCGACGCGCGCCAATACGGGACCTTCCACGTCGAGCCTGGCAACAGCACCAGCGGCAACTTTCAGTTCGACTCATCCTGGACCAACGGACCGTTCAACACGTCGCCGGCGGCGCCCAGGGGACAGGGGCTAGCGAGCTTTCTGCTCGGATTGCCCACAGGCGGGCGGGTGGACCGGAATGCCACTTATGCCGAGCAATCCACCGAATATTCGGTCTTCTTTCATGACGACTGGCGCATCACTCCCCGTTTGACGCTGAACCTGGGAGTTCGCTGGGAGTTCGAGGGGCCGCTTACCGAGCGGTTCAATCGTTCTGTGCGGGGCTACGACTTTCAGACACCGAATCCGCTCGAGGCGCAGGCCAAAGCCAATTACGCACTCAATCCGATCCCGGAACTTCCGGTGTCCGATTTCCGGTTCACCGGCGGTCTGACCTTCCCCGGCGTGAACGGGCAACCCCGCGAGCTTTGGAACCGGCAGATGGGCAACATCATGCCGCGATTCGGCTTCGCCTACAGCCTGAATCCCAAGACGGTGGTGCGCGGTGGATACGGCATCTACTACGGCCCGCTCGGTGCGCGGCGAACAGACGTGATCCAGACCGGATTTAGCCAGCCTACCCCCCTAATTCCATCCCTCGACAACGGCCTCACGTTTGTGGCGACACTGGCCAACCCCTTCCCAAACGGCATCCAGGATCCCCCCGGAGCCAAAGACGGCCTGCGGACGTTCGCTGGCCGCAACATTTCCTTCTTCAACCCCAATCCGCAAGCCGCGCGGCAGCAGCGCTGGCAAATTGGCATCCAGCGCGAAATGCCGGCCCGCGTGTTGCTCGACGTGGCCTATGTGGGCAATTACGGCGACCGCCTGGAGACCCAGCGCGACTATCGTCCGCTGCCTCTAAACTACTTGAGCCGCTCCGGCGTCCGCGACCAGGGCGCTGCGGATTACCTGGGAGCCCAAGTGCCCAATCCGTTCTTCGGGCTGCTGCCGGGGACCGGCCTGGCTGGGCAAACGGTGTCGCGTTCGTACCTGCTGCGAACCGGCGACTACTCCGGTTTCACAGGTCTGACTGCCAGGGATCACGACGGATACACCACCTATCATTCGCTGCAGGCCAGGGTTGAGCGGCGCTTCAGCGCGGGCTGGACCCTCAATGGGACATACACTTGGTCCAAGAACATGGAAGCGCTTAACCGATTGAACGGGTACCTGGACCAGTTGGAATATGTGATCTCCGACCAGGACCGGCCGCACCGGCTCGTCCTCAGCGGCATCTGGGAACTGCCCTTCGGGCGGGGCAAGCGTTTCTTCTCGAGGGGTGCAGCCGTGGACAAGGTCGTGGGTGGCTGGCAGGTGCAGGGCCTCTTCACCGGCCAGGGAGGCAATCCTGTGCAGTGGTGGGGCGATGTCTTCTTCCGCGGCAATGTCAAGGACATCACGCTGCCCCGCAGCCAGCGGAACGTCAGTCAATGGTTCAACGTGAACGCCGGCTTCGAGCGCAATCCTGCTCTTCAGCCGGTTGCGCACCTGCGAACCTTTCCGTCGCGGCTGAGCGATGTCCGCGCCGATGGCATCAACACGATGAACCTGTCTGTGCTCAAAAACACGAGCCTGCGCGAGAATCTCAAGCTGCAGTTCCGGGTGGA
>JAKEER010000810.1 GCA_022616615.1 Acidobacteriota bacterium
AGAAGGCCGCCGAGCAGGCAGGCCGAGTGGAGACCGTGTTTACCTGTTCGTGGTCGGATTGGTTTCACCGCGACGCCGACCAGTGGCGCGAGGAGGCGTGGAAAGTGGTGCGCGCCTGCCCAAACTTGCACTTTCAGATTCTCACGAAGCGCGCGGAGCGGATGGCGCGGCACCTGCCCCCGGATTGGGGCGACGGCTATCCCAACGTGTGGCTAGGGGTCTCCGTGGAATCGAGAAAGTACCTCTGGCGGATGGACTATCTCCGCAAATGCCCCGCACGCGTGCGCTTCATCTCGGCCGAGCCGCTGCTTGAAGATCTCGAGCTCACACCACCCCAGGTCACCGGTATCCACCAGATCATCGTCGGTGGCGAGAGCGGCCCGGGCTACCGTTCGATGGAGCACCAATGGGCGCGGAACATCCTCGACGTCTGTCGGCAGCAGAGCATCGCGTTCTTCTTCAAACAGTCCGCCGCCCCGCGCACGGAGATGGGCACGAGACTGGACGGCCGCGCATACAAAGAATATCCGCTTGATCTCGATGCTGAGGCGAGGGCCCTGCAGACAGACTTGTTCTAGATGGCAAGTATGGTCGTGCGGAAATACACTCAATCATCTCGCCCCGCATTCTGCGTAAGTTTTTTGCAAAATGCACGGGTCCTTCCAAGCTACCACCCCTGCGCGGGTGACGGCGGCCCCAGCCTCGCGCTACTCAGCAATGAAAAATGTTGGACTACCATTTCCGTTTCGTGTGCAGGGTGGCACGAAGTGTCACTGAAACGAGGAGGGAAATAATTCCCCCTCTCATGCCCACCAGCTTCAGGTTCTGCCAAGGGCTCAACAGTCATGGCTTGATTTGCCGTAGGCGAAAACGTAGGAACCCTGCCTGAGAATCGCTGGTACTCTTTGGCAGTCTCTGTGGGAGCGGGGACGGCGCGGCTGTCGGGTAATCTTTTGACTCTACTGCCTTTGTCGGCTAGAGACTACCAAAGACTGTCAGGGACTATTGCTTCTTGCGCGGCCATGTTTTGAACTCATAATCCGTTGGTTCCTGGTTCGAATCCAGGCGGGCCCACGATCTGCTTTTCGCGCAACTAGTTAGCCCTCCCGGTTTCTGCCTGCACGGCTGATTTGGGAACATTTGGGAACAGAATCGCAGCGACTTTCTCAACTGCCCGTCGCTGCGAGTCCGGAATTGCGTGCGTGTAGATATTCAGGGTGGTTTCAAGGTCGGAGTGTCCGAGAATAGCCTGCGCGGTCTTCAGAGACTCGCCCACCTCGCCGAGCAGGGTTGCATGTGTATGCCGGAAGCTGTGCCAGCTCACGGCGGGAAGGCCGAGTTCCTTGCACGCCGGGCGCAGCACGCGGTTGAGGAGGTTCCTGGGATTGAGTGGTGTCTGCTTGCGAGTGGCGAACACCAGGGCGTCTAGCTCGGTATTCGCGGAGCGGGCGCGATGAGCCAGCAGGGCGTCGCGGACTGATTGGCTCAGCGGCACATCGCGCTTGCTGCTGCGGGTCTTTGGCGTGCCGAACGTTCCCTCGTAGACGGTCTCGCGTACCTGAATGACGCCATCGAGAAAGTCCACACGCTTCCACCGCAGGGCAAGGAGTTCGCCGATCCGCAGCCCGGTGAGCACGGCGACCAGGACGAGCGTTCTGCACGGCTCCGGCAAGCCGTTGAGCAGCGTCCGCACTTGCTGGGCCAGCAAGTATGGGCGCTCCGTTTGGGGCCGCCGTTCGCCAACTCGGATGCCGCGTGCCGCGTTGTCTTCGACGCACTTGCACTCGACTGCCTCGTTCAACACTTTGCTGAGGGCGGTGCGGATGCAGTGGAGCGTTGCGCCGGAGTAGCCCTGTTGGCGTTTGCTGGCGAGCAGGGCTAGGATAGTTGGACGGCTGATTTCGCTCAAACGCATCGAGCCGAGAGCGGGGAGCAAGTGGCGTTTGAGATAGGCGCGGTAGACAGCGGCGCTGCCTGCTTTTAGCGTCGGAGCCACCGCAGGCTCCCAATGCTCGCGGACGAATTGTTCCAGCGTGATTGTGGATTGTGGACGTTGGCGACCCTCGTTCAAGGGCCGCAGACGGGTTTCAAGTATGTTGCGGGCCTCGCGCTTGGAAAGCTCAGACACAAGCCCGATCACTTCTGAATGCAGCACCCTTCCAAGGCTGCCATCGGGCTTGAGCACGTCTTTCCTCCAGCGAGCTACCCAGACTTTCCTTCGCTTACCACGGATGAACAAACAGCCAGTTTGGTACCGGCGGCGAGCCATTCTTTCATCATCCCTTCCGTTGGCTCGTCCGCCCTTTCCTGCGTCGCCTAGCAGTCTAGCGGTCGTGTCAAGAACCAAGGGGCGCTCCGACTCGTTGACGCTCCAGCCAAACCAGAACATCCGACTCTCGAAAGCGCCAATACTTGCCCAAGCGGAACCCAGGAATGCGATCGAGAGCCCTGCGCCGTGTGTGTGAGTAGACCCACGATGGCGGCACTTTTAGCAGTTCGGCGACCTCCTCAAGGGTCAACAACCGGTTTCCCTGCGCTTCTTCGGTCACGCGGCACCTTCCCTCGGGCGGCGGCTCAGCCCAGCCAGAGGCGTCCCGGTCGTGCCTCTGACCGTCCCGAGCCGGTACGTTCTGGGACAGAACATGGGGCGGGGTGAGGCCTTGTTACTTTCAAGGAGGGCAACAGTAGGCACTCACCCCGGCCCCAGTGGCTAGGGGACGCTAGCCACTTGTTCATCCGGACTCCTTTTTGCCTACGCCAGCAGGCTCAGGTAGCGCTTTCTCAAACTGACGGACCTTTTCCATCAGCTCGCGTGCCTCTTCCCGAGTTGGTGCCAAGTAGTTCGCCGTCTCCTCCCGGTACTCGTACAAGCGGACGAACTCCTTGCGAAGCCAATGCACCTGCTCCTGGTTGCCGTTCTCCAAAGCCAAAGCCACCTCCTCGTAGCCGCCCATCTCCAACAGGACACGTAAAGTCGGCGCGGGCAACTCAGGGGCATACAGAGGCTTTCCCCCACGATTCTGACTTCCCGTATAGTTCGGCAGTCGATCCGATCCCCAGCAGCGCACATAGCGCACCAATTCCTCGAAGGCTCGACTAGCTGCGAGTTGGTCCTGAGCCTCTCCTTTCTCGTTGATAAGTCGGCGGACAGTGGCGGGCGACGGGAAGAACTCGCTCTGCTTCTCGACGTCTCGCAGTGCAGGAGCGAGCCTTGTCGGATCCTCGCCGCCGAAGTGCTCCAGCCAAAGGCTCACTAAGGCCCTAGTGATCGGCCGGTTGTAGAGTTCCCCCCACCTCACGAGGGCCTTGCGGATCAGCTCTTCCGAGGAAGCCTGCCTCGCGCAGGTTATGCTCGGTGAGTGCACTGCCATAGGGTCGTCCTCCTTTGCGCGCCATAGATGGCGTTGTGATCCGTGCAAACCAGTTATGGGTGAAACGATTTAGCTTTCGCGGTCGCCGGTCGGGGTTTGCTTCCAACCAAGAATCCATCTTCGCGTACTCCCGCGGCCGGTCCACCCATGCGAACGCCGCTGCTAAGAGTGCGTCCTGCTTCTGAGTGATCGACAAGTGGGCGCCGTGAAAAACTAAGTGCGAAGGCGGAGCCTGAGCGGAGTGGTGCGCCGCTTGCCGGCGCACCTTTGCCTTCTCCTTAGACTTCTTCCTTGCCTTCATATAAGGATGGAAAGCGTCAGGTTCGCCACTTTTGACCTGAGGGTCACCACTTTTGACGCCAATCGCGCCATTTGTGGCGACCCGCGCCGTTTCTGACGCACTTCGCGAGGAGAACTTCTTGGCGTTCAGGATGCGTACAGAAAACCCGTGTTGCCCGGGGATCAGCTCAATGTAGCCTTCCCTCTCCAAAAGTCGGTTCCATCGCTGAAGAGTGCGCGGTGGCCAGCCCGTTTCTTCTGAAATCGAGTCGTAGGTTAGAACCGAGCCGCCGAGCACCAGACCAACCGAGTGGTTTTGCACGGTCTGGCGCCCGACATACCAGCCGAACAACCAGACGGCCTTCCCCATTCGGCGCTCATGCTTGGACTCCCACAAGCCGTTCCTGATGCCAGTGAAAAAACGGGCGTGATTGGGGCCACTCTGTGGCGTACTGAGCGGTGACGGGTTTAGTCTTGCATCGCGACGCGCTTTTGTTGTATTGTGTTCGCTGCCTAGCAACATTGATTGTCCCGCGCCCGCCGCCCAGCGGGCGCTCTTGTTTTCTATCCTCTCAAGGTCACACGCCTTGATATGTTCGGTGGAGGCGTCAAGTTGGACCGGATGAACTCATCCAGGGAGGGAACGGGATACCGCACCAATCGGCCCAACTTCATCCACGACGGACCACGTCGTTCCCTCCGCATCCTCCGCAGCGCCGCAACACTGCAACGAAGAACTCTCGCCACATCGCGCTCGGTATACATCTGCAAGACCATGTACCCTCCTCGCAACAACCGTCTCCATGACGTATTGGCTGCGAAACATCCTGAACCTAAGGAATCCCATACGCATCCTCACATTTGCGGGAAAATCTGTTGAAAAGAAATGCCCGACGAATCGAAGAGTCAGGACGAATAGTAGATTGATTCGATCTTACCGGCGCTCATCCCTAAGAGCTTGCCAGCCATCTGGAAGGCAGCCTTGATTGGCTGCAAGCCACCTCTTTCTTGGAGATCGTCGGATGTGAGCGGAAGGTCACCAACCGCGGGAAGGTGCTGCCTGAGGAGAGCAAAGCATTGTTCTCCGCTTGCCACAAACCGATGCAGAAAGCGCCATGCCTGCCGATGTTGCACGAACAGCGCGTAGCACATCATGCAGAGGAGGGATACTTCATCGCGGTGGAAGCCCACCGGCAAACGCCCTCTTCTCACCGCTGACCCTCTCGCTGCCTTCTTGGATACCAGCCGTTGAAGGTCTTGACGAGCCTTGTCAGCGGCGTCAGATTCTGAATCCTTGAAGATTTCATCGACATACTCCCATGCCAGGTCTTGAGGCCGAGGGATGCTCGGCGCAGGTTCAGGAGGTGCCTTGTGTCGAAAAAGATGCTTGGCAGCCTCTTGGAGGTCAACCTCAAGCGGGAAGAGATAGGCTAACCTGGCCACGGATTCCGGGTCTCGTTGCTCGGCTTTGCGGAATACAGCGCGGCTATCGTCTAAGGTTCCTAGTAGGTCAAACCTAACCTGTGGAGGCATCCAGTCTCGCCGTTTGATACGCCTCACCATCTCCTTGATGGTTTCGAAGCTGATGTGCTTCCAAGCATGTTTCTCCCATCGAACCTTGTCGAGATCGAAACCTTCCCAACAAAAGCTATTCGCCGCCTTTCTGACCAGCGTGGCGAACTCTTCGATGACTGCAGCAGCTTCCCCAGAGGACTGGACCTCAATGGTATCTACAGACCATTGTAGTTGAGAGTTGTAGAAGACTCTTTCCATATATAGTGTTGAAGTCAGGAGCCCCAACCTCTTTTCCTGGATCTTTGCCCGCATCTCATCGCTACCCCGGTCCTTCAGCCGCAAACTGGTGAAAAGTCATTGGAAGTTGATTGAGAGACTGGCTGCGCGATTGTTCAAGTGCAAGACTCTATCGGCTGACGAGGTGATTGCGATCTTGAAAAAGGGGGCCAATCATGGTTGAGACTCCCCGGAAGAACGCCAGCAATCGCTTCATTCTCGGTTGCCCAGAAACCCTCCCAAACGAGCTTCCGTAATTCGCTGAAAACACTAGCCCGAATGTTCTGTCCCCGAACATCCCGAAAACAGATGATTTTGAGAAAAGCCAGGCCGCCAGCAAAGGTCCACTTCATCGGAAATCGGAATCCAAGCGGTAAACTGCGGAGACTGTTGGAGCCATAGCCTAGGGCTTCGGAGCCGGCTCCCAACCCTCTACCGTTAGCCCGGGCGCTTGCTCAGCGTGAGAGGGGTGCAGCTTCCCATTAACGCGAACGCGTTGCCGGAGCATGTCCGCCCGATTCTCGAGCTCCTTTGCCCTCGGGCCACCAGCCAACACAAATTCGCGTCGTGGGCCGGCCATCTCCAGCAACAACAAATCTTTTCTCCGCACGAGGGTTCCCACGGCGGTGACTTCGACTTCTCCGGGCGTAAACCCAGCGTCCTTAACTGCTTTGGGTATTCGAGTGGGATCGAAACTCTTTCCCGCCGGCATCACCACAGCCCGTGCGCTCTTCAGGTCCACCTTCACGGTTCCGACGCCATCCAGGCGTCGCAGGGCCTTTTCGGCCCCGTAGGCTCAAAGCGGTCAAACCATGCCGTCAACTTGGACGCGGGCCTCTTCGACCTGAGCAACCGCTGCTGGCGCCAGCGCCGCGCTCAGGGCGAGCGCAGTGGCAAGCAGAGCAGCGTAACGACGGTGTCCGTGTAGGCTCATAGTTTCCCTCCTTTCACGAGCTCTAACTTGTAGATGCGATTGTTGGCGATGTCGGCCGCATGAAGAAACCCCTGCGTGTCAAAGGCCAGACCCTGGGGCGACTGAAATTTCGTCCCCCGGGCGTCGGGCAGCGCCCATTCGGTGACGTACTCCCCGTTGGGCGAGAGCCATTCGAGGCGGTAGTTTCCGCTGTCGGCCACGTGCAGGCTGCCATCGGGGGCCACAGTGATGTCCACCGGGTCCTGGAATTGCGCCCGCCAGGTGCCAGCGCTGCCCCAGGTGGCGACAACTTCTCCCTCGGGTGTCATCTTCACGATGCGGTAGTTGTGGGCATCGGCTACGTAGAGGTGGCCGTCGGGCGCGAAGCTAATCCGCCCGGGGTAGTGCAATTGCCCTTGCTCGCCGCCCGGGCCGCCCCACTGCGCCAGGGGCTTTCCCCTCGCGCTGAACTTCTGGATGCGATGGTTGTAGAACTCGCTGACGTAGAGATTGCCCCGCGGGTCAACCGCCAGGCCAACGGGCGAGGCGAACTCTCCCGGGCGCTTTCCCGGTTTGCCCCATGCACGCAGGAACTTCCCTTTGGGGTTGAAGACCTGAACACGGTCGAGAAGAAAGTCAGCCACGAAGACCTCGCCGTTCGGGCTGACGGCGACTGCCACCGGTTTGCGGAACTGCCCGCGGCCGTCGCCGCAATCACCCCAACTGCGAAGGAAGTTGCCGCCGGAATCGAACACCTGCACGCGGCAGTTCTCAGCGTCAGTGGCATAGACGTGGCCTTCGGGGTCCACCGCCAGTCCCTGCACGCCGTTGAACTGTCCCGGAGCGCTGCCGGTTTCGCCCCACTGCGCGACGACTCGGTAGTGCGGTCCCAGAGGCTCCGCCGGCGCGGGCTTCTGTTCGCGGCCGCAACCCCACAGCAGCCCAGCCACAACGGCGAGTACCACTATCCGCGTCCGAATCAGAACAACCACCGGACCCCCACGATGTAGCTGGAAGTGGGACGCAAGTGCTGCCCGTTGAGGTCGCGCCCAACCGGGATGGGCGAAGAGAATTCCAGCAGCAGGCGATTCGTGGGCTGGAACTCGACGCCGGGCGAGATGAACACCAAGTTGCCGCCGCTGGCCGCGAGCTTTGCCCCGTTCAGCCGCGCCCGGCGGACGTGCTCGCCGTTGAGTTCAAGCACCAATAGCACGAAAGGGACATCCATCCCCCCACGTGGGAGCAAGCGATAGAGATAAGCAACGTCGTAATTCCAACGATTGCCCAGCCGCAAGCCATCGTCGCCGGTGGTGGTGTAGGTGAGTTGGGTGTCAGCAATGAGCCAGTGGGGGTCGCGGACGTGAGAAAATACCAGGTTGCCGATCCAGTCCGTAGAGCCGGTGCCAAAGGCTCCTCCGCTCGGCACTTTGATGCCCACCTCCGGCGCCAGCCGCGTAAAACCTCCGGGGACGTTCTTGCGCAGCAGGTCGTAGCGGGCGAAGATGGCCCCGTCGGCAAAGCTGGTGGTGGTGAAGTCGCGGGTTGGATCGTTGCCGTCTTGGCTTTGCAATGTAACCAGCGGAGCCACAAAGGTAAGGCTAAGGTTCGGGTAAGCACCCCAAACCACGGCGTACGGATTCACAATGGTGCGCACACGCAGCCCGGGTATTCCCTCGGCAAAGTTGTCAATGCGCACAAAGCTGCGAATCATCACTGTGCGGTTGAACAGCGTGCGCCCCGCCGGCGCCACAATCTGCGCCTGGGCCATGCCCGGCACCGCCAGCAACGCCGCCACCAATCCTAGCCCAGCCAGCCCGCGACCCATAGCCTCACCCGTCCGTACCAGAGATAGCCCACCAGGAGCGTGTTGGCCAGCAGAATCCAGCGAGCGGCCCGATGGCCGTGGCCCCGGCCCCAGGCTAGATAATGCGCGTAACCGAGAAAGCCCACCGAAAGAAGAAACAGCCAAGGCAAGAGTTCGCCGACGACTCCCCGAGCCGCCGCGGCACCGCCCACCGCAACAGTGGAGAGCAGCGCCGGTAACACTCATCACCAGGGGATCGCCAGCAGCAGACTTACCAAACTCGACAGTTTTTCTCGCATTCTTCGGTTCCCACTTTGACCGACCCGGGAGGGGGCGCCCCATCTCGCAGAATCGGAGCCCGTACCCTCTTAGACGGCGCTAGTTAATCGCCGTCGGCCGGGCAGCAAGGACACGGTCCACAGGGACACATTTTGTTCAATTCTCCTTTCCTGCGGGATTGCCGCTGCGTTCTTGCTTGAGCGGCTGCGGAAAACTCTTCTCCATTCTCGATCGTTTCGAAGGGCTCTCGCCGGCTGGCGCCTTGTGGATGATGGGACAGATGACGCTGGCGGAGTGCGGCAAACGCGGGAGCCGCCGAGCACGAACTAGAGTTTTTCGCAGCTCTACGCGAAAGCGGCGAAGCTCAGCGATTTGGCGTTCCACGCGGCCCAGCTTGTCCTCCAGTAGCTTGCGCACGCACTCGCAAGGTGACTGGCCCGCATATTTCAGTCGAAGAATCGCTTTGATTTCGTCCAGCGAAAACCCCAGCGCTTGGGCATGCTTGATGAAAGCGAGGCGCTCGGTCGCCTCTGGCCGATCCGCCCGGTAACCATTGGCAGTACGCCGCGCAGGCGCTAGTAACCCAAGGCGCTCGTAGTAGCGTATCGTTTGGACGCTCACGCGCGCAGCGCGGGCGACCCGGCCGATCGAGAGCTTCGCCTCCATAACCCCAAGCCTACACCCTATAGTGCGCTATAGAGTCAAGCCCCTTTATGCCGTGAGCTCGTTTTCGCGCCTGGCTACGGGCGACCTCTAGTCGTAAGAGTCCGCCGAGCGCGCTGCCTTTCCGGCGAAGTACCCTACTCCAGGGGCTTGAGCTCACCCAGCATCGTCGGGATCAGCTCCGACACCGTGGGATGAATGTGCACGGCTCTCTGGATGACGGTATAGGGCGCCTTCGCGTACATGACATCCAGGACGGAATGAATAATCTCGTCGCCCCCGACCCCTAGAACGGCCGCACCCAGGATTTCTTTGGAGGCAGCGTCCACCAGGATTTTCATGAACCCAAAGGTCTCGCCTTTTTCCACGGCGCGGCTGACTCGCGTCATGGGCCTCTTGCCCACGAGGGCTTTTCGGCCGGACTTCCGTACATCTGCCTCCGTCATCCCGACTCGCCCCAGGGGTGGGTCGATGTACAAGCAATAAGCGAGAAGGCGGTCAGTCACTCGTCGCGGGTCATTGTCGAGCAGATTGGCGGCAACGATCTCAAAGTCATTATAGGCCGTGTGAGTAAAGGCCCCTTTGCCGTTGCAATCCCCCAAAGCCCAGACTCCCGGCACAT
>JAKEER010000134.1 GCA_022616615.1 Acidobacteriota bacterium
GCCAGATCGGCAGCGCGGATCAATTCCTCGGCTGAAGCAAAATTTCTTCTCTGACAGGTTGCCATCCCGATTGTTTGGTTGCGGCTCTACACAGACCGCGCGCTCACAACAACCGAAAAGCCGTGCGAAAGACCGGGAAAAATGTCCAGTCTCCAAATTCCCGCGTTCGCGGGAATGACGGAGCATTCTTGGTTCCTGTTGTCTGGATTGGGAACGAACCTTGTCGTCGTTCTCATACTCTTAAGGTGTTTTTGAGGAGCTGCCGATAATTCCGATGAAGTTTCACACTCCGGAACGGAATTCGTCGAACCCATTCTTTCAAGTAGTCCTTCCTGAAAAGGAGAACTGGCATGTTGAATCTGCCGCGTCCCCGCGCCCTTTGGACCCTGCTGTGGAGTCTGGCTCTATCCGCATCCACGTCCGTGGTGCTCTCTCAAATCAACACCGCCGATTTGCAAGGAGTCATCATAGACCCTGCAAACGCAGTTGTTCGTGATGCCACCGTGCGTGTCGAGAACCTGCAGACCGGACTGGCTCGGGAGACGAAGACGCGCGAGAACGGTGATTACCTTTTTCTGGCACTGCCCCCAGGTCATTACAAAGTGAGCGTGCAAGCGGCCGGTTTTCGCCCGGCAGTCGCTGAAGATGTTGTACTGACCATTGGCCAGCAAGCCCAGCTTTCCTTCACGCTTGAGATCAGTTCGGTGGTTGAGGCGCTAGTGATCTCGGCAGACGCGGTCGTTGAAACTACCCGTAGCTCGGTAGCCACAACGGTGGACCAGCGCGCCATCGAGAGTCTGGCGACCAACGGACGCAGCTACATCAATTTCACTCTGCTCGACTCGGCGACCACCCGTGACAACCAGCCGGTGCTCGGCCCTGCACCCACCAGCGGCCTCAATATCGGGGGGCAGCGCGCCCGGGCCAACATGGTGAGCATTGACGGCGCCGACGCCATCGACAACACTACCAACGGCGTTCGCGCCACGCTCTCGCAGGAAGCCGTTCAAGAGTTCCAAATCATCAAGAGCGGCTATGCGCCAGAGTACGGAAGGGCTTCGGCCGCCACGATCAATATTGTTTCCAAGCAGGGCACCAACGACTGGAGAGGAAATCTGTTTGGTTACCTGAGGAGCCGCAATGGATCAGCCACGAATGCCTTCGCCGGCGAGCCGGACCCGGGCGACACCCGCACCCAGGCTGGATTGACACTGGGTGGCCCCATTGAGAAGGACAAGACGTTTGTCTTCCTTTCCTTCGAAACGAATCTGCGAAACTCGATCAACTTCTCCCAGATTGGCCGGAACAATTACGGGTTCCGGAACATTGCGAATCCATTCGGCTCGGGCACGCTCTTGCTGACGCCACAACAAGAAGCCTACGTCCGTAGGGCGCCAGCCGCTCTGGCCGGGCCCTATGCCGCCATTGCCAGCCGGGCAGCGCAGGTGGCGATTTTTGGAAACACGGCAGGTGGCCCCACGACCTTTGCGTTGTTCCCGAATCCTCTGCCGGCCTCTTTTTCCGGGCTGAGCTCAGAGGCCGGAAATTACAAGACCACTGAAGAGACCTATTTTTACTCTGCCCGCTTCGATCATCAGATCTCGCAGAACCACAATGCCTTTGTCCGGTTCAGTGCAACGCCGTCGGATGTCACAGGTTTGCCCAGCAACGGGCAGAACCAGTTGACGGCACTCAATGGGTTTTCGCGCACGACCAACAATTCCACGCGCGATATCGCCTTGGTTGGTCAACTCGCCAGTAACCTCAGCCCGAGCCTGTTGAGCGAGTTTCGCTTTCAGTTTGCGCGGCGTGGCGTTGGTCTCACCACCAACTCGACCCGGGCAGCCGTCGAGATTCCAGGCATTGCTTCGATCGGGCTGGAACCCTTTGCTCCAGTCTACCGTTACGAGAAACGCTGGCAGTTCACTGAAAATCTCACCCACATTCGGGGCGCACACACTTACAAGATGGGCGTCGATTTCAACCATCTGCCCGTAAAAGCCGCTTTTCCCCTGAACCAGGGCGCCGTTTACTATTTTCCCGCGGCCCTGGCCGTGGATAACCCTTTGATCTCCGCAGCCGTCACGCCGGCAGTGACTGCGGCCTGGAGGTCGAATGGTGCGCCGGCGTTCAGCTCCGCGCAAGCCTACGGTCTCGGTTTCCCGGAATCGTTCGTTCAGCAGTTTGGAGGACTGGAGCGCACGACCAGCCGCTATAAGAACACGACCCTGGGCTGGTTTGTCCAGGATTCCTGGAAGCTGGCGCAGAATTTTTCTTTGAACTATGGACTTCGTTACGACGTGGAATTCAGCCCCAGGATTGCTGCCAGCTCTCCGCTTTCGGAAGCCGGCGAAAAGCTGCTGAAGGTTGTTCAAGGTATTCCGCGCGACACTAACAACTGGGCTCCCCGATTCGGTTTTGCCTGGGATCCATTCGAAGATGGGCAGACCGTCGTCCGAGGGTCGTACGGACTGTTTTACGGCCACCCGCTCACAGGCATCATCTTTCTTTCCGACGTTGTCGACGGCACGCAGTCTCCATACCTTGTCACTCCAGGCGGAGTGGGTGCAGACGATCTGTTTCAAGGGCGGGTGTTCACGCCACTGGGCAGTGCCGTTGCCAATCCCGCCATTGGCTATATTGGGAGCCAGCAACGTTATGATGTCCTGGCGCCGGCTTTTCAGAACCAGAACACGGCGTTGGCCTTGAGTCCCATTCTCAGCCAGACGCTGCCGATTGCTGCAGACCTCGAGTACGACTACACCCAGCAAGGCGCCTTGGGGATCGAGCGCCAAGTAGGCGAGAGTCTTTCGCTGGCAGCCGATTACACCTACACCCACGGTTCTCACTTGCTGCGCCCTCGAAACATCAATCAGGGCGACTTCAACCGTATCGTGTCATACGCCCGCGCAACCACGGTCTGCCCAACCTTGCTGGGAGTGGCGGCCAATGGCTGTGCTAATCCCGCCTACGGTGGCGCAGGTGGAAGTCTGGCAGGACTTTGGGATGCTCTCGGCGGCGCCTCGGCCACTTCCCTGGCCCCTTTGGGCCAGTTGCTTTTCAACCAGTTTCGCGCCACTGGCCCAAATTACACATGGGCGAACACCGTGTCGAGAGGCGCGCTCTCCAAGCAGGTCATGGACAGCCTGGTTCAGGCTTTCAATCTCCCCAGCGCTCCGGGCAATGCCGTTGTGCCCTTCTTCAGCGTCAAACAATACGAGTCTTCCGGTACGTCGGTCTACCACGCCATGACGCTAACCCTGCGCAAGCGCTTCAGCCAGAGCTACCAGTTGCTGGGATCGTGGACTTGGTCGCATGCAATCGACGACTCGACGGATCTGCAAACCCTGCAGGAGCCACAAGACAACAAGAACCCGCGCCTCGACCGCAGCAACTCCAACTTCGACCAGCGGCATCGCTTGGTTGTTAGCGGCGTGTTTGATAGCCCCTGGAAATCCAGCCCCATCTTGGGAAACTGGACATTCTCTCCGACTATTGAGGCTTCCTCCGGACGGCCTTACAACTTGCTGACGCTAAACGACAGCACCCTGATCAACAGCGGCTCGACCGCCCGGCCCAGCGTCGTTCCCGTGGGCACACCTGGGTCCTTCGCCTCGCCCGACGGCAAAGTAGGGCTGATTCAGCCGCCGCTGGGCTCGGTTGGCGATCTCGGCAGAAACGTCTACCGCACCAGCAACTTCGCTTCAGTCGACTTCCGTCTCACCCGCCGGATCGTTTTCGGAGACAAACGCCGTCTTGAGTTCAGCCTGGACGTGTTCAACCTCTTCAATCGCGTCAACATCCGCGAAGCCGACAATTCCTTCACGCAAGCCGGACGCCCGGTAGGCGCTTTCGATCCGCGGCAATTGCAGTACAGCGCGAAAGTAGTGTTTTAGACGCCTGTTCGCTCGGCTGAGCATAGAAGATGGATGATTGAGGATTGCGAGCTTTTATCCTCTCATCTTCAATCTTTCGCCCAACCGCCACCCCTAAATTCCCGTTGCAGCTCGGTCAGTTTGGGCTATAATTTCCGCCGTCTTGAGTCGCAACATATTCCACAAGACATGCATCTCAGTGAGTCATTGCGGGAGCAATTCAAATCTAATCGATTGAGGTAATCACGTATGAAACAGCGCGGGACGATGCTTGCAATGCTGGTGGGTTTCAGCTTGTTGACTGTTTCCAGCCTGATGGCGGAAGAAACAGATATTCAAGGGATTTACAAGAAGAAGTGCGCCATGTGCCACAAGGCCGACGGCAAAGGCTATGAGGCCATGAAGACGCCTGATTTCACGAGCAAGGAGTGGCAGGCAAGCCGCACGGATGAGCAGCTCATTGAAACCATGACCAAGGGCAAAGCCCCGATGCCGGCTTTCGAGAAGCAGCTCACGCCTGAAGAGATCAAGAGTCTTATTACCGACGTTGTTCGTAAGTTTGCCGAGTAGTTTCCATTTGCTGCCAATACAAAAGGGCGTGGATTGTTCCACGCCCTTTTTGCTTGTATGAAGGACTGCGGCGGGAATCACCCGTCATTCCAGCCAAGCGCAGCCGGATCCAGTTCTCCTTGGCCCTGCGACAACGGTCTGGATTCCCGCTTTCGCGGGAAGGACGAGACTCCGGAGCAACGACAAACCCTCACCGCTCAAACCTCTCGCGCCGCCTCAAACGGCTGTCTTCCGATGGCGCCGGCAAAAACAACATATTGCGCACGGGAATGAGTAAGGAGTGATCCGCGATGCGTAATGAGTGAAAGTCATGCAAGGAGGAGAAGAGTGTTGATCACTACTCACTCATCACTACCGAAGCCACGGAATCGGCAGGTTGAACTGCTTCAACTTCTCTTCAAGTTCGCTGCGTTCGCGGTTGCGCTTCAGTCCGTCGGGACCGTGAGCAATAAGCCCGAACTCGGTCACCAGCCTTGTGGCTTCGTCCTGATTGCCGCCAGCCAGTGCTTGCAAGACAGCCTGTTCGATCCTGGACAAATGCAGCGCTTCAAACTGATAGTCCAGAAAGGCTTCCCACGCGATGGGGCACCAGCGGCTGACGATCTCATGTCCAATCACGCTTGCATAATTGCGAATCTCAAGCTGAGCGTGAACATCCATGCGGAGGGCGAGAAAATGGAGCAGGTTGTGAAGATTGATCTTCCAATACGCTTCTGTATAGGTCGAAAGCGGCAGGTCCTTTCGGGCCTGTTCCCGAGCCACGCCGGCCTGCAACCGATGCTCATATAACTGCCGGCTCATCGATTGCAGCTCGGCTTCTTTGCGCGAGAGTTCCGACCCCTTCTCCGCGTCGATAAGCCCTTGACTGCCTTGCCGATTCCCGGCGGCCTGCTCCCGCCATTCGCCTTCGGGCGTGGCTTGGGCGGCGTCGATGGCTTCCGAGTAGCGGGTGGAATACTCATTGACACTGGCCGTGCGATGGCGGATCCACTGCCGCCAACAATCCATGGGCACGCGGACGTGAAGCTTAATGTCGCACATCTCAAACGGCGTCGTGTGCCGATGGCGCATCAAGTAACGGATCAGCCCGCGGTCTTCGTGAACTCTCTTGGTGCCTTTCCCATAGGAAACCCGCGCGGCCTGGACAATGGACTCGTCCGAGCCCATGTAATCGATCACACGGACAAAGCCGTCGTCCAGAACCTTGACCGGAACCCCGAGGATCTGATCCAGTCCTTCCACCTGAACTCGCTCAATTTTTCCAGATTCGGATGTCATTAGTTCACAGCTTGCGCCATTCCACAGGCGCTCCTTCATCAAAGTCGTCCTCGTCGTCGCCTTGTGCTCGTCCTCGAACAGACCGAGTCTGGCAACGCCAGGATATCGCCGACACCCAACCCCGACGCGTTCGTCATTCCCGCGAAAGCAGGAATCCAGCCGCCTCGGAGAACACTGGATTCTCGCTTTCGCGGGAATGACAACCCAAAACGGCCGTTTTAATGCTTCGAGGCGCAGCAGCCCACCTACGCAGTCTTTACCTTCATCATCAATCGAACAATGTAAGCTCCCAGACCGAAGACCATCAGGATCAGGACACCCCAAAAAAGAACCGGCTGTCTCTCAGTCCAGGGCCTCTTTGGACCTGAGGGCCGAAAAGAGGAGTTCTCGATTTCGGCGCCTAACCGCCCTCTCGGAAGGGTTTCTAGACTGAGATAATTCTTCAGGCGTTCAAAATCGTAGCGTGGGGCTTGAGCTTGCGGGCTGCCATAGTAAAAAAAGTAGCTGCGTCCGGGCTGGACGCGATAAACCAAATCTTCCTCGACGCTCTGGACGTCAAACGCGGCCAACTTTAGCGGAGGATCGTCTTGGTTGTAAATGAGGAGTTTCAGATAGCGCGTCCGTATCTCCGGAAAGCGCAGGGTTTTTTTCTCGACGGAGTATTTTTCTGTCCGAAACCGGTAGAGGTCTCCCCTCTGCGAGCTCCCCCAGCTCTTGAGATCGTTGCTGCCCTGAATCTCGATCAGCCGGGAAAAATTCTCTTCCGGTGTCTCGATCGTCAGGTAGTCCGCCGGCAGGTTCTCGTAGCTCAAATCTAGAACACAAATGGTGGCTTTCAGCTTGGCATCTTCGTCGCGTGAATGAAGACGGACGCCGCGAACGACACGGCGCGCCGTAGTGGTTCTCACGCGCGAAAGGCTGGCGCCCTTGATCGTCAGTGGCGGTTCCTTTCCGTTCCAAACCTTGACCTGGAGATACCGATACTTGCTTTCAGGATATCTGATGGTGGTGAGATGAATTTTCTGATCGCCGCTGAAGTCGAAAATGTAGCCGTCAGCCTTCAAGACAAACCACTGTTTGCGGTCGCTGCTGCCGGCAATTTCCACGCGACGCTTGAAGTTCTGGCTGGAAGTTTTTAGAACCAGCGTGTTGCTGGCCATTTCCTGTTCGAGGTCGAGGGTCAGCGTGGAGTACGCGCCCGGAAGGACGCCTTGGTTAAAAACCTTCGGCTGGTACAGCTCCTCGGTCGTTGTCTCGCGTTCTGCAAAGATGGAGTACGGAACTTCTTTCCCCAGGTCGTCCACAAGCCGGAGGTCGGCTAGCGATCGCTGCGAACGATGGTAGACCTGGCCGTCCACCGCAACACGCGCGTATCCATCGCTTGAGGTTGACGTCGCTTCCACATGCTTGGAGAACTGCCATTCTGTTTTCGCGAACTCCGCGAACGCGGGCAGAACAACCCCAAGCAAACCACAGAGACACAGAGACACGGAGAGCATGCTGTAGACCGATGGACTGCAGGTCTCCCTGGTCTTGTTTCGCAGCGACTCCGCCAGCCGGAATGGGATCGTCTTTCTGGAAGTCACTCCTGATTTCCAAACTACAAAATGTCGTTGCCCTTGAAAAACACGATACTTTCGAGTGCCTCGCTGATTCTCCGACCCTTCAGTTTTCCGATTCACTCTCCGTGTCTCCGTGTCTCTGGGGTCTGCTTTTGGTCGCGATTTGCTCGCGCTCACTTCAAAACAAATTCGTTTATTTGAGCTCGATACTTCTGATACATCATCGACACAGCCAGGAGAATGACTCCCAGCCCAATTGAAGCGATGATGCGATAGATCTTTTCCATCTCACCGAGATCGACGAAAAAGACTTTCAGAATGGTAGCGGCGAAAAGCAAAATGGCCAGGAGGCGGATGGGTTGGAACTTGCGAAGGATGCCCAGGGTTACCAGCACAATCGAGTAGAAACCCCACAGGGCGGAGATCGACAGTTGCATGCGGCTGCGAATGTCTCGCTTCAGCTCGTACTCGCGGGCCCGGTAGTAAGCGGCCTCGAAAGAGTTCGAGATCTCTGTTGTCAGGAAAAACAAAATCAGCAGATTGGCAGAGACGAATAACGCGTTGATCAGCCAGGGTTCGAAGCTTTCCAGCCTCTCGCGGTTCCGGGCATAGAGATAAGCCATCGTAAAGATCGAAAGAGTGCCAGCCAGGAAAGCGAACGCGCGTTTGTTGAATAAGAAGGTGAAATCAGGAGCGAAAGCTGTGCTGAAGGAACTGTCCAGGAACAGCAGGCGAAAAACAACCATCGTTGCAATCAGCAGAGCGGCCCGTCGCGTTTTGCTGCTGTCGAGATGAAAGCCCACCCAGGTCAGAACCGCGGCTTCGACAGCCCAACCAACGGTGATCCAGTTCTGTTTCAGCTGAATGGGGATGGCGAGAGTCAAGCAAGTCAGCCCCAGTCCCAGAAACACCAGAAACAGGTATGCGTCCTCTTGTGCCCGTCGGTAAGCCACGGAACCAAGAGCAACGTAAACGACCGCCATCAGCACCGCATAGAATCCCAGATAGTCGGAGTACTTTGATTCGAGCAGCCCGTAGGTCCAAAGGAAATAGGCGGCGCCGTTGAGCGTGATCAGCGATAGATCGCGGAAACTGGTCTTCTGCTGGTGTGTGATGTTGTACAGGAAAGACATGACGGCAAACAGGAGGAAGAAAACCGTCAGGAAAAACTCTGTCCGCCACAGCTTGGCGTCCGTATAAAAGCTCACGCTCCAGCCAGCCAGCAGCATCTGGGTGGAGAAAAAGGCCAGCAGATTCAGCGCACGCCAGTTCTTGAAGTACGCCAGTGCCAGTACGCCAAGGTCCAGAAGCAAGATATAGGTAAACAGCCCAACCTGATTGTCTCTGCCGGTGCTGAGAAGTGCCGGGGTCAAGAACCCGCCCACGGTTGCGAAGACAGCAATCGTCCTGGAATCATAACGCAGGGACATCACAACCGTAGCCGTCGTGATCAGAACCATTAACAACAGAGCTGGGATCTGGGAAATCAGATGATAGAAACTGAAGGCAGCAAAGATAGAGAAATAGAGAATCGCTACGCCGCCTCCCAAAACCGTAACGGCATAGCCCCGCAAATCTTTCCGATGAAGCGACTCGCCCCAGGCAAGAAATCCCAATCCGGTGATCACTCCCACCATCACCCGTCCCGCTTCACCGATCCACTCGTTGTCGATGGCGTATTTTAAAAAGTAGGCCATCCCCAAAATGATGGCAGCCATCCCGATCTTGTTGAGCAGGTTGCCGCCAATCTGAGACTCCAGACTTTCCTGGTATGCCTCGGAAACAGGCGCCTTGCTGGCCTCAGGCTCGCTTTGCTGCGCAACGCTGGCGAAACCCGCGTCGGTTGCTGAACGCAGAGGCGGAACATCGCTGCTCGGAATCGGTGGCGGTTCCGCCGGCGCGGCGGCAGGAATGGGTGGGGCTGCTGCGGCAGACGCAACACCCAGACGTGTTTCCACCGCGTGGATGCGCTGAATCTGAGATTGCAGGATTCGCTCGATGTGATCGAGGCGCGAAGCCAGTTGTTTGAGCTGCTCGTCGGAGTCGGTGGCCATGATTTTACGGCCCACTATAAGGACGGGTCCCGGTGAAGTCAAGGACACCCAAGTCTACAGCGGGCCTCCGTCAGAGTCCCCCTTAACAAAGGGGGGCAGCGGTTTCACAGAAACCGCGCGGGGGTTGTCCGCATAGGTGTTAAGTTAAGGGCGTCGATTTTAGCCTCCACGCTGTTCATTCGCAGCGACTTAAGTCGATTCGAGAAGTGGTTTTTCTTGAGAGAGCTAAATTCAGCAATCGAAAGCCGGAGA
>JAKEER010000811.1 GCA_022616615.1 Acidobacteriota bacterium
CAGGCTGGATTCCCGCTTTCGCGGGAATGACGAACCGAGGCACACCGGGCATAGGTTCCTTGGCCGCTCCGGCCCAGCGGGTTTTCAGACACGCTCTTAGAAGAATCCAGCTCGCGCTCGCAGCGAACAGGCACACACGGGACTTGTCACCCTAATTCGCGATGTCCAGTAAGTGATGGATATAATGATGGAGGGTTTATGCGGCGGGAGCAAAGACCAACGAAGATTCTGGAGTTGGAATCGCTGATCCTGGAGAAGGAACAATGAAAGATCCCGTTTGCGGCATGACTGTCGATCCAGCGAAAGCGGCAGGATCTCACGAGCATCAGGGTCACACTTACTTCTTCTGCAGTGCGGGGTGTCTAGAGAAGTTCCGGCGTGAGCCTGAAAAGTTTCTGGATGAGAAAAAAACCGTAACTCATCCGCACGCTGAGCAAAAGCCCAGCCAAGCAGCAATCAATGAGGAACACACTTGTCCAATGCACCCTGAAGTTCGCCAGCTTGGGCCAGGGCTGTGTCCGAAGTGCGGCATGGCTCTGGAGCCGGCTTCTGTCAACGTCGAGGTTGCGACAAAGACAGAGTACACCTGCCCGATGCATCCGGAGGTGGTGAAAGACAAGCCTGGCTCCTGCCCCCTCTGCGGCATGGCGCTCGAACCTCGGGTCGTCACTCTGGAGGAAGAAGCCAACCCGGAGTTGCAGGACATGACTCGGCGGTTCTGGACCAGTCTCGTCCTCACCGTCCCTGTCTTCCTGCTGGGGATGTCTGAGATGGTCCCAGGCCAGCCGCTCCAACATGCGCTCTCGTCGCGTCTATTGACCTGGATTCAGATGGCTCTCGCCACTCCGGTTGTGCTCTGGGCAGGCTGGCCCTTCTTCGAGCGGGGTTGGGCTTCCTTCGTGAATCGCAGTCTCAATATGTTCACGCTGATTAGCGTAGGCACCGGCGCTGCCTATGGGTACAGTCTGATGGCGACCCTGTTCCCCGGTCTGTTTCCAGAAGCCTTCCGCGGACATGGTGGCGAGGTGGCGGTCTATTTTGAAGCAGCCGCTGTGATTACGACCCTTGTGCTGCTGGGCCAGGTCCTGGAACTTCGAGCCCGAAGCCAGACCAGCAGCGCAATCAAAGCCCTTCTGGGACTGGCGCCGAAGACGGCTCGCATCCTGCGGTCCAATGGAACAGAAGAAGATATTCCATTGGACCAGGTGAAACAGAACGATCGGTTGCGCGTACGGCCCGGCGAAAGAGTCCCGGTAGATGGGGAGGTTCTGGAAGGAACTACCTCGGTGGATGAATCGATGATCACGGGCGAGCCGATTCCTGTGGAAAAGACTAAAGGAAGCCGGGTGACAGGAGGCACGGTGAACGGAACCGGAGGCCTCGTCATGCGTGCCGAACGGGTGGGCAGCGAAACGCTGCTGGCCCAGATTGTCCGAATGGTCGCCCAGGCGCAACGGAGCCGGGCGCCTATTCAGCGCCTAGCGGACGTTGTCTCCGCTTGGTTCGTTCCGGCAGTGGCGCTGGTGGCCGTGGCAACTTTCCTCGTCTGGGCTCTCGTCGGACCGGAGCCCCGGATGGCGCACGCGCTTGTCACCGCGGTAGCAGTGTTGATTATCGCCTGCCCGTGCGCCCTGGGATTGGCGACGCCCATGTCGATCATGGTGGGAACGGGGCGCGGCGCCACGGCGGGTGTGCTCATCCGGGACGCGGAAGCACTCGAAGTACTAGAGAAGGTGGACACGCTCGTAGTGGACAAGACTGGAACGCTGACCGTAGGCAAGCCGCAGCTTGAGTCAGTCGCGGCTTTGAGCGGGCGGAGCGAACTGGAGGTGCTGCGATTGGCAGCGAGCCTGGAGCTTGCCAGTGAGCATCCCCTGGCCGCCGCAGTCGTGGCGGCAGCTCAAGAGCGGGGACTGGAATTGCAGCCGGCGAAAGAGTTTCAATCGATCACTGGCAAAGGCGTCATGGGCATGATTGAGGGCCAAAGAGTGGCCCTGGGCAATCGCCATCTGTTTGAAGAGAGCGGCGTGGATGTCAGGCCGCTCCTCGACCGAGCAGAGCCACTGCGGCGCGAGGGCCACACAGTGATGTTCGTCGCAATTGACGGCACGCCTGCTGGTTTGCTGGCGGCAGCCGATCCGGTCAAAACGTCGTCCCAGCGGGCCATTCGCGCGCTGCATGACGAAGGCATTCGAATCATCATGCTGTCGGGCGACTCCAGGACAACTGCCGAAGCCGTGGCTCGCAAGCTTGGAATTGACGAAGTTGAAGCCGAGGTGCTTCCAGAACAGAAAAATGCGGTCATCCAGCGCCTGCAACAGACAGGCCGCGTAGTTGCCATGGCGGGCGACGGGGTTAATGACGCTCCGGCTCTAGCCCAGGCTCAGGTCGGAATCGCTATGGGCACTGGAACCGATGTCGCCATCGAGAGCGCCGCAATCACATTGGTAAAGGGAGATCTCGAAGGTATCGTGCGCGCTCGCAAACTTAGCCGCGGCACGATGCGGAACATCCGCCAGAATCTCTTCTTTGCATTCATCTACAACATTGTGGGAATCCCCATTGCGGCAGGCGTGCTCTATCCGTTTTTCGGTCTGCTGCTCAATCCCATGATCGCTGCCGCTGCCATGACTTTCAGCTCCGTAACTGTGATCGCCAACGCACTGCGGCTTCATAAACTGGCGCTCTAAAAGGCCCCGGCGGGAGTGGCTCGAAGGGTCGTGGAAAAGCCAAAACAGTATCGGGATCGCAGCGACTCGCAACACGCCAGTAGCACTGCGCGCCGCGTCTCCTCTTGAGGAATACAGTTTCCCTCGTGGCTGTTCAGCTACAGATTCGAAATGCAAAGCTGCTTGACAAGCCCCTTGAGTTCTTGATGACGTTGATTCTGAACCGAGACAAAGTCCGATTCTGGCATCCACTTCAGGTTGATGGCCACATTCTCCAATGCCCCTTCGGCCGCTGCCAGAGCCATCCAGAATCCGACATTCAAATCCGAGGTGAGATTGGGATTGGAAATGGAGCGCAGTTCCAGCAACGATTGCATCACGCGATAGGCCACTTCGGCCACATGCATCGGAACTTCTGTGGCGTGTCGGAGAGAGTCTTGCAGCTTCTGCTCCCGGACTTCCTTCTCAGCCTCGGTGCTCTTCGGCAATTGCTGAGCCGCGGCAACCTGGGAATAAGCCTTAGCGTCTTCCTCCACCGCCGAACGAAGCTTCGCCAGGCTCTCCTCCAGCAACCGAAGATGTTCCAGGAGCTTACTCTCGTGGGCCTCATACTTCTTTCTATGGAGTGTGAAGCCTAGAACCATCTTTCCCAGAGCCGCGGCCAGGGCGCCTGCCAAGGCAGCCACGCTTCCCCCTCCGGGCACCGGAGCCGGGTCAGAGACCAGATCCATGAATTCTGCGACTTTCATTGCCGTGAAATCACTAGATCCTTCCAAGATAGCGTTCAGCCGGTTCTCGAAAACCAGCTCCTGACGAAAGTTTTCCACGCGAAGGTAATACTCCGCCGAGATTTCCAGCGCCTTCTGGGGAACAAGTCCGACAATCTCACTTCCCGCAACGGTGACGCCATAACGCTCCGCCTCTCGCGTCACCATTTCAAAAACGCGGTGGAGCGGCGTTTGCTCGAAATCGGTCAGATTCATCGACACCTGAGTATGGTTGCGAGCCTTTAAGTCGACTCCCATGGCTTTGACATAGCGCAGGCCGCCATTGGAGAACCGCACCGCCTTCGCAATGCGCTTGGCAACCTCAACGTCAGAGCAGTTAAGGTTAATGTTATAGGCAATCAGGAACTTCCTGGCCCCTATGGCAGTTGCACCTGCCGTCGGATGAATTCGCGAGGCGCCGAAGTCTGGCAAGCGCTCGGCGGAAGTTTCAATTTGCCGGCGCAGTCCCTCAAACTGTCCCTGGCGAATGTTCTCCAAGTGGACCCTCTCCGGCCTCGTAGCCGCCGCCTCGTACAGGTAAATCGGGATAGCGAAACGCCGGGCTGCCTCTTGACCCACTCGCCTAGCAATGGCCACACATTCCTCCAGGGTCGCGTTTCGAACCGGAACAAAAGGAACTACATCTGTGGCTCCTAATCTCGGATGAGCGCCAGAATGCTTATTGAGGTCGATCAGTTCCGCGGCCCTTCCAATGGCGCGCAGCGCCCCTTCTCCAATGCTTTCTTTTTCCCCCACAAACGTGATGACGGAACGATGATGATCGGAGTCCATCTCAACGTCTATGACGATGAGCCCTGGGACCGATTGGATCGCGGCAACGATCTGATCGATGACGGACCGTTCACGTCCTTCACTGAAATTGGGCACGCACTCAACAATGTTCTTCATGGGTCCTCAAAAATTAAGCTGCGGAAGGGGTGCAAGCTAGACTAGTTTCTGTCGCGAAAGTCGGAAAGCCTTACTGGTTGCCGCCCTCGCGAGATTTCGGCTCCCCTCTCCCCAACGCGGGAGAGGGGAGCTGTGAAAAAATTCGGTTGGGCGTATAAACCTGATCC
>JAKEER010000135.1 GCA_022616615.1 Acidobacteriota bacterium
CACTTGGCCGATGGTGTGATTCGGTCCGGAGCCGGGCTGCAGACCCAGATTCATGGCGTCGGCGATGGAGCCCGTTGGATTGTCAGCCAGATGGAGCTCCAATTTGGAACGCAACTCCGTTATCTGATCGACTTCCCGCATCGCCCGATTAGGTCCAGAACGACCTGGTCGTCGTACATGTTGCTCTCGCGACTAAACCAGCAAGTTTTCTAACTTGAATCGAGTGACTGACGGCGTACTTCATAGCATATTATCCAAGGAGTTTCCTTTGATTTTGAAAGGGCATTGGAAAGAGACTGGGCTTCAACTGGCGCCGGTTCTATGGTCGCCGAATCAGGCCGCTTGAAGATTGATTCTTGATTGTTTAAAAGGATTCGCTTCAGGTGGGTCTCCTTTGATGGGCACTAAGAACTAAGCCAGCTCCCATTCAGCTCGGCTCACTCAGGCCCCGGCAGAAGATGACGATGGATCCTTCGTTGACTTCCACACAGGTGTTATTTGGATGAAACCGTTGAGCAGGAAGCGAGAACGCCAGAGTCTGGAGGGACTGACATGGTAGCGGTGAACCTTGCCGCCGGAGAGCACGAAGTCGTTATTCGGGGAGTGCGGCTTTGGTATCTGGTCAGAGGCGAGGGTCCTATATTGCTCGTGCAACCCGGTGGTGCTGGATGGGGTGGAGACATCTCGCCTTATATCACAACGCTTCAGCCTCTTGAGCGAGTTCGAAAAGTAGTCTATCTCGAACCGCGGGGCATGGGACGGTCGCAGCGACTTGAGAATTCGTCTGCCTATGCAATGGATGAATATGTAAACGACATCGAGGCGTTAAGACAAGAACTGAACCTTTCTCGAGTCGCGATTCTTGGCCATAGTCACGGCAGCTTTGTGGCCTTGAGCTACGCGATTAGATTCCGAGAAAGGGTGGAACGTCTTGTTCTTGTGGGAGCGTCCCCACACCTTCTGCTCGGTGACCATGAAGGATGGGCTCAACAACGACCAGGCTATGCCGAAGCTCAGTCTGCATTGCCAAAGGTTGGAGCGGACATCGCGCTGCGAGGAGCCGCTCGCTCGGCGGAAGTGCGCGATGGCCGCATGTGCTGCCATTAAATAACGAGCGCGGCTTCCTGCCCGCAACATTTTGTTTTGGGCTGCCGCCTCTGATGACGGAATAACTCGGGCTACCGGTTATACCAAATTGCAAACTCTGCTCCACCCTCGGGATGGTTTCGCCACGCGATCCGTCCGCCGTGACTTTCCACAATGCGTTGGGCAATGGGCAGTCCCAAGCCGGTGCCGCCGCGTTTCCCTGAATAAAACAGTTTGAAAAGGCCGCGCGAATCTTCGGCGCTGATACCGGGTCCGTTGTCACGGACGCGGACGAAGGCTCGATCTCCCTCCTTGCCTGCGGCAAGCTGGATGATGCGCGGGCCCTTTGGATTCGACATAAGGGCATCCTGGGCGTTGACGACGAGATTCAGGATCGCTTGCTTCAGCAGATCCGGGTCACCCTCAACCTTCACGGCATCGGAATTCCCTTCGCGCTCCAGCCGGATGCCGCTGTTCTCGCATTCCCGCTGCATCAACAGAATGATCTCATCCACCAACTGTCCGACATCAAACGTCTTCCGTTCCAACTCAAGCGGCTTGGCGTAGACGAGGAAGTTTGCAGCCAGCCGGTCGAGACGCTTGATCTCCTGCTTGGTTCCCTTCAGCAGCGCGGCCAGTTCCGCCCCTTCAGCACCTTCTCCACCCAGTTCCTCCTCAATCATTTGCAGATTCAGGTTGATGGCACTGAGAGGGTTGCGGATTTCGTGCGCCAGCCCACCTGCCAATGTGCCGACGTAGGCCAACCGGTCGGCCATGTGGGCCTCAGCTTCCACAAGCTGGGCACGCTTCAAGAGCCAGTGAACATAGAGCAGCGCCAGAGTCAACATGGCGACGACGACCGCAGAGCCTATCAGTATCCGCCGCAGCAGGCTGGCGCGAAGCCCGGAGAACCGGTTCTCCAGCATGCGGCTGTCGACACCGAAATGGACAATCAGTTCAGGCTGGCCGTCGAGAAGGATCGGCTCGATCAGGTCCAAGTAAACCAGGTTCGGGTTCCCCAGCGAGGTTACTTCAACTCGCGGCGGACGGGAGTTTCTAGTTGAGATCAGAATCCTGGAGAACTGGTTCTGCTCCAACTCCATGCCGCGCCGGATGGCCTTAAACAAGATCTCGCCCTTGAGATCCTGCACGAGCACATAGAGAATTTCCTCCTGCTGGGCCATCAGACTCTCGAGGAACGACTCGACTTCTGTGGTTCGCTGAAATGCATTCTGAGCGCCTGGCTCGCCCAGACGCGCGTTTACGTTCTGGATCTGCTCGCGTATGAGCAGGGCGAGGCTTTCGGCCATCGCTGTCAGCTCGGCATCGACACGGTCCCGCAAGGAACTCGTCGACAAACGGAAAAGCGTGAAAGTAATGATGAGGATGATGGCGGCGAAAAGAGCTGAACTGATGTAAAGGTGCCGCTTGAAGATGGGACGGCTTTTCAGGAGGGATGACTGCGTCTCTTTCCTTTCTTTCATCGGACGAGTCAGGAAGACGGGTGATTGCGAACTCAGATCAGTATTGGATCTCCGCCGTCTACGGGATGCGGCAAGTCAGAGATTTTCCGCACATCCGGCGGCACAGCCGCAGGAAATACGTTAGCATATTTGTGAAACTCGATACTTAGGCAGCGTTAGGAAATAACCTGCCTGAAAAAAATCCCCTCCTCGGCTGAGGAGGGGCAGCGCCGGTGTCAGCCAGCGCGGGGTGGTGGGCTTCGCAGCAGGCATCATGTGC
>JAKEER010000136.1 GCA_022616615.1 Acidobacteriota bacterium
AAAAGGCAATAGGACAGCACAAAGTGTTAGGCAACAGCAAATTCACGCCGGACCAAAATCCTCAGAACTCCAGCCCAGAAAGACTCCCAGCGACTCCTTGGTCGTCAAAAGCGTCTCTAAGTCGGAAACTCGGGCTAGGTCACTGGCTGCGGACGAAGTTCAAACTGTGGTCAGATTCCAAAACTTCCTCTCCAGTCTGTGGGGAGACCATAGCCGAAGGCCGGGTGAGGGGGCAAGAACCACGGAAGCCGTGTCCGGCACGAGGTTGCCCGAGACAACTAGTTTTGTGAATCAGGGGCAGGAGCACAAATGATTAACATCCCAACCGAAAGCGGCAGGCGATGCGACGGCTGGTCCCGACGAGAATATCTGCGGATCGGCACTGTGGGCGTTTTCGGCCTTAGCCTACCAGAGGTGCTGCGGGCCCAGGCGTTAGAGAGTGCGAAACCCAAAGGCAAGGGTGTGTCTTGCATCCTCCTGTGGCTGAGCGGCGGCCCGAGCCAGTTGGAGACTTTTGATCCAAAGCCGGATGCGCCAGCGGAGATTCGAGGTGAATTCAAGACGATTTCAACAGGGGTGGCAGGAGTTCACTTCACCGAATACCTGCCGAGAGTGGCCAAGCAGTTCAAAAACTTTTCCGTGATTCGCTCGCTGACTCACAATCAGGGCACTCACGGATTGGCTGATCAATTGATCATACGTTGCCACACCCCGAGTGCTGCAGGCGTGCAATACCCTTCCCAGGGTTCTGTCGTGAGCCATGTTTTCGGTTATCGCAATGGAATTCCACCTTATGTTTTTGTGGGCAAGATGGGCGGACCGGACGGCATACGAAAGCGGCTGGCATTGGATGGGGGAGCCTTGGGCGATTCGCACAATCCACTGGAAATCGGTGACCGCACCAATGATCCGGAATTCAGTGTTAAAGATGTGACGCTGGCCAAAGGAGTGGAGTACGAACGCCTGATGAATCGCCGAAAGATGCTGGGATTGTTCGACCGCTACCATCGCAACACTGACACGGAAGTAGCGCGCTTCAAGGATTTGGACAGTTACTATGAAAGGGCCTTCTCGCTGGTCACCTCGCCGCAGGCAAAGAAGGCGTTCAGCCTGGACGAAGAGCCAACGAATCTGAGGGATTCCTACGGTCGAACCATGTTCGGACAGAGCTGCCTGCTGGCGAGGAGACTGGTTGAAGCGGGCGTGAAGTTTGTCACGGTGGGAATGCCAAATTGGGACACACACACGTACAACTGTAAGACCATGAAAGAGGACTTGCTCCCAGTGCTTGACAACGCCTACGCCTCGCTGCTTCAGGACTTGCAGGATCGCGGCATGTTGGATTCGACCCTGGTTGTGTGTATGGGTGAGTTCGGCCGAACCCCCAAGATCAATGCTGAGGCCGGAAGGGATCACTGGCCTTCGACACAAGTGGTTGCATTAGGTGGCGGCGGTATCAAAAGAGGCTTGATCGTCGGCGCGACCAACGCGCGGTCAGAATATCCGACCGAGCGTCCTCTCTCTGTCCAGGACCTCGGCGCCACCATCTACCACGCCTTAGGCATTCCTGCCTCTCTGGAATACCTATCCACCGTTAGCAATCGTCCCATCAAAGTCTTGGATAGCGGCGAACCGATTGCGGAACTGATCTGAATTAGCGGGGCTTACTAAAGACTGCGGAATAGAGCGACGATGCGGATCGTGCTTCGCAATCTTCGTAGTATTTTTCTTGCTTCTGCTGCTGGGTGGTCTCGGTTGAAAGGCGCACGAAACTCGCGAATAGCGCAATGACTAGAACCTTACAAGTAGCACTTTTTTCTGTCTGCATCATGATCGAAGCAGCCCACGCACAGCAGAGTTTTCCCAAAGCGATTCAGCTTGTGTTTGAACGCAATTGTGTCGGTTGCCACAATTATGCCTTCTTGGACAAGGTCGATGTGTCGGGTGGGTTGGCGCTCGATAGTTACGACAGAGTCATCGGGAGAAAGCGGCCGGTCATTGTTCCTGGCAACGCCTCAGCCAGCGAGTTAGTGCGGCGCTTGGAATCCTCCGACCCGCAGGTAGGAATGCCCAAAGGCGGTGAACGCCTTGGTCGGGAGATCATTGAAGCGGTGCGAAGCTGGATCGACAGCGGAGCGAAAGGAGACAGTAGCGCCGAAGCAGCGACTGCCAGTGTCTCAGAATCACCTCCACCGGTCTCAATACAACCCAGTGAAGTATTCGTTCCCTACGGCGGTCGCAAGGCCATCGAGGCGGGGAATTCTTTGGAAAAACGTCAAGCGACGGCGCCAGTCGTGCCGCTTCCCGGAGTCCTGATCCTCGACCAGGACCCTGAGAAAGGACCCAACCGGGTGGTTGAACCGTACACCAAGGGCTTAATTGGGAAAATTGGACCTCTCCCGGCAGTTACCGCGCTTGCCTTCAGCCCTCAGGGCAAGTCTCTCCTGGTAGGGTTTTACGGACGCGTCGTTGTGTGGGATCTGGTGGAAAGCCGCATCGTTCAGGAACTCAATGATGTTGCCGGCAGCGTTAACGACCTGCAGTTCAGCCCTGATGGCAAGTTGCTCTCAGTGGTCGGTGGCAAGCCCTTTTCCCAAGGTGAGGTCCGTCTCTACGATCCAGGCGCTCAGCTACGCCTTGTTTCGTCGTTCGCAGCCCACAAGGAGACGATTCTTGCGCAAGCCTTCAGTCCGGACTCTCAGCGGATAGCAACGGCCGGTCTCGATAAGGTGTTAGAAATCAGAGATCTGGTCACGGGCAGAAAAACAGCCGAGATGACAGATCACTCTGATACCGTGCAATGTGTCGCGTTTAGTCCGAAGGGTGACCTTCTGGCAACAGCTGGAATGGATCGCACTATCAAGATCTCAGATGGCATGACCGCAAAGGGCAAGATGACAATTAACCCGGAGATCAAGGGGTTTCTGGCGTTGGCCTTCAGTCCGGATGGGAAGTACGTCTTGACCTCGGGAGAATCGCCGGAGGTTCGATGGTGGGAGCTGGTGACTGTAGCGGACGACCTGACCGAAGGAGGTTGGAGGCCGACGCGCAAGATGGAAGGCCATGTAGGTACGGTCCAGGCAATGCGCTTCAGCCCAGATGGAAGGCTCTTGGCGACTGCGAGTGCGGATCACAGCGTGTGCTTGTGGGACGGGACGACGGGCCATCTCCTTAGAACACTGGTTGATTGCGACAATCTCGTGTACGCAGTTGCGTTCAGTCCTGACTCAAAGCTACTCGCGGCCGGAAGTTGGGACGGGTTTGTCCGAATTTGGGATGTGAACTCCGGCAAACTAAGAATCACTCTTGCGCAGAAACCCCTGAGCCGCGACGGGCCGACTGAGTGGCTCGCGGTAACTCCCGATGGCCGTCTGGATGGTTCGCCAGAACTCAGAAAACTCGTACGCGCACGGGGAACTGGTTCGGTCGAGAAAGTTCATCACACACCCGGTTTGCTTGCCGAATCTCTGCAAGTTCTACCGAAGCGTGATGTTGTGAACTAATTGGCCCTTATCACAGGGAAGCTGTGAAGAAACTCGGGACGATGCTCCTGCCGAGCCGCTCCGCGTCCGTGTACGGTTTCACAGTCGCGGACTTCGAGCGCGTGCGCTACTGTTCTGCTTCCCTTTGAAATTGGGCAAGGATAGAACGTACGAGGGTAGAAAGATGCGAATGTCTATGATCGTGCAGACGATGACGGTGCTCTTTCTTGGCGCTACCACATGCCTTGCTCAAAGGGGCTATCCTCGCATCAACACCGTGTTTCCAGGGGCGCTTAGTCAGGGCACAACCACCGAAGTAACGCTCACCGGCCACTACAATTTGAAAGAGGCCTACAAAGTGGTGTTTGAGGGTGAAGGCCTTTCAGCCGAAGTTGGGGAATGGATGGACCTGTCAGGACAGGAAAGAACGCGAAGCACTCCTGCCCAGTTCAAGCTGGAAGGATTGCGCCTCAAGATTAGCGTAGCCAAGGACGCTGTGCCGGGAGTCAGGCAATTCCGGATCGTCACGAAGGGCAGTCTCTCTACAACGGCTCAGATTCTGGTCTCAGATGTGGAATCAAGCCAGGAAGTAGAACCCAATGATTCGACGCAGGAGGCGCAGAACATCGAGATTCCTCGAGTCATCAACGGGCTGCTTCAGAAAGCAGTCGATGAGGATGTTTACAAGTTTCGCGCCAAGGCAGGCGACAGAGTGAGCTTCGTCGTTCGTGCAGCTCGCCTGCAGAATGCGATTCCCCATTTGGAAGGCAGCTTTGCCGACATCACCATCAGCTTGCGAGATGAGAAAGGCAAAGAACTCGCCAGTGCCGACGACTACCACGGACAAGATCCCCTACTCTTCTACATCCTTGATCGGGATGGCGCCTACTACCTGCACCTGCGGGAGGCCACTTACCAGTCTGGCATGGCGGGGAAGGAACTGAAGTGGTGGTACGCTCTCTCGATACTCAAGAGCCCCTATGTCACCTCAGTACTTCCCTTGGTCGTCAATGCCGGTACCAAAGTGAAGTTGCATCCGCGGGGTTTTAATCTGGAAGGACTGGAAGAGGTGGAGGTCCATGTACCAAAGGACGGCGTGGAAAAGAAGGAACTTCAACTGAAGTCGCCGCGCGGCACAAGCAACCTAGTAAAATTGCGAGTGAGCGATCTTCCACAGATGCTCGAACCTGCTCGACAGGAGAGGCGGGGCGGGGCGCCAAGGATTCAGCTCCCGATTGGAATCAATGGATGTATTGCTGCAGACCGAGAAGTGGACCGATACCGCTTCGCCGCACGGAAGGGACAGCGGTTTGAGTTTGAAGTTGAAGCTTACCGCTATGGATCGGCGCTGGATTCCCTGCTGGAGGTTCACAACAGCGATGGCAAGCTGCTGGCAGCAGATGATGACATGCTTACGACCTCCGAGGGCATGTCGGCGTTCAGTAACTATGCCTTCCCGGTAGAGAAGGACTCACGAA
>JAKEER010000812.1 GCA_022616615.1 Acidobacteriota bacterium
ATTGCGGGCGGGACGCCCGCGCTCCCAGGGTGGCTGCGTCAAACGCACGTTTCGTGTCGAGTCAGTGCGTTCCGCCAGCGAAGCGCTTGTTTGGTTACGGCTCTACACAGACCGCGCTCACAACAACCGAAAAGCCGTGCGAAAGACCGGAAAAAATGTCCAGTCTCCAGGGACACGCACTCCGCGCGCGTTTTCGGATGTGGATTCGGAACCGTGATGGGTCAGGATCGTCCCGATTCAATTTTTTCACAGCTCCAGGGGGCAAAGGCCGCAGGCCTTGGGGTTGTTCTGGCAAGTTCGACCGGAGGCGCGCCAACCCCGCGGTTCTGCGAAACCGCTGTCCTCCTTTGTTAAGGGGGACTTTGACGTGGCACTGAGCTTGACAGCTCCATCTGTTGATCACAGGTTGTCGCAGGCATAGAATGCTCGGAGGACTTGCTGATTCTGGAGCCATCGATGTCTGGCCATGAACCCATCCACGCCCCGCGGGGCACTCAACTCACCTGTAAGGGTTGGCCGCAGGAGGCTGCCAAGCGCATGCTGATGAACAATTTGGACGCGGAAGTGGCTGAGAAGCCCCAGGAGCTGATTGTCTATGGCGGAACGGGGAAGGCGGCGCGCAACTGGGAGTGCTACCGAGCGATTCTCCACGCCTTGGAGATCCTGGAGAATGACGAGACACTCTGCGTGCAGTCGGGAAAGCCGGTAGGAATTTTTCGAACTCATGAATATTCGCCTCGGGTGCTCATCGCTAACTCTAACCTGGTGGGGCACTGGGCCACTTGGGACGAGTTCCACCGCCTGGAGGCGCTCGGGTTGACCATGTACGGCCAGATGACAGCGGGAAGCTGGATTTACATCGGCACCCAGGGAATTCTTCAAGGCACTTTCGAGACCTTCGCCGCCGCCGCCCAAAAACATTTCAAGGGCGACTTGACCGGCAGGTTGGTAGTTTCGGGCGGGATGGGCGGCATGGGAGGGGCTCAGCCCCTGGCAGCGACCATGAACGGAGCTGCTTTTCTGGGAATCGACGTCGATGCCGCTCGCATTCAGCGGCGCATCCGAACAGGATACTGCGACCGGATGGTTGAGCAACTCGATGATGCTCTCGATTTGGTACTAAAGGCGAAGAGCGACAGGGAACCGCTCTCAGTCGGTTTGGTGGGCAACTGCGCCGAGGTTTTGCCGGAACTCGTACGACGCGACGTGATCCCGGACCTGCTCACCGATCAGACCAGCGCGCACGATCCTCTGAACGGCTACGTCTCGCGTGGATTCTCTTTGGAGACGGCGGCTGAAATGCGCGGGAAGAATCCTGAGGATTACCTCAAGCACTCGCTGGCGTCTATCGCCCTGCACGTCGAAGCCATGCTGGATCTGAAAAAGCGGGGAGCGGTGACTTTCGACTACGGAAACAACATCCGGACTTTTGCCCATCAAGCAGGCGTCTGCAATGCCTATGACTTCCCCGGCTTCATTCCGGCTTACATTCGGCCGCTCTTTTGCCAGGGACGCGGACCATTCCGTTGGGTTGCCCTTTCTGGCGACCCACAAGACATCGCCGTGACCGACCGGCTGGTCTTGGAACTGTTCCCTGAGGACGAAATCCTGCGCCGCTGGATTCCGCTAGCCCAAACGAAAGTCTCATTTCAAGGACTGCCCGCCCGGATCTGCTGGCTGGGCTATGGCGAACGAGCCCGGTTCGGAGAGCGCATCAACGCTCTGGTGGCCGATGGCTCTCTGAAGGCTCCCATTGTGATTGGTCGAGACCATCTGGACTGCGGTTCGGTCGCTTCACCCTTTCGAGAAACCGAAGCGATGCGAGATGGCAGCGATGCCATTGCCGACTGGCCCGTCCTGAATGCCCTGCTCAACACGGCTTCTGGCGCCAGCTGGGTTTCTTTCCATCATGGCGGAGGGGTGGGCATTGGATACTCACTGCATGCAGGCCAGGTTACTGTCGCCGACGGCTCCAAGGAGATGGCTGGTCGGATTGAACGCGTCCTGAACAATGACCCTGGGCTCGGGATCGTCCGCCATGCCGATGCTGGCTATGAAGAAGCCAGCGGGGCTGCCGACCGCCACCAATTGAAACGACCGATGGGATGATTAGGACAAACGGCCAAGTTTTCCAACCTAGCGAGCTTTCTTAACCACAGAGACACAGAGGAACGGAGAACTCACTGCAAACCCGAAGTACTGCCTTTCACAATGATGGTGAGGTATTCTCTGCTGCTGTGCTGATCGAGCAACGCAGTGAGGGCCAACGACATTCTGACTGCGGCTCTGCCGCCCGATGTGCGGAAAGTCTCGGACTTTCCGCAGGCATGAACTCTCACTGGGGGCTGTGCCCCTCAGGGCGCCATTGGGAGCATAGTCCCAAATTCATAAAGCTGCGATGGCGGAAAGGCACAGCCTTTCCGCACCTCGGGCCGCAGAGCCGCTGAGCAGCATCAGGTTCTCTTGAGGCTCCACTTTAGACTTCGGAAAAGAACGATACAACGACAAGTATTTATGAAACGCGGTACTAAGGCGCGAATGACGCAGAGCTTTCGGTCGCTACCTTAACCGATAACGAATGGCAAATTGTTTCTCGAGGATCTGGCGAGCCTCGCATTTAGTCTCTGCCTCTGTGTCTCTGTGGTGGGTGCAATTAAAAGTGGCGGGCAGCCCGCAGCGGGCCGGAGCCCTTGCTGACGCGCGGGCTACTGACTGGCGCCGGCGCTGTCAGTAGCCCGACCGTGAG
>JAKEER010000813.1 GCA_022616615.1 Acidobacteriota bacterium
CGCTGCCAGGCCTTTCCACTCAATCCCCTCTTCTTTCCTTGGGCATTTGCTTAACCGGGCCAGCTTCCCTCTTCGTCCCAAAGGACCAGAGCGCGGCCAGAGGCCGCAACCAAAAAGACCGCCACGGCCGCGCCAAGATGCTTGATTACCAAGTGAACGGGAGCCATTTGCAGCAAGCCACAGAGGGTATGTCCAACTTTTTGTACGAGGCAACTATGTCGAATAACGATGCATTTGCTGGTTTAAGAAAATCGAACGAAGAAGGCTAGTTCCGGAAGGTGGAGCTGGAATCGATCGAAAAGATGCGTCGGCAAGCTGACTAGAAGCCGAACGCTGACATCTGGCAGAAGCCGCTGGCGTCGCGGACGCCGAGATTCTGGAGAATCTGAAAGAACTGGGTTACACAGACCAAACGGTGATGCTGCTGCATTTTGTGCCACTCGTGCAAATTGCCTCGATTGATGGTCACGTACCCAACCGAGAGCGCGAACGAATCTTAGAAGCGTCTCGGCTACGCGGTGTTGCTGAAGGCAGTCTGGCCGACAGGAAATTGATGAATTGGCGCGATCACGGTCTGCGCGTAGTGCGGCCAGTTGTCCGATGCAGCCCGCTCGATCAATCAATACAACGCGACTTTTCGTTACCTATCTCGAGAATCTCGGCAACTCTTCAAATCACCAGCTGGGAAGCGGGGAGAGGAAGTCCAAAATGATCGGGACCAGTGCAGGAGCACGTGTCGGAGATAACTAACATGTTTCAACTCTTTCAACCTCTTCTGGCTGTCGGCTCGCGGGGAGGTGCTCGCGGCAGCAGCGGGAGAAGACAGCAAAGGAAGATTATCTTTCGATTAGTTGCGCCCTGACGATGAACCGCTCGGGCGCATTCCCAACAAAATAGAATGGGTGGCACGTCACCAAGGTCAAGCTTGACTGAGGGGTGGGGGCCAAAACTCGGATGTCTTTGGGATTGACGATTTCAACGCGGTGCACCCGGTATTGGTATGTGCCCTTCATAGTGGTCAAGAGGATCTTGTCGCTTGTGGAGATGTTCCTCAGCCCACGAAAAAGCCCTCTCGCTGGACAGCCCGAAATCGCTCAGTTCCAGTCAGTGAATGGCCATGAAAAGAGAAGCTCTCCGATGCCTTCTCACGGCAGCCTTGAGCGGTTCTTACCCCCTCTGGCACTATTCCTACGGGATTATGTTCACTGGGTTTGAATGACTTTCGTGGGACCAGGAGCGGAGACACTGTGGAACAGCTTGAAAGCACTCAACGCCGGCAAATGATCCTGCGGATACTGAATAGCGAAGGGAAGGTCTTTGTGACTTCCCTGGCCAGACATCTGGGCACCTCCGTCGTCACCATCCGCAAGGACCTCGACGCTCTGGCCGCCCAGAGCTTGCTGCAAAGGTCCCACGGGGGGGCGACTCGGTGTTCTTCCATCTTGCTCGATCTGACACTTCAGGAAAAGAACCTTCAGCACGATGCAGAAAAATCGCGGATTGCGGCAAAGGCAGCCAGTCTGGTGCAGGGCGGCGATACGATCTTCTTGGACTCTGGCTCAACCACTTCCAGGCTGATTCCACATCTTGCCGGTCTTGGTTCTATTACACTCATCACCAATGCGCTCAACATTGCTGTGCGGGCTGCGGAGATGCGAAATCTTCAACTGATTTTGGTCGGAGGACAGTTTCACCCGAAATCGCTCGCTTTCATTGGGCCCTTAGCCGAAGGAACGTTGTCTCAACTAACCGTCGAGAAATGCTTCATGGGCGTTGATGCTCTAGATCTGGCGAAAGGAATCACGACACCGGTTTTAGAAGAACGCGGTATCCACCGAACCATGCTGGATTGCTCTCAAGAAGTCATTGTGCTGGCAGACTCCAGCAAATTCGGCAAACGCTCGCTGGGCGTCATTGCCGGGCTGAATCGCATTCATCGAATCATTACCGACAGCGGAACTTCAAAGAGCTATGTCAACGCTCTGAAGCGGCGCGGCATTAAAGTGCTGGTGGTTTAAGTCCAAGAAAGTCGTGACCCCCAATCAACCCTTGTTGATAGGAGGTTGGGGCGGGAAGTAGCTGCCGCTTCGCTCCGAAGCGTCCAGGCGGGTTTTCTGATCAGAGCTCTCCAGAGCAGGTTGCTGGTCTGAAGCGAGAGAGCATGCCTGAACTACCAGCCAGCACGATAACAAGCCGTTCTGAGTCGCTCCAATTCAGCGTTAAGTCGTGCCAATGATTCCGTCGAAGGCTTGATATGTTCAACGAATCTCGAATTCCTGATGAGGAGTATCCTCAACGACTCGAGCGACTCCGGGCCTTGATGCACGAGAAGGATCTGGATGGTGTTTTGCTCGGGACCGGGATGAATCTGGCCTATTTCAGCGGCTATCCTTCGCCTTCCAAGAGTGTTCCCAGGCCGTTCTTCTTGCTCCTGCCTTGCGAGGGAGAGCCGGTTTTCTTTTCCCATAGCGCGCACAAAGCCGAAGCGGTCCGCTTCTCCTGGATTCAAGATGTGCGTGACTATCAAGAGCATGAGTCTTCGAGTTGAGATTCCTTTTTTTGTTCTTGTAGGCAAGAAGCGCGAGTCGCGGACACTGATCATCGCAGGTATTCACGGGGACGAATACGAAGGAGTCGCGGTACTGCAGGACCTCGCAAGGAAGATTAATCCTGAGAACCTGGAGGGCACTCTCACGTTGTTGCCGGTTGCGAACCCCCAAGCTTTCTTTGCTGGCACGCGCCCTTGGCAAATACTTCCGCATTTCAGCTCTTGTTGCGGAAATCAGCATTCTGCGCCGAAAGGAAATCAAAAGAAACTCGATACAAAGTTGTCTAAAAGCCTGGTGTTCCTTATGCTCTTGAGACTATTTCTGTATGCCTAAAACTTAGATCGCGTTTTGCGAGGAAATAAGGAGCATCCCGATGAAAGGGCCATTGCCTTCGATCAAGTGTTTGCTTAAGGGTCACGAGCCTGCTCGATTCAGGCTCAAGCAAGCTTTGCTGTTCTGGGTCCTGGTGTTGATGGCCTCGGCGGATCTGAGCGCCCAGGTGACCAGCACCTTTCAGGGATACATCTCCGATCCCAACGGGGCAAGTGTTCCTGAAGCCAAAGTCACCGCCACAAACGAGGAAACCGGAGTTTCCAGGTCAGCTGCTTCGGCCCAGGACGGGTATTATCGAATCCCGGACCTGCTGGCAGGAACTTACCGGCTTACCGTCGAACGATCTGGCTTCAAGACCAACATTCGGAGCGGAATCGTCTTAAACGCAAAGACCGTGGTGGGGCAGAATTTCGCTCTTGAACTGGGCGAGATCACTCAGTCAGTGACAGTCCGTGCAGAGGGAGCGCAGGTCGAGACGCAGGAGGCGAGAGTCAATGACGTGATCACGAGACAAGATCTCGAGTCCTTACCTATGCTGGGCCGCACCCCTGTATCCTTGGTTTTGTCGAGCCCTGGGATTACGGGAAAGTTTGAAAGCCTTGGCGGCCAGTATTGTTGTGACGTTTTTGGTGTCCTCAAGTCACCCGATTTTTCGTCTGGTGGAAATGAGTTCAAAACCAACTACACGGTTGATGGCCTCTCATTTCGGTATGGAGACGGAGCTCAGTGGGGGTTGAGCTTCACGCCGAATCCAGATTCTCTGGAAGAAGTAAATGTCTCCACAAGCGCATACACGGCCGAGCAGGGAAGCATGAGCGGACCCCAGGTTCAGTTGGTTACCAAAGGAGGCACCAACCACTGGCACGGCACGGGGCACTACACATTCAGGCAGAGTGACCTCAATGCAGTGCCGTTTCGGAGCACCCGTACGGATGTTCCCGATTCCAATTACAAGCTTTTTGGAGGCACCCTGGGCGGACCGATCATTAAAGACCGCCTGTTTGGTTTCTTCGCCTACGAGGGGCGGCGCGCCAGATCGGCCAGCAGCTCTGTTGAGCTTGCAGAGACTGAGCAGTTCAAAAACTGGGTGGTGGGCACTCGGCCGAACTCAGTCGCGGCCCAGTTATTAAAGGATTTTCCACCTCTGCGCTACCCGACCGAGGGTCTAAGCGATCTGAACGGAGACGGGGTGCCGGATATCGGCGAAGTGGTGGTCAACACGCCATTCAAACAAGGAGGCCGGCAGTTCAACGGGCGCATCGACTATCATTTTCCCAACACCAAGGATCGAATCTATGGGAGTTATTGGTATACACGCCCCTCCCAAACCGGCAGCAACCTGCGGGACGCCTTCGCCAGGGACATATCCACTGCCGTGAATTATGTGAACTTCGCTCATTCCCACGTCTTCTCGCCCAACGTACTCAACGAG
>JAKEER010000137.1 GCA_022616615.1 Acidobacteriota bacterium
AATGCGCGCAGCGGCACGGGGGTGGTCTGAAGGGTGACCCGAAAATCATCATTCGAGCGTTTCGTGTCGAAGATGCCAGTTTGTGACACGAAGCGCTCGATTGGAGGTTTCCGCAAAGACCGGTCGCACCACCCCGGCGCCGGCTCCGGGACCGCCGTCCCTGCGCCAGCGCCCACCCCTCCTCAGCCGAGGAGGGGAGCCAACATGTCCAATCTCCAGAGGCTGCCTGCGGCAGCCTGGAGCGGACGGGGCGTCCGCGCTCCCAGGCTGGTTGTCAGTTGCTGGCGCGCATTTCGGCGCTGCCCTCCGGGGCGGGCGCCACGCGCATGGCGGAGAGCTTGTAGATCTTGCGGCGGTCAGCTTCCTTGATCTCAAAGAGCACGCCCTGGTGTTCATAACGTTCGCCTTTGCGCGGGACGCGTCCGAAGGCAGAATTCACGAAACCGGCAATGGTCGTGTTTTCCTCGCGGTTGAGGTTGATTCCCAAGACCTCCTCCACGCGCTCGATGGCGATGCCGCCCGGAATGATGTAATGGCCCTGTGCATCCTGGGTGATCTGGAGCATCTCACCGATTTCATCCTCGTCATGGATCTCTCCGGCAATTTCTTCCAGGATATCCTCAACGGTTACCAATCCTGCCAACCCGCCATATTCATCGATCACCATGGCCACGTGGGAAGCCTGATGCTGCAATTCAGTGAGCAGCTCGGCGACGCGTTTGGTCTCCGGGACAAACTGGACGGGCCGGATCAAATTTTCCAAACCCATAGGTTTCCCTGTGGTCTGGTGGGGTCGATCCCAAATGTCCAGCACGTCTTTCAAATAAACCATGCCGGCGATGCTCTCAAGGTGCTCGCGGTAAACCGGAATGCGCGAATACTTCGTCTGCGTCATGAGCTGTTTTAGTTGCGTAAGGGATGAAGAGATTTCAATCGCGACGATTTCGGTTCGTGGCGTCATGATGTCGCCAGCCAGCTTGTCGCCAAACTCCACAGCCGACTGGACGAGAGGGGCCTGGTCCTTTTCGAGAATTCCTTCCTCCTTACCCACGTCAATAAAAGCCTGAATCTCCTCCTCAATGTGTTCGTCGGTTTTCTCCAGTTCATCTTGCGAATTGAGCTGGCTGAACAGACGCAAGGTCGAAGACAGCGGGTAGGCTAGCACCCCCAGCACCGGCTTGAGCAGGTTGTACACCGGAACCAGCGGTAGCAGAACTCTCTCAGGCTTCCTGAAGGTAAACAGCCTTGGGATAAGCTGTCGGAAAACCACTACGACCGCAAACATGATGCCGAAGGCGGCAGGCAGGGCCGTAGCATAGCTCTGTAGCCGGTTGTGAAGATAGCCCGTGGTGAGGATGGCAAAACCCACCATGCAGACCTGAATGCCAACGTAAACGGAAATCAAGCCCTCCAACCGGTTGTCCGCCAGCGCCTTCAACTGCTGCAGTCTTTTCGACTTGTGCTTTTCGACCAGCCTTCGCACCGTCACCTTGCTGATGCGGCTCAGGCTCATTTCGAAGATGGACAGCAAAGTCACGACCGACAGAAAGAACAATGCAAAAAAAACCACGGCCGTCGTGATCATAGCAGCTCTCTCTGCAGCTTCAGTTCCTTGCGGCGCATTTGACCGCGGTCGACTTCATGATCGTAGCCAAGCAGGTGCAGCAATCCGTGAATCACAAGGATGCACAGCTCCCTTTCGAGGCCGTGATTTCTGGCCAAAGCCTGTCTGCGCGCCGTTTCGACGGAGAGGATCATATCACCTAAGCTGGGTTTGTCCAAATGAGGCGGGCCTTCAGGGTGCAACTGAAAGTGGCGCACAGAATGGTGGAACGCGCGCTCCCGCGCGCGTTTTGTCTCCGGAAGAAAGCAAGCGTGCGCAGGGGGGCAGCGGTCCCACGCGCCCGCTCCACCCAGAGCGTGTCCAGGCAGCCCGGGGTGTAGGCCGCTTTCAATTGCACCCGGGCTTTGGGGCTCGCAGGGAAAGGACAAGACATCGGTGGGTGTGTCTTTGCGGCGGAAATCGCGATTCAACTGGCGGATGGCACGATCACTCGCGAGCACGATGGTGAAACTCTCGTTGCCGATTCGCAAACGGCGCGCCAGCCGGCGGGCAAACTGCTGCAGCCGGGAAACAGCGATCCGGCGCCGGCGTTGACGGTTCAAAATAACCGGACCGCTCATGTGGAACTATCTTTCATCGGCTGGTTTGGAACCTTCGGTTGGACTCATAGGAGCCCGTTCGGGAGCGGCGGGAGGTTCGCTGCCGGACTTGGGAGCAGCATAGCTGTCGTAGGCTCGGACGATTCGCTGGACCAGGGGATGGCGCACAACGTCTCTTTCGCTGAAGTGCACGAAATCAATGCCTTCCACGTTCGACACGACCGCCCGGGCTTCAACCAAACCGGAGATTTTGCCTGCCGGCAGGTCGATTTGGGTGATGTCACCCGTGATGACGGCCTTGGAATTGAACCCAATTCGCGTCAGAAACATCTTCATCTGTTCAGAGGTCGTGTTCTGGGCTTCATCGAGGATCACAAACGATTCGTTCAAGGTGCGCCCGCGCATGAAGGCAATGGGCGCAATCTCTATCGTTCCGCGCTCCAGATAGCGGTCTACCTTTTCCACGTCCAGCATGTCGTACAACGCGTCGTAGAGCGGCCGCAGGTAAGGGTCAACCTTTTCCTGAAGGCTGCCTGGCAAAAATCCAAGCCGCTCCCCAGCCTCCACGGCGGGCCGGGCCAGCACAATGCGATTCACGCGCTTGCTCAACAACGCGGCGACCGCCATCGCCACAGCCAGGTAGGTTTTTCCCGTGCCTGCCGGACCGATGCCAAACACCATGTCGACTTTCTCGATGGCATCCAGGTAGCGTCGCTGATTCAGGCTGCGCGGGGTCACTGCCTTTCTGCCGCAGATCCGGCTCTTGCCCGACGGGAAACAGTCTCGCAACCGAAGCGAAGAGTCTTCAGAAATGATACGGATAATCGACTTGAAATCGCCGTTGCTGAAGAGGACGCCTTCGCGGCGAACTTGGTCGTAGTCGGTGATGAGGCGCTCGATGATGCCCACCTGGGCGTCTGATCCTTCAATGATGAGATTATTTTCAGCGAGAGAAAGGCGAACTTCGAAGGCAGATTCCAGAAACAGCAGATTCTCATCCAGAGTTCCGAAGAGGGCCTCGGCACCCTGGCCAAACGTCACATTCTTCTTCATACAACCGCTGCGTCTTGACCTCCCGGAGGCATTGTTTGTTCCGCCGATTCCTGAATCGAAGTGTGGCACGGGGCTTTACGCTGCGTCAAGGCTTCACCTGAAGGAGGACCTCATTGCTCGGGTTTGATTCCTGCACGCCGTTAAACGCTTTGACCGCCAGCACAAAGTCTCCAGCTACGGTTGCGTCCAGACTGTGTTCCAACACGCTAACAGGGACGGAAGCGATCTTCTGGAAGTTGCGAGTAGCCCGATCTGCCCGGTAGATGCGGTATTCCTGAATCTTAGAAATCTCAGCTGGATCGTATTGCCAGCGCAACCTCAGGCGCTCGCCCACTCGCTTGGATACGGTCGGCCGCGTGTCCAGCAAGTTCAAGGCGCCACGTGCCCCGCTGTTGTTCAAGACGTGAGAAAAGGCCGCCAACGGCTGGCCTTCAAGGGAACGAACCTGCAGGGGGCCGTAACCCGATGGAATTCCAAGATTGGTCAAGACCTTATCGAGATAGACAGTGCCGCGAGCCGGAAGCCACATTCTGGAGACAGCCGCAGTGCTATGTCCATCGGCTGCGCGATGACTGATTTCAATCCACGTGGCGGCCTCGCCCAGGTTGCCTAAAAGAAGACTGGAAGAGAATGGAGGAGCCTGGGTAACAGAAGGAATAAGGATCTCTGGAGAAAGTTCCGTCACCAGGTTTGTATGGATCGTATCGCCAGACGAAAGGTCGGTCTGGATGACAAGCCCGCCCAGGGGCCGGGTTGAAGTTCCGCGAATCAAGCCATAAGAGGCTCGGTCTCCCCGGCCCGCCAACAACGCACTGTCCGGCACCAGCACCGCACCGAAAGCCGGCACTTGGATAAAGTAGTCGGTCAGGGGGATGCCGGAAGGAGAAAGCGGGCGGAGCGCCACTGAAGCGGGCTCGCTGTCTGGATTGTTCAGCACCACCCAACTCCGGTGCAGCCCTTCAGCAAACCAATAGGGCAGGTAGAAGACCTTGCCGGTCTTTCGCAGGTCAAAAGGCTGCTGGAATACGTCTTGGCGAGTCACAAGTTGCGTGTGACGGCAAAGCACGGCCAGGGGTGCGCCATCCAGCGACTGAACTACAAGGTAGCCTCTGACTCCGTTAACCCCGAGTTCCCCGTGAATACTGGGCGTAATCCACTGGGAGGCTGCCTCAAGGCTCCTTTCCGTTTCTGCAAGCAGCGAACCGCTCTCATCGCGAAGAGAGATCTTCACGATCGTGGCTCTGGCCGCCAGATTCACGATCGCCAGCGTGCTGGTCCAGGGATTGATCGAGGTTGTGATCGGCAGGAGAAAATGGCTGGCGTCCTCTGGCATCGACGCGATGATGCCGGGATCGCTGTTTTCGTTCTGGATCTGCGCGGCGAAAGCGGCGATGCGACTGGCGGACCGCAGCCTAATGAAGCCTTCGAACGGTTGTTCGTAGGAATACCCGAACAGAAGAGAGACCACCTGGCTCAGGTTGAGAAAACCCAGGCTGGGAATCTGGACAGAGCCTTGGGCCACGAGATGACCACCATTGTCATAAAGAAGGAGAGAAACCTCTGCGGGAAGAAAATCAAGGTTGTTGATCCCGATGTTGGTCCGGTAGAGAGAATCCTGAATGATAAACGGGAGAGTCTCGTCTGCCTGCCCTTCCGGTGCGCAAACAAGCGCGAGACCCAGCGCAAACGCCATTGTCCAGACGGTCGTCCTCAGACGCCCGGCTTGAATCAAGAGCTTGGAATGGAAGTGCCACAGCAACATAGCTGGCGACCCAGAAGCCATGGAAGCTTGCTGCAAACGATAGCTTTAGCGTATTGACCCGACCGGGAAAATCGTGTCAGGAGCGCCATCCAGTGTTCACTGTCGCTTTCTTGTGCGTGCTAGAAATCGGTAAATCACCACGAGAACGACCAGGCAGCCCGCCGTGTACGCTAGTGCCATCACCCTGTTCTCCTGGTACTTGTACAGGTAGTAGCGAATCGTATCCTGGAAGCTTTCAAACTGAAGCAGGAACGGAAGCGGTTGAAAGAGGTGATGGATGAACATAACGATCTGGGCTGGGTCTCCTGAAAGAGAGACAATAGATCGGGCCTCGACAGCAGTCAACCCACAAAATGCTGAAATGGATCTCGGGGTTGCGGTGGCCTTTGCAGGACCGCAGCCGGTCTAGTCGCGGCAGGTCGAAAACCGCTTGCATTAAGTGGCCGAGCCAGATTGAGCCTCCCTAAGCTGGCTCTCGGCAGAACTCGAGCCGCCGCTCCGTTCAGCATCAAGCTGGAACCATTCAGGCCTTGTTTCCGCAGCTTCGTTTGGTGCTGGCTTGATGCAAAAGCCCCAGAGTCTTAGCCTCCCCAGTATATCCACTGAACAGCGCAGTTTGATCCTTAGTCAATCACATCCGGGGCGCTTTTGTGTCCCGTCACACTGGAGGCAGCATGAAACGCTCGATGACTGCAGGCTTATGTGTTTCCTTTTTTGCGTTGGCGATGGCGACCCAGGCTCTCGCGCAATCGACCCAAACCTTTTATGTGAAAGCCAAAATGAGCCCCGACAACGAAGTGGACGCACCCGCCGGGCTCGCGGGGCTCAATGCCTCTGGCGCGGCGCGGGCTCGAATCACCGTGAACCGGGATGCCGGCGGAACGATCACGTCGGGTATAGTCATTTTTGACGTGACCTACCAGTTTCCGAGCGGAGTTACCCTGAGCGGCTTTCACATTCACACCGGAGCTGTGGGTGTGAACGGAGGGGTCGTTATCAATTCAGGACTCAGTTCCATGCCGGACGCCGACGGTGCCGGTGCCCTCAGCTTCACGACCCCTACTCTCACAACAGCCACGCAACTTGCCGCCCTGACAGGATTGGCAACCACGCCGCACCTTTACTATATCAACCTTCACACAACCGACTTTCCAGCGGGGGCAATTCGAGGACAGTGCACCTCTGAGACCTACTTTTACAAAGCTACCATGCTTCCCTCCAATGAGGTGCCCGCGATCACGGGCCTGAACGCCAGCGCTCCCGTGCTGATTACGCTGGATGTCACACGAGACAGTTCAGGCAACATCACGTCGGGCGCGGTGATGTTCGACACCCATTATCAGTTTCCTGGCAGCGTCACTTTTAGCGGATTTCATATCCACACGGGGCGAGCCGGCGAGAATGGGCCGATTATCATCAGTTCGGGTATCAGCAGCATTGTGGATAACACCGGCACGGGAAGGATTACTAAGATTGTCTCCCTGCCCACAACACAGGCCATGCTCGACAATCTGAAAGCCGTCATTACGAATCCGAACGGCCATTACGTCAATTTGCACACTACAGTGAACCTAGGTGGCGCCGTACGCGCTCAATTGGCCGATGCTAACCAGTTCAGCAGCATTCCCTTTGCTCTGGATGATGGGATCTTTCGCTCGAATCTGGGAATTCAGAACTTGACGAACATGCCCGGCACAGTGCTGGTGAATCTCGCCGCGGAAACAGGCGCGGGTTCTGCCATGACGGTTTCCATTCCGGCCCGCGGATTTGTTCAGCTTCTGAACGTGAACTCGCTCTTCGGCGTCGGGACCAGGGGTGTGGTTCATCTGGACCCCGACCAGCACGTCGAGGCGTTCGTCTCAACCATTGACAACGCTACCAACACACCTTCCATCATCCCAATGAACTCCAAGGGAACGCGTTTAGCGATTGCTGCCGTGACGAATCTGGGAGGGAGGTACGTTTCCTCGCTGGTGGTTTCCAACGAAGGCCGAGCTGCAGCCACTGTGGATGTCCTGGCCCGTGATCCCGGCGGTGCGGTAGCCGGGCAGTTGACTGGTGTCTCGATTCCAGCCGGCGGCTTTTTCTATCGCGCCGATATTCTCGCAGCCCTGGGCATCCCGAGTGGATACGGTCCGCTGGAAATCCGTTCAACAAACGGACAGCCAGTATCAGCTCTGAGCGTAGTCATGAATGCTTCCAACAACCGGGGGGCGGTCATGGCAGGCAAGGAGTTCTGAGGGCGCGATGTTTAATTCCATTTACGTGACGCCGCTTTAACAAAGGGGGCGGCGCGAAGCGCCAGGGAGTTGTCCGGTCAGCCTTCCCAAACCCGTCACGACAACCCCCTGAAGGCTACCTTTCCCCCTTTGAAAAGGGAGATTCTCAGAGGAGCAGCCACATCGCTCGGCGCGGTGTCATGTCGGTTAGAAAATCCCCAGGCCCTGGCGCGGGTTGTGACTTCGACGCGACCACCCACCCGTCTGGCTCCGCGACCGCCGTCGCTGCACGACCGCTGTCGTTGCGCCAGCCACCCCTCCGGGGAGGGGATTTTCTTAGGAGTTTCAATGCAAAGCTCTCTTCTCTCTCGCCGCTCTCTCCTGCAGTTCAGTGCCCTGGCTGCGATGTCTTCCAAGAAAGCGAAGGCGGCCTCTGCGCGACCTTCGCAGGCGGACCAGTCTGGCAGCAGTGAGTTCCACAGCAACCCACCGCTTTCAACCCGGGGCCTCTTTATGCACGCCTGGGATCTTAAAGACGAAGGCGCCGATACCGTGATGGCCTGGATGCAGGACTCAGGCTTGAACCAGATGGTGATGGCCGGCTGTTATCACTCGGGCTGGTTTGTCCATCCCCACAACCCGCGACACCGCGCCTACATGACGGAGGGCAGTGTTGCCTATTTTCATCCGGACAAGAGAATCTTCCGCAGTTCGACCATCAAACCTGTTGTGGCGAGCTTCGCGAAGGACATGAACTGGCTGGCTATTGCGGGGAAGCTTCTGGAGAAGTATCAATTGCGCCTCGTGTCCTGGACCATTGGATCACACAATACCCGGCTGGCGCAGAAGCACCCTCAGTTTGCGCAGCACAACGTGTACGGCGATGCGATCCCGCACGCCTTGTCGATTGGCCATGACGCGACGCGCGAGTACTTGAAAGGGCTGTGCCGCGACTTGGCCGTGAATTATCCGATGCATGGCATCCAGTTGGAGTCGTTCGGGTGGATGGGACTGCGCCATGGTCATCATCATGAACGGGACTTGACGGACCTGTCGCCCCTGGAGCAAGAACTGCTTGGGATGTGCTTCAACCCGCAAACGGCAAGCAAAGCGCAGAAGGCCGGCGTGGATGTGAACAAGGTTCGTGAAGTCGCGAAAGCCACGCTGGACGCTGCCTTCCGTGAGGCGCCCGACCGGCCGAAAGGACATCCGAAATCCATGGCCGAGATGGAGGGCAGTGTTCCCGACCTGAAGGCTTACAACCTGTTTCGAAAGCAACTGGCGAATTCGTTGGTGATGGAAATCAAGCAGGAGTCTCTCAGAGGAACTTCCTGCAAGCTGTTCTTGCAGAGCGGCTATCAAAAGGAACTGGCAGAGGTGGTCGATGGCTTTGCTTCCGGCGTGTACGGCAAGTTGCCCGATGAGGTGCTGAAAATCGTCGGGCAGGGAAGAGCGCGCATCCCGGCCGACTGGCCCGGCGAGTTTCCCTGCTTTGTGCGGCTGGGCATGGGTGTCCCTGCCAGTCAGCAACAGTTGCGGGAGATCGTGCGAGCTCTCAAGCAGGGAGGCTCAACCGGACCCATCTTTTATAACTACTCGGAGTCGCCGCGGAAGATGCTGGGATGGGTCAAAGGCGCATTGGAGGGAGTGTAGTATCCGCGCCGGTCAGCAACCTCGGCGCCGCGCACTGAGGCCCGTCATTCCTGCGAAAGCGGGAATCTCGACCGCTCACGCGGTCGGTATCTGAACTTTGCTTCTTGCCATTCCACTGGGAGCAGGCAGAGCCATCTCCAGGAGGTGACGCGGGCTGCAGCAAGTTCAGGCTCCACGACCAGGATTTGGGGCTCCGCTGGCACAGCCTTGCAGTTTTTTCGCGTTTTGAAGGAGTCGATAGGAATGATCTGAGCGCGCATTGAAGAGTCCTAGTCCAAGATAAATCTAGGAGGCAGCGGCCCGCGCCCGGTCGTCTTTCTGGCCAGCCTCGAATAGGCGGTAAGAGCGTTTGGGGATTTGATTCGGGGCGGGAGGAACAGGTTGCACCGCTTCCAGCAACCAAGGAAAGACGAGCATCACAAGAACTGGCCGGCGATCCGGCGAGTTTTGCTGGCGTGGATTCCTCGTTGAGTCACTTCCTTTTTCGTTTATCCCGGCACGCATCATATTCGCGAACCATGACTTCGAATTCCTGCTTTTGGCTGTCGTTCAACTGCTCGCGGATTCGATCGCGCATCCGATTGCGAATGCCTTCAAACTGTGGTTTGACGGATTCGTGCAACGCGCCGAATTGCTGATGCGTTTCATCCAGAATGATCTTCAATTGCCCGGTCTGTTCGGGCGACAACTGGAGGCGCGCGTTCAGTTTGTCAATAAACTTGACTTTACCAGGCTTTCCAGCTGCTTCCTGAGGCGAAGCGAATTTTCTGGAAACGACCGTAGTGCCCAGCGATGCACCCACAATGGCGCCCAAAAGAAAAACAATCGACATTAATGCGAGGGCTTTGAATCGTGAGGGACTCATCATTCGGATTCCTTTCCCGGGTCCTGCGGTAAACTGTCGGCTTCCAGCAAGGTCGACATTACCCGTTCTTGATCTTGAGAAATCTGTTCAGAAAACACCGCCGCTTCCTGGCCCCATTTTGAAGAAAGTTCCAAAGACGATTCCAGCAGCGGCTCTTCCGGGAGCTGCTGGGCATTCAACTCGGAAGAGATCTCAGTGTAAGCGAACAAACCGAGAGCCACTGCCAGCACCGCCATGACCGGAACGGCTTTCAAGGCCACCAGGCGCAGCGGACCCCAAAAAAAATAGTTCTCGCGCTGCTGCTCAATGGACTGGGAAACAGACCGGGCAAACCCTGCAGCCGGCATCGGCCCATCATTCAGCTTGGATGCCCGCACAATGTTTCCCGTCAGGCGGATCGTTCGTAACTGCTCCTGGCAGTCGCGGCACAGAGCCAGATGCTGTTCGAGGTCCTGGGCCAACTCAGTCGGCAGCCCGGTTTCCGCATAGTCTTCCAGCCAGCCTTTCAGATTTTGATGACTCATACTCGCTGTTTCCCTTTGTCTCTCTTGCGGCTTCTCTCATAAACCAGCCTCAACTGGTTGCGGGCGCGGAAGAGCCGGAGCTTGATCGCGCTGGCCGAGGACTTGAAAATGTGCGTCAGCTCTTCAATGGATAGTTCTTCAATTTCCTTCAGGACCAAAAGAGCGCGGTCTTTGGGAGGCAGCACCCTCAAGAGTCGCTCCGCAGTCTGCCGGAGTTCCAGGCGCTTGCTGACATCCAGGTGCCGCGGCTGCGTGATCGATCCGAATCGCTCAAAAAACGCTGCCTCCTCTTCAGAAAGGTCCGACTCCGTAACCTGCGCCTCCCGCTTGCGCTTCCGCAGAAAATCGTAACACTGATTGATCGTGATGCGATAAAGCCAGGCCTCAAAAGAAGCCTCAATCCGGAACTGCGGCAGTGAAAAGTAGATCTTCGTGAAGACTTCCTGGGCAATGTCTTCGACTTCGCTGGGCTGCCGCACCATCTGGTAAACGAGGCCGAACACTCTGCGCTCGTGCTTTTTGACGAGCAGTTCGAAGGCGGCCTGATCCCCTTGCTGGCAACGCTGGATCAGTTCCTTGTCGACCGTCATGGGGCCAGGCCTTCTGACCTGGAGCATCGCGATGTTGCCCATGTCTCTATTAACGCACGCTTCCAGGATATGGTTACATGGAATTTTTTCTGGAGCGCAGCGCGCGTCTGGAGGCCCCGGCCAGAAGGCTGGTTCGTAGGTCGGCGGCTTGCCGCTGCCTGTTATCCAGTTGCTGCCGCCCAGTTTGACGCCCTGTGTCTCCGCTGGCTCGAATGCCGGTCTGGCAAGGAACACATAAGGATGAAAAGCGGCGCCCGACGGCTCCGTCAGAGCTGCGCACGCAACCGGCAGCCTCACAGTGCTGCATGCAGGTAGTTCAAGGTGTTGAACTCAAAATGTGAGCCAGCCGGGCCGTGCTAAAGTAGGATTGTCAAGGCTTGGATTTGAGTGCGTCATGGACGGTATGCTTGCCCAGGCTGCTTCGGTTTCCGATCTGGCAATGGTCTTGTGACCCAAACAGCTCCCCCCTCCCCCAGGATTTTGGTCGGTCTCGCCGGGTGGTCGTATCCCGACTGGAAAGGTCTTGTTTACCCTCGTGAGTCGAACTTCGACAAGCTTCGCTATCTGTCCGGGTTCTTCGATACCATCGAGGTGAACACCACATTTTATGCCATTCCGGCCCCGAGGACCGTGGAGGCTTGGGTACGAAGTGTCAGCGGGAATCCGAGGTTCCTATTTGCCGTCAAACTCTACAAGCAGCTAACTCACGGTGACAAGATCAACCAAGGCCGGCCTGAAATTCAGCCGGAAACGGTGGCTGGCTTCAAATGCGCGCTTCAGCCCCTGAGGGAAACTGGAAAACTCGGAGCACTGCTGCTTCAGTTTCCCTACCGCTTTCATGATGAGTCAGGCAATCGGGATTACTTGCAAAGATTGTTCGACTCTTTTCAGGATTACCCGCTTGTAGTCGAAGTGCGTCACAAATCGTTTGACAAGGCTTCCTTTTACGCTGTTCTCCGTGAGCGTGGGGTGGCTTTTGCCAACATCGACCAACCTCTGGTTTCCGAGTCATTGCCACCAACGCGGATCTTCACCTCGCCTGAGCGCGCCTACTTGCGTTTCCACGGCCGAAACATGGAAACCTGGTTTGCGGCGGAAGCAGGCCGGGATGCCCGCTACGATTATCATTACTCACCGGAAGAACTCGAAAGCTATCAAACGATGATCCAAGAGTTTCGGCGCGGCAGCGGAACGCTGTATGTTATCTTCAACAATCACTACCGGGCTGCCCAAGTAAAAAACGCTTTGGAGTTTCTTCACGGAATCACCGGGCAGCCCGTACGAGTAATGCCTGCCTTGCTCAAAGCGCATCCAGAACTCCAGAAGATTGCCGTGCCTGAAGCGAGCGCACAACAAGAGGTCCTTCCGGGAGAAACTTACCCCTTATTCGATTAGCTTACCCTGGGAGCGCGGGTGTCCATCCCGGAAGTCCAGGCTTGCGGCCGGCCAAGTGTGTTAGCGCTTCCTTGCCATAGGAGTAATGCGTTAGTTATGGGGGGCACCCGCCAACCGCTGGCGTGAGCCAGTGGCAGCTGCTCACTCCCGCCACCTCCTCTTGCGCCAAGCTGCTCGCGCCGCGAGAGGCGCGGGCAGCTTGGCGCAAGGGCAAGGGGAACTCGTTGGACGCCCTGGCCACTGGCTTACGCCAGTGGTTGGGTACGCCTGACCTTGTAGGTCTCTAGCCAGTGCAAGTCTGGCCCCCGTCGATCGCTCTTGGGC
>JAKEER010000814.1 GCA_022616615.1 Acidobacteriota bacterium
GTACCGTCTCTGGCTGAGTTAATTCAGCAAAAAGCCCACGCGCTCAATCTTGGTGCATCCTGGGACTCCTCATAACATCCCCCAGATTATTGAGAAGATACTTTTCTGCCCCTGAACGCTGTTGGCGCGATGACATCTCGCCCGCGGCACGGCAGCGCCGCGAGGACAAGCTTCGCCCTAAAATCGTCTCTGAGGCATGTGAGGTGCTCTTCAGCCGGTTGTACTTCGGATTCGAGTCTGCCGGCTTAGGGTTCGCTTCCATTGATTTGTCACCGGTCACTCTACGCCCTCACGCGCAAGCTTGCGGTGCTGATGAAACGATTTTTTTTGACATCTGCAATGGGACCATCCGTCTGTTAGGTGACCTCTATCGATACCGGCAAGAGCCACAGGACTATCCGTTGGACGGGTGGCCAGACTGGAACAGCGCCCGTGCGTTGTTGCGCAATTACGTGCGGCAGTGTGCGGCGCGCAATGTACTCGATGTCGGGCGATTGCTTGCAGAGGTGTGGCAATCGGTCTGCGGCGACGGTGGGCACGGGACGCTTATCTTGAACCCCCGCCGCCTTCTGGTGCGCATCGCGTTGCCAGGAGATCCGGTATGGCGGTGCCCGTCCTGCCGACGGCCGCATCTACACCGAGCGGGCGGCGTCTGTACTCGATGCTTGACATCGCTCTCGCCAGAATCGGAAGGCACATGTTCGGACTTGCACCGTCAAAACTACTACGCGAAGGAATCTGTCGAATTGCGGGTGCCGATGCGCCTGCACTGCGAAGAGCTAACCGCACAGACGGACGACCAGGCAGAGCGGCAACGTCACTTCCGCAATGTGGTGGTGAATCTCGGGACTGGGCCACGGCCCTACTACCCGCAGGTAGACCAGATTGATATTCTCAGCGTAACCACTACCATGGAAGTTGGCGTCGATATCGGTAGTCTCCAATCGGTCATGCTTGCGAACATGCCCCCCATGCGTTTCAACTACCAGCAACGTGCCGGCCGGGCAGGGCGCCGTGGCCAGGCGTTCGCGGTGGTTCTGACTCTCTGTCGCGGGCGCAGTCATGACGAATTCTACTTCAATTTCCCCGAGCGCATTACGGGGGACCGGCCACCAGTCCCATTCCTTTCGCTATCGCGTCCTGAAATTCCGTTGCGGCTTCTTGCCAAAGAATGCCTCCGACGAGCCTTCCGCACTGCGGGTGTTCGCTGGTGGGACAGCCCGACACCACCTGACAGCCATGGGGAGTTCGGAACAGTCGCAGATTGGCTCCAGGATCAGCAGCGGCAGGCAACCGTTGAGACTTGGCTGCAGACTGCCCCTGACGTTAGCATCGTGGCGAGGGCTCTTCTCACCGGTGGATTCAGCCCCATTTTGCCAGGACAGTTGGAAGTGCGAATCCGAGGAGATCTAAAACGTCGGATCGACGATTGTGTGAGAAACCCCGAACTGAGTGGTGAAGGCGTTGCAGAGCGGCTCGCCGAAGGCGCAGTGCTTCCGATGTTCGGGATGCCCTCCCGCGTCCGCTACTTGTTCCACGGTATTCGAAACCGCACGGCCTATGGAATCGACCGTGACCTTGACCTGGCCATTACAGAATTCGCACCTGGTTCCCAGAAGACAAAAGACAAGCGTATCTACACCAGCATTGGTTTCACAGCACCCTACATCGTAGTTGCCAACCGGCTCGCTCCCGCTGATCCGAATCCAATCGCTTGGCGGAGGTGGATGTCCCGCTGCGAGCGCTGCCACGACACGCAGGTGTTCGATCAAAGGCCCACTGTAATGGCATGCCCTGAGTGCGGTACGCCGTTGGGCGGGAGTCCTGGGTTTCGTCTCTTTGAGATCATTGTCCCGCTGGGGTTTCGAACGCACCTCGGCCCGGGCGACGATGCCAAAGAGGACGTAGAGATCCTCGTCAGTGGCTCGGGGATTGTCGCTCAGTCTGACTCGACTACGCCCCAAGCTGTTGTCGGCACGAACGCTCGCCTAGCCTTTACTCCGGCAGGCCGCGTGTTCCGTCTGAACACTCGCCGCGGGGAGCTTTTCCGCGGAACGTTGGGAACAGCTTCGCTTGCAAATGGACGCAACCGTTTCGAGAGACAGTGGATTGACGAACGGTATCAGAACGATCCCGGCGGCGTTCAGTTTACGCCGGCAGTTGCTGCTGAGGAACTCGCGATAGCAGCTCCCAAAACTACGGACGTCGTCCGCATCAGCCCGCAAGGTGTTCCACTTGGGCTGTGTGTGGACCCGTTGGTCACTGGGATCCAGAGCGCTGCCCTGAGGGCAGCTTATTTCTCCGCGGCATTTATTTTGCGTTCGGTCGTGGCAGAGCGACTCGACATCGACCCTGAAGAGATCGACATCAGCAACCTACGTCGCATCCTAACACTCAGCGGGGACTGGGTAGGTGAACTTGTCTTTAGCGACCACCTCGCCAACGGCGCTGGCTTCACTCAGTGGTTTGCCGACAACTTCGCGCCTGTACTTTCTGAGGTAACCAGTACAACTCCACCCCCAGGATCATTCATGGCAGGGCTCACGGCCATGCCCCATCGATCGAGATGCGATTCCTCCTGTTATGACTGCCTTCGCCAGTACCGCAACATGACCTACCACGGCCTGCTGGACTGGCGTCTCGGTCTCGCAGCACTAAGGGTACTCCTCAGTTCTACAACACGGTGCGGCATCGACGGAATCTTTACCTTGCCAGAGCTGGAAGGCTGGCTTGCATGGGCTCGGTCTCTGCGAGACGCGTTCATGCTGTCGTTTAGCAGCACCAGCCGGGAGTTTGCAACTCTGCCCGGGTGTCTTGTGGGGCGCAAGCAAGTGATCTTCGTACATCCCCTCTGGGATTGTACGCGGCCGTCTCAATTGCTCGCAGCGGCGGTTGCTGACGCCGACCAGACTGCGGAGATTCGATTCCTGGACACCTTCAACGTCCTCCGTCGCCCCAGCTTTGCATATCAAGCGCTAACGTGAAACCGGGAGAAATCATTGTCGCCTTGCCGGTTCGGCCGCTGCTGCGTATCGCTCCGAGCCGCTTTGTAAATCTGCGTGCGTGCGCTCTGCGTGAGTTGTGGCTTGGAGCAGCTCAGCCGCCACTACTCCCGCGATCGCCCGCATCGATCTTGGGAACTCTTGCCCACGCAGTCCTCGCATATGCGAGCAACGCCTCTTCTGGTGCGGAGCCAATAGCAATTTCTAGTCGGTGGGACGAAATGGCAGTGAAGACTGACAGCATTCTTGCGGGTTCCTGGCTGGAGCGTTCTCTCCATCCCTTGTCGCGGAGCGCATCCCTCTATGAAGTTGTTCGCCTTCGTGTCTTCCAGCAAGCTGCAATGATCCACAGAAATACAAAGACAGGTGGATCTAGTTTGCCACGTCCTCAATTCGGTTTTGAGGTCAAGGTGTGCTCGCGAGATGGACTGATTAGCGGCAGGGTCGATTGGGTGTACCCTTCTCGTGAAGGTCCAGTTATCGCGGATTTCAAGTCTGGCCACGTTCTGGAGGATCCTTCAGCCACCACACTGAGGGTCAAACCGGGCCATCAGGTCCAGCTCAGAATGTACGCCGCTCTGTATGCGTCCACGTACGGGCAGTGGCCCGCACGACTCCAGGTCGTGCCACTGGCTGGCAAGCGGGTACCGGTGGAGTTCCATCGTCCCGCTTGCGAGGCTCTGGTAACCGAGGCAGCCCGCGCGTTAACATCACTCAACACCGAAGTTAAGCGTTTTCTAGCCTCCGGCGATTTCGAGGCGGCTCAGCGACTCGCCAATCCCCACCACACCATCTGCCGCGTATGTCTCTATCGTCCAGGGTGTCCCGCTTACCTGCGCTCGCTGGCTCGCCAGCCCACGGACCATTGGCCGAATGACCTGCTGGGAACTGTGACCCACATCTTGCCGATACGACGCGAAAGGGTGAATGTGACCCTCGCCCGTGACAATGGAACTTCTACTACTGTCCGAGCGCTAAGTAGCTCTGGCCGACATCCCGCACTCAGTGGACTCAAAACGGGAGAGCAGCTCAGCATCTTCAATTTCGTCGGGCGCGGCACCAAAAGTGATGCAACTGAGGGTCCGCTGACTACCGTCTATAGAATGACCCAGTGCGAAGGTAGTCAGACTCAATCACCAACCAACGAATCACATGATTGATGCCCCATGTCGCGCACCGCCTCTTGAGATCGCTGTGGACTCTAGGTGAATTTTTTGACTATGAGCGAACATACCACCGGTGAGTTAGGGAGTCAGGGGAGTCAATTTCCGGTCAATGGAGTTTTTCTACTGGGAAAGAATCGAGGCTCTTTTGATTTCCCGATACGATATAATTTGTTGACCTTCGTTGTTGGGGTGGTGGGAGTCAAGACCTGCGGAAGTTTCAGACATGCCACACAGCGTCCATAATCTACAACCTATGATGAAACCGGGATGCATGGTGAAGTATGCCAAGCCGAATGAGGGCGAGCGTGATCTCCGGTTTGTCCTCTTGGAGCACAATGGAGATCGCGTGATGATCCAACTGGTTTGTGACGAGCGGATTAAGCCTGTTGAGTGTGTCAGTGTGGATGAGGTTCAGGAAGCTAATCCATGACGCTGAGCAGCTTGGATTCTTTGTCAGGCAGCACGACCTGGACCGCGTTCAATTCCACTACAAAGTGCCTCGCCATCTGTCTATGTGCGAGTGTGCGCGTCTCCAGTCGTTCCCGGACAATTTCATATTTGAAGCGAAGCTGCGAGAATCTGAAATTCGGGAACGCTATCTAGTCTAGGCGAGTGCCTCACTTGACTGAAAGCAAAATGATCGGTCGAAAACTCAGCAAGGCGTTCTCAGATAAATACGAAAGTCTCGACGAGCAGACCCGCTTCGACATTCTGCAACAGCAGGGCTTTGACATTGACGAGGATACGGGCCGCTGGTTCATGACCGACCGTGACAACAAAAGGCTCTATCTGCATGGCGAACAACTGGAAGATGCGAAGCGTGAGTTTCTCGAACTAGCGCAGTCCTGCACTCCGATCTGAGAATCTACAATGGCCGGGATGAGTTCGATCGACTGCTGGACAAGGCCGCAAGTCAGTTGGGTAGTGAAATTAGGCAGAGCACGAAATATCACAGCCCGCATGAACTTCAACCGCGTGAACCCTTCCTGTGCTCAGAAGTTTTTAAGCTGCACTCAGGGTGTAAGAGAACCAGCTGAAGGAAATACGCTGCTCTGGAGCCCAATCATTCCCTTCGACCGTCGCCTGAGGGAATGATCTAAGGAGAATGGTTACTGGTGCTTCGCCCTTTATTAGCTCCCACGCCCCGCCCTTCAAGGCCACGACACCTAGAAAAGAGCCTTTCGAAAGGCACGAAAGATTCTTTCCCAGGTGTCAAACGTGGCTCCAGCCAAGCACACGCAACAGCGCGTGCGGGCGAACTTCGTTCTTTACCGGTGGATTCTGCCCGACCGCGCTCTTGCGAAGCGTGCCCGGCTGCCCTCTTCAATCGCAGGAAAAGCCGGGCCATTCAACTCTTTTCTGGAATTGAGCATCAGACGGCGTGATAACAGCCCTAGGCACGCGGCATCTGAAATACCATCAATTGGTCCGATGGACAGTCGCCGTGGCCCAGTCTGAGAAAACGCCGGTTCCTACCGTTGGTGCCATAGGTTGGGCCTCTGATCAAGATGGAGGATGCGATGATCGTTGTCAGAATAGTCCAGTTGCTATTCTTGCTGCTGGTGATCTTCCTCGTCTGTAATTCCGTTGTGGGTGAGAAAGAGGGGCCGTTTTGGTTTGCTCTCACGGTGTTGGTCATGGGCGGCCTGTTTATGGCCAGAAAGATTGCCCAAGGCCGCCGTTGATTCGCCGACCGAGCCTTTAGTCGCTTGCCAGTTAGGCTGGCAGCACCTCCCCTCTCGGAAAGTGCGTTTTGCTCCTGCTTTCATGAAATGTCTGTCTTTTGATTTTTTCTCTTTACTCTTTCGCCCGCTGGCGCCTCATTACGAGTAAGGGACAAAATCAAGTAGTCAAATCTGGGGTCCCTTCTCTGACGGAAGAGGAGGCCACATGGGTGAGCAAGTGTTGTGGAAGATTGCGGATGTTGCAAAATATCTCCGTGTGCCCTTAAGCAGTGTCTACAAGATGACCTCACCGAAGGGAGCTCTTCGGATTCCCCATGTTCGGATTGCAGGCCGTCTGAGGTTTCGCCAAGCCGACATTGACCGGTGGCTGGAAGTGCTGGCCGTCTCCAACACCAAGATGCTTGCGAAAATCAAAGAGAGGATTGGAGAGAGGGTAGTTCGAAATGGCCTCTATTCATAAGAAGAAACTGGGCAGCGGCAAGATCGTTTGGGAACTAACACACGGGAAGGGACCTAGTCGCATTCGTCTTAAGGCCGGGGACAACCGGCAGCAGGCCGAAGCCACGCTAACCTTGTTCAAGCGCCAGCTCACCGCTCAGGGATCAGCTCCTACTGAGATATCGCTTGAAAAAGCGCTTGCGGCCTATGGAGAGTACCTCCAGGTGAACCGGCGCAAAACCACGGCCCGCCGATATCTTCGGGTCTTGAAGACTCTGAATGCTTTCCTTCACGACTTCCACCCTGGGATCCAGCTGCTGCGGGACATCCGAACGCTTCACCTCGAGGATTACAAACGGAAGCGATTCGCCGGAGAGATCGCCGACACCAAGACCGAGGAGGAAGTCAAAAGAGAACTCACGTTGCGCACGGAACTGGAGACCAGAAAGACGAAGACTCCCGAGGACAATGGGCGTTTTGGCTGGCTGGGGCGGTGGCCGGTGCACGTCAAGGTCAGTCAGAAAACCATCAACTACGAGTTGCAGTGCATCCAGACTTTCCTTCAGTGGGCGATCAAGCAAAACTACTTGTTCTCCAATCCTGCACCCGCTGTCGAGAGATTCAGGTTGCCCAAGAAGACTATTCCGAAGTTCATGACTTCGGAAGAACTGACCAAGTTCTTCACTGCCTGCAATCCTGACCAGCGAGTGGTCTTTTCCACGATGTTGCTCACCGGCATGCGAAAGGGTGAACTGAAGAATCTGACCTGGAACGATGTGAACTTCCAACTCGGCATCATTTTTATCCAAGCCAAGGAAGGCTGGAGTCCAAAGACGGACGAGAGAATCATTCCCATCTCTCCGGTATTAGACCAAATTCTCTTAAAGCTATACGAAGACAGAATGACCGACCAGTGGGTGTTTGCCAATCAATATGGCAAGCGTCTCTCCCACCTGCTTGACCGCTTGAAAGGGATCTGCAGGAGGGCGGGCATCCGAGAAGCGACGCTGCACAGTCTGCGGCATTCGTTTGGTGCGCATTTGCGAATGGCTGGTGTGAGCTTGGCCGATATCGCCGATCTCATGGGGCACAAGGATCTAGCCACAACTCAGATCTATGCCAAGGTTGAACAGCAGCATTTGAGGTCTGTCATAAACAAGCTGACGCCTCTAGTTCCACTGGAGGTGTCACCTGAAAGTGTCACTCGGAGGACAAACCCACGGGATGGCAACACCAAGCTATTGATGAAGAAAGGGATTGGTAAAGACTGGGCAAGACTGGCGGAGAGGGAGGGATTCGAACCCTCGGCACAGGTTTTAGCCCGTGCAACTGCTTAGCAGGCAGCCCCGTTCGGCCACTCCGGCACCTCTCCCGTGTAA
>JAKEER010000815.1 GCA_022616615.1 Acidobacteriota bacterium
ACCAAGCTTTGCGCAGAGGCTCATCAGCATAGAACTGTCGCCGGGCGAGAACGGTCAGGAAAAACTCTAGACCACCAAAAACGAGGAAGAAGAGCGCGCCTTGATAGTCGAAGTAAACGCGTATCCATGTTTCGTTCCCGCTCAGTAGATACGCCAGCAATGTTGCCAGACCGATAGTTACGTGGACGCAAGTGACCCAGATGATTGCGCCGGGAAGGGACAGCTTTCTGCTGTGCTTGGCAGCCACCTTCGCCCTGGTCTTGATTTCGTGGCCAACGTTCACGCGGGGGTTCTCTCAGGAGCGAAGATTTTGAATAGCTGGGTCGTCACATTGAAGGCGGCCCTTTCTCCCAGTAAGCCGGTGAGCACAGGCCTGGCTGCGGCCAGAATACCGCGGACCTCCTGACTCGATTGGCTGGCTGCTTCGATGAGCTGAGCGGTCATCTGAGTGCCCAGATAAACTTCCAGTTCCGCTGACGCTCGTTGCCAGCGCTCTTTGGTATCCACTGCTTGCAGGGTCGCAGGGCGACTCTGCGTCTCTTGGGCCTGACGCCAAACTTGGATCTGTTTTTGAAGCTGCACCAAGCCCTCGTTTATGCGAGGGTGTCGATCCTGGCTAACCGCATCCGCTTTCAAGAACAAAACAAACGTCTCATCCAGGCGTTGGCTTTCGGACTGGCACGTTTCACAGGTTTTGAGATGGGCTTCCAGCTTGCGAGTTTGGCTGGCCCTGAGCTGCTTGTCGCGCAAAGCGATCCAGTCAGCCGCGTTTGGATGCGCTCCTATCCATCGTTGAAAGCCATTTTTGACTTGGTCATAGAACGTTTTCATGGGTGACCTCCGGAGGAGTTCAGAGCCTTTCGGATCTTGTTCAGCGCACGAGCCAGCGTTGCTCCAACCGTTCCTGACCGCACCCTGAGAATCTGGGCGATTTCCTTGTAGTCGAACCCTTCGGCCCTAAGTTGCAGGCATTCTAACTCGCGCGGGGCGAGGACCTCCAATATTCGCTTCCGCGTGAAGGCCCGAAGATACTCTTGTTCCGGGTCAGTGATGTCGGGAATGGTTTCTGCTTCCTCCAGGCTCGCCTTGTTCTTGTATGCTGCTTCCTTCACGCGATCCAATAGGTAATTTTTGAGAACCCTGTAGAGCCAGGCCTTGCCATTTTGAATCTCCTGGCCACTGCTGCGGGCGATAAAATAGCGGAGAAAGACTTCCTGCAGGAGGATCTGCCATGGGAAGGCTGAAACCATCCATAGAGTCCCGCGCGCGCCCTGGCCTGCGCGGCCAAAGCCTGGTGGAGTTTGCTATGGTGACGCCACTGGTTCTGGTGCTGCTGTTGGGACCGGTTGCTCACTGGTGATCAAATGTTTCTGGGACAAAGATTGGCCCTGAAAGTAGATCAACTAGGAATTGTTGTTCCAGAACTCGAAACCGCGATGGACGCCTACGTCGTGAATTTTGGCGTTCGCTTCCAAGTGTTCGAGGTGGATGACACCATGTCTCAGTTCAGCGGGAGTACTCGTCGATTCAGGGTCCGTTTCGGCCTAGGTCAACTCGAGGGATTGTCAATTGAACTCATTCAGCCAGTGTCTGGAAGAACCATTCACCAAGAGTTTCTGAAACAGAATGGGGCTGGATTCCACCATCTAGGCTTTTACACGCTCAATCTGAATGCCGCACGCAGAAAGCTCGATAACCGTGGATACAAAGTGGTGATGGAAGGACGAATCGACGGTGTGGCCGAGTTTGCATACTATGAGGCGCACGATCTGCATTGCATTGTGGAGCCTTTGAAGCTCTCCAACCAATTGCCTGTTTTTCTGGCCCGCCATGCCTCCATTTATCCGAAGATCTGACTCACCGAAGCGACAGACTCCGTCCTCGTTGGTTCTTGTCGTTGCCCAACAATTGCTGATGCTCCACAATCCTTGTAGAATGCGCTGCGTTTCAAACCAACATTGAGATTTCGGAGGCCTTGCATCTTCGAACTTTTCGAGCGTTTCTCTATGAGAATGTTTTCACTGCTTCTGATCTCTCTGGCGGGCACAGCATGGCTTCCTGCTCAGCATCCCGGCGCGACGTCTGCCGAAGCCGGCCGGGTGCTCTTCCAGAAAAAGTGCGCGAGTTGCCACGGCGAAAACGCGAAGGGTGGCCGTGCACCCGACTTGACAAGTGGAAGTTGGCGGCATGGTGGGACTGAGGAAGACCTCATCCGGAACATGACGCAGGGAATTCCAGACACACAAATGCCTCCCTTTCCGATGCCGCGAGAAGAGGCGCAATCGATCATCGCTTTTCTTCGCGCCGGCAAAGCCGCTGAAGAGCCGGTTACTGGTGACGCTTCAGCAGGTCAACAGCTCTTCTTTGGAACGGCAGGCTGCAATCGGTGCCATATGGCCGGCGGTAGGGGAGGGCGGCTGGGCCCCGATCTGAGCGACATCCGGAATGAAAGGAAGCCGAGTGAGTTGCGGAAAGCCATCAGTGTGCCGGACGACTCGCTGCGCGAGACGTTCGAAACCTTGGAAGTCGAGTTTCCAGATGGCAAGGTGCTACGCGGGACGGCACGGAACCAGGATACCTTTTCGATTCAATTGATGGATGAAGGCGAGAAACTGCATCGTCTGCGGAAGAAGGATCTCAAGCGAGTGACACGACTTCAGAAATCTTTGATGCCAGCTGCCAACCTGGATGCGGCCCAAACGGACAACCTGGTCGCTTTTCTGATGAAGGGGCCCTTTTCCACTCCGGATGCCAGCTCGGCTCCATGGAAGCCGGCGCCCGATCTGAACGTCTCCTTTGCACGCATAAAGAACGCCCACAAAGAACCTCAGAACTGGCTGACGTATTGGGGCGACTATGAAGGCACGCACTACAGTTGGCTCAACTCCATCACACCCGCCAATGTGAAAACTCTACGCAGTCAGTGGGCATTTCAGTTTGGCGGCTCGAATGTCGAAGTGACTCCAATCGTTGTAGACGGGCTGATGTTCGTGACCGGTCCCTTGAACAACGCGGCCGCTCTGGACGCCCGCACGGGCCGACCCATCTGGCGGTACTCGCGGCGCCTGCCTGACGGGGTCCACAGCCAATGTACGGTGATGACCAACCGCGGCTTTGGCATTCTCGGAGACCGCCTCTACATGGCAACGCTCGACATGCATCTGGTCGCGCTGGATGCCAAGACGGGCAATGTGATCTGGGATGTTGCCGTGGACGACTACCAGAAAGGCTTTTCCATCACCCATGCTCCGCTGCTGATTGACGGAAAGGTCATTGTCGGAGTCACCGCAGGAGAGTGCGCACTGACGGGATTTCTCGATGCCTTCGACGCTACGACGGGCAAGAAGCTTTGGCGATTCTGGAGTATCCCGCAGAAGGGCGACCCGGCACGCAGTACCTGGGCTGGCGATTCCGCAGACTACGGTGGCAGTCCCACATGGACGACCGGAACCTACGATGTTGAAACCGATACTCTGTTTTGGCCGACTGGCAACCCCGGGCCCGACTATTATGGGGGCGGTCGGGCTGGGGATAATCTGTATTCCAACTGCGTGCTGGCTCTCGATCCCAACAGCGGCAAATTGAAGTGGTATTTTCAGTTCACACCACACGACACTCACGATTGGGACGCGAATGAAACCCCCGTCCTCATCAATGCGACTTTTCGTGGAAAGCCGCGTAAGCTTCTAATCCAGGCCAACCGCAACGGCTTTTACTATGTGCTCGACCGGATGACCGGAGAATTCTTGCTGGGCAAGTCTTTCGGGAATCAGAACTGGGCAGAAGGGCTGGATGCCAAGGGTCGTCCCATTCTCAAGCCCAACATGGATCCAACCCCGGAAGGAACCTATGTTTGTCCGGACGCGGCCGGTAACACAAACTGGTCGTCACCGTCGTACGACTCGCGTACGGGCTTGTTTTATGTTGCCGTCAAGGAGGCTTGCGCTCTTTACATCAGCGAAGTCAAGCCGCCAAAGCCCGGTGAACCCTACACGGGGGGCGGGCCCCAAGTGGACATGAAACGCGGCACTCCAGGCTTTGTGCGAGCTCTAGACCCATTAACGGGCGACAAGCGCTGGGATTTTCCGCTACATGTCGGCTCTCATGCGGCAGGAGTCCTCAGCACTGCTGGGGGAGTGGTGTTTGCTGCCTCGCAGGACGGTTATTTGATTGCTCTTGATGCCCGCACCGGCAAGGAGCTCTGGCACTATCAGACTGGCACTCAGATTCTGAGCTCTCCTATTTCGTTCAGCGTCGATGGCAAACAGATGGTCTCAATCTCAACCAGTTCGTCGCTGGTGACGTTTGCATTGCCGTAACGAAGTGGCGTCTTAGCAAACAAAACCAGCGCTTTCCCAGAAAGCGCGCGAGGGTTGCTGTATCTCGGGTCTCAACCGCTCCACCCAGGCAGCCCGTAAAGCGATCTTAGTGTTTCGCCTCCAAGGACTCCGCGCCACTTTGTATCTGCTTGCCGGTGTCGAGGAAACCCACGGGCGGCACAACCAATAACCATCGTCTATCAACTGGCAACGATCCGGAGCCAAAAGGAACCTATGTTGAGAAAACCAACGCTCTTCGCAGCAGTTCTCGTGATGGTGATTTTCTCCAAGTCAGTTCCTGCCATCGAACGACTGGGTGTGGAGTTCAAGATCTTTCAGTTTCCTGCCAATGCCATTCCGCGCATCGATGGCAAGGCGGACGACTGGGAGATGGTCCCGAAGGAGTACAGCATCGGTATGGACCAGCTTTCGGACACCGTGGGAGGGCGTGGAACCAAGATTGATCGGAATGATAAGGATGTCAGCGTTCGCGTCGGATGGGTGAAGGGCCTGAACCGTCTCTATTTTCTCTATGAGGCATACGACGACTTCTGGGACTTCAATAAGACCGATCTCCATAACGACATCTTTGAACTGGTCGTGGATGGGGATCTCTCCGGCGGGCCGTTCATCAAGCAGATGCACCCCTATTCAAAGTTAAGCAAAGAAGAGGCGCACTTCCGCTTTCACGGGGTGCATGCGCAGAACTACCACATCTTCACGCCCAGCGAAGGCAAAGACTGGGCGATGGTTTGGGGCTGCCAACCTTGGATCAAGGAGATGCCCTGGGCAAACGCTGCGTACGACTACAGCTTTAGACACGGGCAAAGCGGCAAGATGACGTTGGAATTCTGGATTACGCCGTTTGATCGCGCGCCAGCCGAAGGGCCGGATCGTGCCATTGTCTCCGATCTGAGAGAGAACAGTCTGATTGGAATGTCTTGGTCAATCCTCGATTATGACGACGACAGTGCTGCGCGATTCAAGGCGTTCTGGAATTTGTCGCACAAGACCACAATGTATGGAGACGCCTCCGACTTGGTTGCTTTCCGGCTTATGCCGCTCGAGCAACGGTTTCGAAAAGTGATTGAAGCCGACTGGTCGTTCAAGATTCTCGACATGGATCGTCGGCTGGTGGCATTTCAAGATCTTTCCTATGGAAAAATCACTTCGTGGAAGTGGGACTTTGGAGACGGCAAGACCTCGGCCGAGAAGCATCCGGTTCACGCCTACGAGAAGGCAGGGGAGTACGTCGTGACCCTGTACATCGAGGGCCCCGACGGAAAAGCCCGCCGCGCCAAAGTTTGGGACGTGGTCATGCGGTAGGTGGGCAGGGCGCCAGTGAGTCCAAGTGAAGGATGGAACAAGCCTACAGCGTTCAGGGCCCTAACGTTGACCAGTGCGTCGGGCGACCGTGCCTTTTCGATTCTGGACTTAAAAACTACCACAGATCTGCCAGAAAGCAGCAGGTCTGATACAGGGAATATGCGTTCCATAACCACCGAGTTCATCAGGTCTGTTAGTCGTTCGGCATTCTTCCTCGGCTTCCAGTTTGTGGTCGTGCTGGGTTCGCCTTTCACGGCCAGGGCCCAGACTTCTTTGCCGGGCACCCAACCGCTCACGGTCGAAGGCGATCTGGCTGCGAAGATGGTCGATGGCATTCACCTCTTCCTGGACCGCAGAATTCAAGAAGTGCAGAAGGAGCGAGACCAACTTTGGGATCGCGCGGACCGGATCCAGTTTGTCACCGAAAGTCGCCAGCGTTTTCGGAAGGTCATCGGTGCCGTCGATAGCCGGGTTCCGATCAAGGCGCTTGAACTCGTGGAGAGCACTTCCAGACCGGCTCAGATTGCCACGGGTCGCGGCTTTAAAGTCCTTCGCGTGCGGTGGCCGGTGTTTGAAGGAGTTCATGGCGAGGGCCTGCTGCTGCAGCCGGATGGACCTCCCGCAGCTCGTATTGTCGCCATCCCGGACGCGGACTGGACGCCTGAGATGCTGGTTGGGCTCACTCCAGGAGTCGCCTCAGCCGCTCAGTTTGCGCGAAGATTGGCCGAGTCGGGTTGCCAGGTCGTGGTTCCTACTCTAGTCGACCGCAGTCCTACTTGGTCCGGAATTCCTGGCGTCCGCATGACCAACCAGCCACACCGGGAGTTTCTCTATCGCATGTCGTTTGAGGTTGGCAGGCATATTATTGGCTACGAGGTTCAGAAGGTGCTGGCCGTCATCGACTGGTTCGAGCATGAGAGTGATGCGCGGCAGGTGATGACAGGGGTGATGGGATACGGCGAAGGTGGACTGTTGGCCCTGTATGCCGCGGCACTCGACTCACGCATCGATCGGACTGTCGTCAGTGGCTACTTTCAGGCGCGCCAGGAGGTTTGGAAAGAACCGGTGTACCGGGATGTGTGGGGACTCTTGCGGGAGCACGGCGACGCTGAGTTGATGGCGTTGATCGCGCCCAGCCAGTTGATCGTCGAAGCTTGCGCTGGGCCAGAAATCAATGGTCCTCCAGCCGAAACGGGCGACCGCAAAGGCGCAACCCCGAACGGGAGTCTGGCGACGCCGCCACTCGACATGGTGAAAGCAGAGTTCGCACGGGCAGGCCACTACAGAGTGAGTCAGAGCAAGCCCGAACTCGTCATCAGTGGTGGCGGCACGGGACCACCGGGTTCCGATGCCGCCTTGAAAGCTTTGCTCGACTCGACGACTTATCGCCTCGTGCCATTCGAAAGATCGGCATCACCGGGCAATTTTCAGATCGGGTCTACGGCGAACCTCGACAGTCAAGTCGCCACAGAGCGCCTCAAGCGACAGTTTGATGAGCTCGTCAACTTTACGCAGAAGCTGGTGCGCGAGTCTCCCAAACAGCGCGCCCAGTTCTGGTCGACGGCGGATACCTCGACACCTGAACGCTGGAAAGCTAGCACCAAGGCGCATCGTGAGTTCATTTGGGAGGAGGTCATCGGCCGCCTGCCGGCACCCAGCGTTGGCGCGAACCCCCGTTCGCGCTTGGTTTACGACGAGCCGAGGTTTCGAGGCTATGAGGTGATGCTCGACGTCTGGCCCGACGTCTTTGCTTACGGAATTCTGCTGCTTCCCAAAGATCTGAAACCGGCTGAACGCCGTCCTGTGGTCGTGTGTCAGCATGGCCTCGAAGGAAGGCCTTCCGATGTAGCCGACTCGAAGCTGGATGCACCGGCCTATCACCGGTACGCGGTCCGTCTGGCAGAAGAAGGGTTCATTACCTTTGCTCCGCAGAACCCGTACATCGGCAAGGACCGCTTTCGCCTCATCCAGCGCAAAGCACATCCGCTCAAGATCGCTCTGTTTTCCTTTATTTTGGGCCAGCAGCAGCGCCTGCTCGAATGGCTCGCGCAACAACCGTTTGTCGATCCCCAGCGCATTGGATTCTACGGATTGTCTTATGGGGGGAAAACTGCAGTGCGCGTTCCGCCGCTGCTAGACGACTACGCGCTATCTATCTGCTCGGCGGATTTCAATGAATGGATTTGGAAGAACACCAGCGTTGATGCCGGTTACAGTTACCTGGTCACTCAGG
>JAKEER010000816.1 GCA_022616615.1 Acidobacteriota bacterium
CCGGATGGCCGCGATCATTGGCCGTACTGCTATACCGGTGTTATTGCCGGCGCCGGCGTGAAGCGTGGGACGTTGTATGGGAAGTCGGACGACACGGGATCATCGCCTCTCGAGGATCCGGTGCACCCCACCGATCTCGTGGCTACGATTTACTACGCTCTCGGGATTGATCCCGCAATGGAAGTGCTTAATGATTTGAATCAACCCAGGGAGTTGGTGAAGGGAAATCCGTTGTTGAAGTTGTTTGGGTAGGTTCTACCGTTTAACCCTCGCTCTGAAAATCTCTCTCCCCCCAAGCGGTAGGTTGAGAATCGCATCCGAGTCCCCTCTTGGGAGGGGAAAGGGCCGTCAGGCCCTGGGGTGGGTTGGTCAAAATGACCTCCCACCCCGTCTGGCTGCGCCATCCACCCCTCCCGGGGAGGGGATTTGCTCAGGAGAGCCGCCGCAGCGACGGGCGGCGGCCGGTCGAGGGCATGTTACTTCGAAGTCTGTGCTTTCAAATTCCATCAAATCCTAAGGAGGAATCATCCATGGCCAGCAATCGAGGTGTCGCTTATATGAAACCCGGTGAAGTCGAAATCCAGAGCATCGATTATCCGAAGCTTGCTCTGGGCAGCCGGAAATGTGAACACGGAGTCATTCTCAAGATCGTCTCTACCAACATTTGTGGCAGCGACCAGCATATGGTGCGGGGGCGCACCACGGCGCCACAGGGGATTATTCTGGGCCACGAGATCACAGGGGAAGTGATCGAGGCAGGGCGCGATGTCGAGTACCTCAAGGTTGGCGACCTGGTCTCTGTTCCCTTTAACATTGCTTGCGGGCGCTGTCGCAATTGCAAAGAGCGGGCAACCGGCGTTTGCTTGAATGTCAACCCGGCGCGACCGGGGGCGGCTTACGGCTATGTGGATATGGGCGGCTGGGTTGGTGGCCAGGCCGAATACGTCATGGTGCCTTACGCTGATTTCAATCTGCTCAAATTTCCTGACAAAGCCCAGGCCATGGAAAAAATCCGCGATCTCACCTGCCTGTCAGACATTCTGCCCACCGGCTATCACGGTGCCGTTTCGGCAGGGGTTGGTCCCGGCTCGATTGTTTACATCGCTGGCGCCGGCCCCGTGGGTCTGGCCAGCGCGGCCGCCTGCCACCTGCTGGGTGCAGCCTGCGTAATCGTCGGCGATCTGATACCGGAACGCTTGGCCCAAGCCAAGAGCTTTGGCTGCGAAGTGGTCGATGTGTCCAAGAGCGCCACCGTGGCGGAACAGATCACGCAGATTGTGGGAGCGCCTGAAGTGGACTGCGCGGTGGACTGCGTGGGCTTCGAAGCCCGCGGACACGGCAAGGATGCGGCCCATGAGGCGCCGGCCACCGTGTTGAACTCGCTAATGGAGATCACCCGCGCCGGCGGCGCCCTCGGTATTCCCGGACTTTATGTCACCGGCGATCCAGGCGGGATTGATGAGAACGCGAAGATTGGCAACCTGAGCATCCGCATTGGTCTGGGCTGGGCGAAGTCGCACGTCTTCACCACCGGCCAGTGCCCTGTAATGAAGTACAATCGCCAGCTCATGAATGCCATTCTGTTTGGCAAGATCAAAATCGCCAAAGCGGTCAACGTCACCGTTATCAAGCTCGACGAAGCGCCGCAAGGCTACAAGGATTTTGATAAAGGCGCGGCCAAGAAGTTCGTCTTCGACCCGCACGGGATGGTGTCGAAGAACTAGGCACGTTTAGCCACAGAGGCCCAGTGGCACGGAGAAGGTCCTCTTGGAACGCAGATTACGCAGATGAACGCAGATAAGAAAAGGCGAAGGAGATGAAGCGGAGTCTCGTCATTCCCGCGAAAGCGGAAATCAGCCCGGCGCCGGGAGACAATGGATTCCCGCGGCGTATGCTGGGTTTCTCCGAAATGACGCACAACGCATGAAGTTAGTCGGCGGTCTGAAACCTGGCCCCGTGCCGGTCGAACTAGCCAAGGGCTTCGCCCTTGATATCCGCATGGCAGTGACCTTGAAAGCCCGAAGCGCCAGCGAGGGTAATCGCGACTGACCCTCGCTGGCGCTTCGGGCTTTCAGACCTCGCGGAGACGAGAACAAAGTTCTCGTTGTAGCGTACCTAGCCGACTAATCTGCGTCGGTCTGCGTAATCTGCGTCCCCGAGGGTTTCTCAGCGTTCTCCTGCGTGGCTTCCCTAACGGCTCGCATCTCACCCTCGAACAATGGTTCGACTGCCATCGGTGGTGCATGTCATTCGAGCGGCCCGCGAAACGGCGCGCCGCTTTCCCTGGGTCTTGCTGTCCGCCTTCGTGAGCGCCTGCCTGTGCTGGGTCTTGACGGTCAACAGGAGCAACTCGGAGGAGCTGGAAGAGTCCCTCAGCCGCTTGTTGTTGCCCGCCATCCTGGGGATTTCAGTTTTCTTCGCGCTGGCACTCTGGCTGGAGCGATCCTCGCTGGCGGCTCGCCGTCACTGGATTGGGCTGGCAGCCGGAACGGTTGTCCTCGGAATATTTTGGCTGTCCTACCGGCAGGATTCTCCACAGATTTATATTTATCGTTTCTGCCAGTTGGCACTGGCTGCGCACCTGCTGGTTGCCGTCGCCCCTTTCCAGCGCAGAGGCGATGTCGCGGCCTTCTGGGAGTTCAACCGGATCCTGTTCCAGCGCATCCTGCAAGCCGTCTTGTTTTCCAGCATCCTCTACGCCGGACTCGCCATTGCTCTTTGGGCGGTCCAGTCCCTGCTAGGCTTGAAGGTGGATGGGAAGGCTTACTACTTCCTGTTTCTCGCCGTGGCATTTCTCTTCAACACCTGGTTCTTCCTCGCGGGAATTCCTTCCAATTGGCGGGAGTTGGAAGTTGATTATGGCTACCCTTCAGGACTCCGGATGTTCGTGCAGTTCATCTTGCTTCCTCTCGTCACTCTCTACGTGCTGATCCTGTATAGCTACTTGGTGAAGATCCTCATCGTCCAGGAATGGCCGCGGGGCACCATTGGCTGGCTTGTGAGCATTGTCGCCGTATTTGGGATGCTGGCGTTGCTGCTCGTGCATCCCCTGCGTGGCCAGCCTGGACATCGCTGGATTCACCTCTATTCCCGCCTATTCTATGCAGGGCTGTTCCCGCTGGTCGTCTTGCTGCTGATGGCCATCTGGCGCCGGGTTTCGGAATACGGGCTGACAGAAGACCGCTATTTCCTCACCATGCTGACACTATGGATGACGGGCATCGCGGTCTACTTTACCTTTCGCAGGCAGCCGAGCATCAAGGTGATACCCGTCTCCTTGGCGCTGCTCGCGCTGCTCACGGTCGCGGGCCCGTGGGGACCATACGCGCTCTCGCGTCACGACCAGACGAGCCGGTTGCGCGCGCGGTTAGAGCGACTGGGAATTCTAAAGGACAGGCGCGTCCAGAAAGCTTTGGCGCCTGTGGAGTTCAAGGACCGCAACGAAATCAGCGCCCTGGTGCGGTATCTGGTCGACATGCATGGAGTTTCCAGTCTGCAGCCTTGGTTTGACGAAGACCTGAAGCGCCGGCTGGAAAAGGATGTCGCACGCACGCGCAGCGGCCTGTTTTCCCGCAACACGTACGCGCAGGCCAAGGCCATTACTGGAATGATGGGTGTGGCCTATCTGGACGTTTGGCAGCACAGCGCCGATCCAAAGCATTTTTCTGCGAACGCACCTCCGCTCTGGAACGAGGTCCGCTCGATTGCGGGGTATGACTATCTGTC
>JAKEER010000817.1 GCA_022616615.1 Acidobacteriota bacterium
AAAAGAGATCGGTTGAAATACTTGTGGTGAATAACACAGACAGCCATCTGGCGCTCGAGGACTTCTTCCGCCGAGAATACCGAAGCCTTTACAACTATGTGTACAGGATTATTGGCAATCCTGATGATAGTTGTGAAGTGTTGCAGGAGACCTTTCTGAGATTCTTCAAGGTCCAAAGCGGAAAGCGCACCCATGATGACGATGCCGCTCTGCTTTTCAACCTGGCTCGCAATCTCGCTATTGATGTGCTGCGCAAGAGCCGGACACGCGAAGCCTACGAAAAAGAAGTTCAGGAAGGGAAGGTAATCGTCTTCGGCCAAACACCCAGTCCGACACCGGAGCAGATTCTTTTGCAGAAGGAACGCCAAGGCTGCGCAGAACAGGCGCTAGGGCTCTTGAACAAGAAAGAGCAAGAGTGCTTGGCGCTGCGGAGCTCAGGGCTCAGTTATCAGAAAGTGGCGGCGGCGCTGAGTCTAAGTCCGGAGTCCATTGGGCCGCTCGTTGCCCGTGCACTGCGAAGGTTTAGAGGCTTCTATGTTGAGATTCTGGAAAAAAAAGGCCAGTCCAGTAAGGCTCGAGCTGCCGGACGACGGTGAGTTGATTGCCTATCTGGATGGCCAGCTTGACCAGGGCCGTCATGCGCAAATCGAAAGGCTACTAGAACAGTCTTGGGAGCTGCGTGTGCGCCTGACGGCTGTGGAGCGAGACATTGAGACGTTCGTTGAGGCTACCTCGCACCTTACGCCCAGCAAGATTCCTCCGTTTGAGAGGGTCTGGAAGGGTGGTCCAGTCTCAGCCTCTTCGCCTCACAGGAAGCCGGCGACAAAGGGTCTATTGAATGTGCTGGCAATGGTCAAAGGACTGTCATTGCGATTGGGTTTTCTGTCCCCGAAGTTTGCGGTGGTCGTGGCAGCATCGATATTGATCATTTTCTTCCTGGTTCGTTTGAGCTCCGTTTCGCCGGTCTCAGCGCATGAGGTCTTGCTGCGCACGGAGCAGGCGGAGGCTCACAGAGTTCGGCAGTTCTCACAGCCAGTGATCTATCAAAGGCTTCAAGTGCGTCGCAGCCCTTCACCCCCGCTGCGAGCACACTCCGTTAGATGGGAAATATGGAGGGATCCAGAAAATGGCCGCTGGCGGCAGCGTGTGGAAGATGAACGAGGGCGACGATGGGTCGACGACGCTGAGGCCGAAATCAATTCGGCGGGGAATCGGCGTGATGAGACGCCCTCCCTTCCACTTGTTCTGGGAGAGCTCAGGCGGGTATTCGAGACAAATGGAATGGATGTGCGCCGGCCGCTTTCTCCCGCGAGCTATCAGTCCTGGCGCAGATCCATTCGGCCGAAATCCGAGAAAGTTGTCGAAGCAGTTCTGCCAGACGGCGGTGTGGCCCTCAAAATCCAGACGGTCGCGGCCGGGCCCTTTTCATCAAATGACATTGTGAGCACGGATTTTCTCGTTCGTAAAGGAGACTGGCATCCGGTACGACAACTCCTGCAAGTCCAGAATGGGACCGAGATTTTAGGCTACGAGCTAAGTGAGATAACCTATGATGTCCTCGCTCTAAACGCCCTGTCTCCGTCCATCTTTCCAGAGCTCCTCCAGACGCCCTTGCCAAGAACGGTCGCACCTCATTTTACTGCTGGGCCACCTGTGTCCGTGCCCAGCGAAACCCAGCTTGCCGTAGCGGAAATGGAAGCACTTTATGCAGTTCATCGAACGGGGGGTTGCCTGGGCGAGCCTGTTGAAATTCTGAACGTCACGCAGAGCCGCGTTCAAGTTCGTGGCGTCGTAGCGACTGCCGAACGCAAAGAAGAACTGCTCGCGGCGTTGCGGGGAATCCCGCTGTTGACGGCCAACCTGCGGACGATCCAGGAAGCGTTAGACAAGCCGGATTCTAGCTTCCCTCAGTCAGTTGCTGAGGATGAGCACCAGGAGGGCAAGACAGCCGCAGTTATAGTGGAAACCAACCGGCTTCCGATTCAGAAGGAGCTAGAACAATACTTCAGAGCGCAAACTGGCAATGGGGCTGCTGAACGGCAGTCAGGCCAGGCCAGCCCCGTCAAAGTGCATCAGAAGGTAGCGGAGTTTTCTGACCAGGTGACTTCTCTGGCGCGGTCGCAGCTGGCAGAGGCGTGGGCGCTGCGGCGGCTCGCAGAACGCTTTACCGGAAGCGCGGCGGAACGGTTGCGTTCACAGTCCTTTTGGCTTCTGGAAGTAATGCTGCGTAATCACTTGGAAGGTTTTGAAGGACTCACCCGTCAGATCCGCACTCTGGTTGAGCCTGTTCTGTCCTCTTTCCCAGATCACCTCAGCTCAGCTGCAAGCCTGCAGAAGTCTTCCAACCAGGGAAGCACAGAGCCGGAAGAACAGGCGTGGCAGAAAGCCACGCTCGAAGTCTTTCGGGAGGCCGAACAGGTTCATGGCTATGTGCTGTCGCTTTTTGCCGGCGCCACGCCACCCTCCAGCCCTGAACTTGGCCAGGGCACTTCGGGGCCCGCGGTCGGCGAGCTACTGAATGCTCTGGCCCGGTTGGAAGGCCGCGCTGAGACCGCCCAGGCCCGAGTGGCTTTGGCGTTTTCGGAAAGATCAGCGGTCGCTTCTCATGACCTCGCTAAATAGCCAAGGCCTCGTCCTTGATATCCCATGTAGGGTGCGTTGCGCCAGGGTTCCGTCATAGTCCCATAAGTCGTTGAGTCGAGGCGGAGCCCTTGCTGACGCGCGGGCTACTGACTCGAGCCTCGGATCTGTTCAGTAGCCCGACCGTGAGGGAGGGCTCGGGACTTTGACGGGCCCCTGTGCGTTGCGCTTTTCAACGCACCAAATCGATCGGCAGTGGTGGGTCGAAAGGCGCGACGCACCCTACAGGTCACAGAGGGTCAGGTTGTATCCAAAGACGAGAACAAAATTCTTGTTCCGTGCTGCATAACCGGATAGCCCGTTTTCTCAAAAGTAATCTGAAGGAGAGAACTATGAAAGTCAGGTACGCAAATCTCGCTTTGCTGCTGTCGGTTCTATTATTCACCACCCAGGCTGCACTTGGGCAAACTGCCCAGATCACGGGAAGAGTGGCAGATTCCACAAATGCCGTGGTTCCCGATGCCAAAATTAACGTGAGAAACGTCGATACGGGAATTGAGAATCCGACCAGCACCAATGAGTCGGGCTATTATACGGTGCCGCTGTTGCCTCCCGGCAAGTACGAGATTACGGCCCAGAAGCCAGGTTTTCGACCCATCACGCGATCGGGCATAAAGCTCGAAGTGCAACAGGTTGCCCGCATCGATTTCGTCATGCAGGTCGGGGAAATAACACAAACCATCGAAGTGTCTGCCGCCGCGCCTTTGCTGCAGCAGTCCACGTCTGAGCTTGGGACAGTCATCACCGAACAAGCTGTGAAAGAGTTGCCGTTAAATGGCCGCAACTTTACTCAGTTGCTCACGCTGACTCCCGGCGCTACCCCGGTCAATACGGCTCAGGGAAACGCCGGCGGCACGGGATTCAATGCGCCCCTTGCCTTGCCCGGGTCGACCTTCGTAATTCCCTCCATTAACGGCCAATGGAACCGAAGTAATCTGTTTCTCCTGGATGGAATCGTCAACGAGTTTTTTTTCGGCAGCAGCTACGCCATCTTGCCGATCATCGATGCCGTGCAGGAATTCAAGGTTCAGTCGCACAACGACAAAGCTGAGTATGGCGGCGTTTTGGGCGGCGTGATCAATGTGGTGTCCAAGTCGGGCGGCAACCAGTTGCATGGTTCAGCCTGGGAGTTTGTCAGAAACGACGTGTTCGACGCCCGCGATCCGTTTAAGGATGCCGCTCGCAAAGGCCCCACCGCCTTCCGCCAGAATATGTTTGGAGCTACCGTCGGTGGACCTGTGTATGTTCCCAAGCTCTACAACGGCAAAGACAAGACTTGGTTCTTCTTCGGATATGAAGGCTGGCGCTATCGCCGCGCCCAACAGCAACTTTACAACGTCCCCACGGCCCAGGAACTAACCGGTGATTTTTCCAACAGCATCAACAGACAGATCATTTTCGACCCGGCCACGACTCGCTTAGATCCTGCCAATCCGCAGCGCTTCATCCGCGACCCGTTCCCGGGGAATATCATCCCTGCCGGCCGAATTAACCCCATGGCACGCCAGTACATCGAGACCTACTTCGACCGGCCGGTAGGAACCGGGGTATCCGGATTCAACGCTATCAATAGCAATCCGCAGCGGAGTGACGCCGATACCTACCAGGTAAAGATTGATCATCGTTTTGCGAATAACGATAGCGTCTGGTTTCGCCTAAGCGATCTCAGCAACCCTCAAGTGATACCCACTACCCTTAAGTCTGATTTTGTCTACTATCAGGATCCGAAAAATATCGCTGGTGGCTGGAATCACCTCTTTGGCCCAGCAATCATCCTGGATAGTAAGTTTGGATTTGTCACTCAGCCCGTCAATCAGTTCGGAGTTTCATCTGCCGGTCTTGATATCATGCGGCAACTGGGATATGGCGGCATTGATCGCTTCGGGCCAGTCAACATCAATCTGCGGGCCCCTTATGGGGGTTCGTCGATTGCAACGCCGCGGCCCAATACCGATAGCCAATACCACTTCGCCGAGAGCCTGAGCTGGGTGAAAGGGAACCACTATTGGAAGTTCGGCATGCAGTATGTATGGCAAACACGTGACAACATTACCACGGGTCATTCTTATGAATTCGAGAACGCTCAAACCGCTGACCCTCAAAATCAGGGGAGCACTGGAAACTCACTGGCGTCTGCACTGCTTGGCCTTCCGCAACAGGCGGTGTTCTGGAAAACGAGCTATCGCACCGAGTATCCGAGTTGGGGGCTCTATGCTCAGGACGAGTGGAAGGTGAGTCCCAAGGTCACCCTCAACCTGGGTTTTCGTTTCGATCATTACGGAGTGCCCCATCTGACTTCAGGCATGAACAACGGGTTTGACTGGAACACGGGCGACTGGCTCATTGGCGGCGGCAAACTTCCGCCACCTTGCTCCCAAGCAGGCAAAGCGCCGTGCATTCCTGGAGACGGCACGCTTGCCAGCATTCCCAATGGGAACCACATTCGAGTGGGCGAGCAAGAAGACTTTACTCATCCGGTCTGGGACGGCTTTCAACCTCGAGTCGGAGTGGCCTGGAACGTTCTCGACAAGACCGTTATTCGTGGTGGTTACGGTCTAGTGTTTGACGTCTTCACCGGCATATCTCAATCTTCGCAGCAGTCGATTGGTACTTGGCCCGACAACCAAATTTCTCGACCGACTTTCAACTTCGCTGGGCAAACCTTAACCAATCTCCAGCAGATTCAGGGGCAGACGAATTCCCCGCTCCCAGGGCCTACACCTTTCGGCAATGTGGGGTGGTACATCGATCCAAGATTCAAGAATGCTTATTCACACCAGTGGAACGTTGAGATTCAGCAACAGTTCACAGATAACCTGGTGATGTCAGTCGCCTATGTGGGCAGCCGGACCCATCGGTTGGATCACAATGGACTTGCTAATACTGCAACGCAACCTGGTCCTGGAACACCCGAACAGGTCCGCCTGCGCCGGCCTTTCCCCTATCAGACAACGATGAACTATAGCTTGTCGACAGGCCAAGCCTGGTACGATTCGTTTCAATTCAAAGCCAATCGCCGTTTCACCGGAGGACTTCAGTTTCTGGTCTCCTACACTTGGTCGAAGTCCTTGGACTTGGGATCCAGTGGCTGGTTTGCGGCTGAGAACGGGGCCAGCCAGGGAAACTCGGCGCTCCAGAACTATTACGATCCAAAAGGAAGCAAGGGCGTTTCCGGTTATGATGTTCCTCATTTCCTGTCGATCAGTAGTGTTTACGAGCTGCCCTTCGGGAAAGGGAAAGCACGCCTCAACAGCGGGATTGGCGCTGCGATCCTGGGTGGGTGGCAAACCAACGTCATTGCTCAGCTTCGTTCCGGGCAGCCTTACAATCTCGCCGTTGTAGGCGACGTCGCCAACATCGGTAATGAGATCGCCGGTAGAAACTACGCGAGACCGAATATCATTGGAGATCCACAGATCGAGACTCCCACCCCCCAGCGATGGTTCAATCCAGCTGCCTTTCAAATCCCCTCCTTTTCCTATGGGAATTTCGGAAGAAACGTTCTTCGTTCGGACGGAGTCGCGAATGTGGACTTCTCATTGTTCAAGAACATTCCTTTCGGCGAAACTGTCAAGCTGCAGCTGCGGGCGGAAGCCTTTAATATCTTCAACATTATGAGTTTCGGTGTCCCCAATGGCTTGTTGAATCAACCGACGACTGCGCGAGTGACTTCTTTGGCTCAAGGTATCAGTCCTCGCCAGCTGCAGTTTGGCTTGAAGATTGAGTTTTAGTTAAGGTCGTATGCTGGTGGCATTGGAGCCGCGCTATTCGCGCAGCCTTTCTTTCGCAGCGGGACAAACACGAGTGCAGGTTTAGCCAAGAAGCTCCATGAACTTGTGTCAAAGTCCCCATCAGCCCCGTCTGTTTCGGGAACGCGGCGTCCGTCGGTGGGGCAGGATTTCGGAAACATATCGGCCACGGGAAGAAACTGGGCAAGCACCGGGCGGGCTAAAGCTGACTCGAGTTCCGCTGTCCGTTCATCACGCTGATGGCTCAGACGGTGAGTGAGCGAACTTTCAATGAATCACATGATGGTGCTAAGGTCATTTTCATCGAATGAGGTCAAGGCGCATCGCGGTTGCACCCGAGCATGCCAAGCCGTGGCTTGCATGGTCATTCTGGCGGCGGCTTGCTTGACTCCGTTGTTGCTGGGCGCGCAGACACTTGACATCAAGCAGACCGCCACCTACCGCCGCGTGAAGGCGTATCTCAACACGGTGCCGGCCATCGACACGCACGATCACCTTTGGCCGTTCGACAAACTGCCCGCTTTCGTCAAGACCGAGCAAGGCCGCGGCGTGAATTTGGCCGGGCTATGGCGCAGCAGCTACCTGAAGCGAATCAAGACGCTCACGCCATGGAAAGACGGCCAGAAATTCGACGCTTGGTGGACCCAGGCAAAGCATGACTTCCAGGACGTCCGCGCCGCCAGCCTTTATCGTTACCAGGCGGTCGCTTTCCAGGATCTTTACGGAATTGATTTCGACCGCATCACCGACGCCCAGGCCCGCGAGTTGAATAGCCGCATTTACCACAACTACCGGAATAGCGACTGGCTCTACGACGTGATAACGCAGAAGGCCAACATCGAACTGATGTTTAACGACCCGTACTGGGCCAGACTCGATTTCCGCACGGACTATCCCTTCGGCGTGCTGGTGTTCAACGTTACTTTGCTGTCGCGTGGTTTCCATCCGTCCGAGTTCAAGGAGCCCACCGACGACCCCTACTACTTTGCTAGGGAGAAGAACCTGAAAATCGCCTCACTGGACGATTACTTGAATCTGCTCGACCTCCTCTTTCAGGAGGCTAAGAAGAAGGGAGCGGTGTGTCTGAAGACCACAGCGGCTTACTCGCGATCCTTGTTATTCGAGAGCGTGCCGAAGGACAGGGCAGCGCGCGTCTTCGGCCGGGCGCGCTCGGAACTGACCGAGGCGGAGGTGAAGGAGTTTGAAGACTACATCATGTGGCAGCTCGTTGTCCTGAGCGCGAAGCACGACTTGCCGTTTCAGATCCACACCGGCGACGCGCGCATCCAGGGGTCGAACCCTATGCTGCTGGTGGACCTGATCGAGGCCCACCCACAGACCAAGTTCATTCTCTTCCACGGCGGCTACCCGTGGGTGAGCGAAACCGCAGCCATCGTCATGAAGCACGGTTCGCATGTCTGGATCGATTCCTGCTGGCTGCCGACGGTCAGCTACTCGATGGCTAAGCGGGCATTCCACGAGTGGCTGGACGTGGCACCCTCGGACCGAATCCTTTGGGGCGCGGACGAGCATCAAGCCGAAGGCATCTACGGCGCCACTGAGATGACTCGCCGTTGCTTGGCGGAAGTGCTGGCGGAGCGCGTGGACGGCGGCGATTTGACCGAGGAACACGCCCAGCGCATCGGCAAGCAGATCCTGCGTGACAATGCCCTGGCCCTGTTCCCACAACTGCAGAACCGCCTGTGGAAGGACAAGAGCAAGCTTACGCCCGAGCCGAAGCAGTGATTTGAACTGGCGTTCCTGTTGTTATGAGTTACGCTGGAAGGAACCACGAGGCTATTGATTCTGTTGCCAGTGTTTACCTCTTTCCCTGCATGGGCGGGGTAATCCGTAACTCCGCGCTGCCACTGCCACTTGATTTTGCATCGACCGCGACGTCACAGGATGGGGCAAGTCAAACTCTCCTGAGTTGCAGAGCTGGCTCCTCGTTTCCGAGTGATAGGCTTCATTAAGATGGCTTCAGCAACGGTTTGCAGATTAGGAATCACATGATGGACCGGATGAGCGCATTGCTCGTGGCACTGTTGTTTTTGCAGGTGACCGCGACTGCGTTTGCTTCAAACAGCAAGACTCCTGAGAGCCAAGTCCATGCCTCTGACGAGAAGCCTCGGTTGAACCGGGCCAGAGAGCTTTTGGCCAATGGCTTGGTGACAGAGGCGGTCTCCCAGTTGCGTCGTCTCGCGCAACGCTATCCGGCAAGTGCTGATGTCCATCTTGTCCTAGGCACAGCCTTGACCCTCGTTCCCCAGCGATCTGAGGCGCTGGCTGAAATCAGAAAAGCGATTGAAATAGATCCGGCTTCCCCTGCTGCATACCACACGCTGGGTACGGTTCTAGGTCGTTTCGCAGAGCCTGAGGCTGCTCGTCAGGCATTTGAAAAAGCTATTACACTCGACCCGAATTTTTTCGACGCCAGAGTGAATCTCGCTCTAGTTCTCGCCCAACGGCAGGAATTTGTTGGCGCCCAAAGAGAACTGAGGCGGGCCATCGAGATCGTGGGAAACAGGCCTGCTGCGGCCTATCCGAACTATTTGTTGGGAAAAATTCACAGTGAACTCGAACAACCAGCCGAGTCGGTGAAAGACTTTAGGAGAGCCATTGGCCTGCGTCCTAACTACGCAGAAGCCCACCTGGCTCTGGGGTTGGCACAGCGGAAACTTCTGAATGCTCCGGCAGCTCTAAAGTCGTTGGAGAGAGCTGTAGAGCTCGACCCCAAAAACGCGGCGGCGCGATATCGATTAGGCGCTGAATATTTGCAAACCGGAAATCCGGCTCGCGCCGCTGAGCAATTGCGGGAAGCCACGCGCTCAATGCCGGAGGACCGGGCCGTGCTGTACAACCTGGCAAGGGCCCTGAGGTCGTCTGGACAGGTCGACGAATCGGCTCAGGTCGAACAGAAGTTGCGCCAACTTATGGGAGTTGAGGAGAAAGCCCGGACCAGCGCCCTAGAAGCAACGCGGCTCAACAATCAAGGCGTCGAACTTGAAAAGTCAGGGAATCTCGTAGCCGCTCTGGAAAAATATCAAGCGGCTCTGGACCTGGATCCCTTCCATAGCGGGTTCCGGAGTAATCTGGCTTTGTGCCTCTGCCGCGCGGGTCAGTGGGGGCGTGGGATCTCCGAACTCAGAGAAATATTGCGTCAGAACCCGAACGACGAAGCAACTACCAAAGCCCTCTACATTGCCCTCGAACAAGACTGAGAAGGCCAAAATAGCGGACCGCCCATGATCAGACTTTGACGCCAGCGAGAGTTCCGTTCTCAGCAGGGCGCGGTCCTCTCGGAATGACAACGGTCGCCTCTCATGACCTCGCCAGATAACCTGCTTTGCCAAAACTGACCTGAGGGAACCATGAAAGTCAAGTTCGCAAATCTCGGTTTGCTGCTGTCGGTTCTATTATTCACCGCCCAGGCCGCGCTCGGGCAGACTGCCCAGATCACCGGCAGAGTGGCAGATTCCACAAATGCCGTCGTTCCCGATGCCAAAATTAACGTGAGAAATGTCGAAACGGGAATTGAGAATCCAACCAGCACCAATGAGTCGGGCTATTATACGGTGCCGCTCTTGCCTCCCGGGCGCTACGAGGTTACGGCCCAGAAGCCAGGCTTTCGACCCATCACGCGGTCGGGCATAAAGCTCGAAGTGCAGCAGGTGGCCCGCATCGATTTCGTCATGGAGGTCGGGGAAATAACAGAACACATCGACGTCGTAGCGGGCGCGCCTTTGGTGGCCACCGATGATGCAGCGCTTGGAACTCTGGTGGATCGAAGGAAAATTCTGGAACTCCCGCTGAATGGGAGAAATGCGCTGATGCTGGTCACCCTGGCGCCGGGCTCCACGCCCAACCCGAGAGGGCCAGCGGCCACCAATGTGAATGGAGGCCGTGACAACACGGCGGATATCCTGATCGATGGAGGAGCGACTACCTCAACGGACCAGGGTGACGCCCGAATCACGCCGCCTCTGGAAGGTGTCGAAGAATTCAAAGTTCAGACAGGCTCGTTCGGAGCCGAGTTTGGGCGTGCCGGCAGCGTAGTGAATGTGGTCACGAAGAGCGGGACCAACCAGCTCCACGGTAGCCTGTTTGAGTTCCTGCGCAATGACGCGTTTGACGCCAACAATTTCTTCTTCAACGCAACCGGCCAGGGCAAGGCAAAGCTTCGCTACAACCAGTTTGGCGGCGCGCTTGGCGGGCCAGTCTGGCTGCCAAAACTCTACGACGGACGCAACCGGACCTTCTTCTATTTCACCTTCGAGGGGACCAGACAAGTGGGCCAGGGGTTAAATCAGACCACCAATTCCCACCGCTTTGGAACGGGCAGGTGACTTCTCGCGTTCGGGGCCCGGCGGAAGTCCGTTGACGATCTATGACCCGAATACGACTGAGAGAGTTGGCAACAGCTTCGTCCGCACTCCCTTCCCGAGCAGCCGAATCCCAGCAGACCGTTTCCACGCCGTGGCTTTGCGCATGC
>JAKEER010000138.1 GCA_022616615.1 Acidobacteriota bacterium
CTGAGCCGGGCCATGCAGTGGCTCAACACCAGCTATAGTCAGTGGTTCAATCGGCGGCAGGGGCGGGTAGGGCACCTGCTGCAAGGACGATTTGGGGCGGTGCTGGTGGACTGGCCACAGTGGGGGCTGGAGGTCAGTCGCTACCTGCATCTGAATCCGCTTCGGGTTCTCAGCCGAGGGTTGGACAAAGCAGCCCGGCAGCGGCACCGCAGCGGAGTGGGCCAAGGGCGTGGGGCGGAGGAATGGGCCCGGCGACGGCAGCAGTTGCGGGACTACGGCTGGAGCTCCTACCGGGCCTATGCGGGTCTGGAACCGGCCCCGCGCTGGCTGGAACAGGACAAGCTGCTTGAACGGCTGGGAAGGAAGAGTCGGAAGGAGAGGCAGAGACAGTACCGTCAATTTGTCGAGGAAGCGCTACGGGAAGGGGTGGAAGGATCGCCCTGGGAAAAGGTGCAGGGGCAGGTGGTGTTGGGAGGAGAAGACTACGTCGAGGCGGTGCGAGAGTGGATCGAGGGGAGTGAGAAGGAACAGCGGGGAGTACGGGAGCTGGTGAAACGACCAAGTTGGGATCAAGTGGTTCAGGCCGTCGAGCAGCTCAAGAAGGAGAGGTGGGAAAGCTTTCGGGACCGGCGAGGGGATTGGGGGCGGGACTTGGCGCTGATACTGGCTTGGGAACATAGCGGGTTGAAGTTGAGGGAACTGGCAGAGCGGGCGGGTGGACTGGACTACGTGACGGTGAGCGCAGCGATCGGACGATTTCGTCGCCGCCAGGCATTGGACGCGCAATTAGGGGAGCTGGTGGACCGTGCCCGCAAGTATCTTATATCAATTGCAAAGATCTGACCCCCACGTCGGACCCCCACGTCGACCAGACCCCCACGTCGACCCCCCCACGTCGCTCGCGTCCCCCCCTCGCGTCGGACCCCTTCGCGTCACCTCCATTCGGGAGTGCTCCTTTCCTTGATGCTTCTATCAAGTCTGGATAGATCGTCTTTGCAAACCGCCTATCCTAAGGCACTCCCACTTTCCTTTCAACCCCTCCGTTCCGGTTCAGTCGTTAGGCGCCGATTTGGTGCATAATTTGGGTGCGAAATGAGCGCCGCAACCTAGAGATGACGACAAACGTGCCGGGACAAAGCATCGTTGCTCTGATTGGATGGTGCCTTCGTGGGCTGTTGCTCTACTCCTCCCTTGCTGCCCTGAAGGCTCTTGCTGAACTACCTGCGGTCCCGGCTGAAGCAAACTGCAATGGCTATGGTTCCCCGGCTCATCTTGCCGATCTTGAATACCAGTCAATCAATGAGAGCAGCGGGATTGCTGCTTCGAAACGCAACGCAAGCCTTTTCTGGACCCACAATGACAGTGGCGATGGACCGTTCATCTACGCTTTTGATCGCCAAGGGAAACATCGTGGAGTCTGGCGAGTTATCGGTGCGAAGGCGCAAGACTGGGAAGATATGGCCATAGGACCTGGACCCAAGAGAGGCGGGTCTTACCTTTACATTGGAGATATCGGCGACAATTCTGAGAAGCGCAGGGAGATCATTGTCTACCGTGTCGCTGAACCGTTGATTTCTTCTGAGGACTCATCCTCAACGAATCAGAGCCCCCGCGCTACACAGCCTGCCGATGTGTTTCGATTGAAGTATCCTGATGGCAAGCACAATGCAGAGACATTACTCGTTCATCCCTCCACAGGAGACCTGTACATTGTCACTAAGGTAACAGGCGCCCCTGCCGGAGTGTACAAGTTGAGAGCACCACTTCCAAAATCAGAAGTATCGATACTCGCGCACATCCGAGACGTGCGATTTCCGAACCCACTGATAGGACTAGTTACTGGAGGAGCGATTTCTCCTGATGGTCGTCGGGTCATCCTGTGCGACTATCTCGAAGCGTGTGAACTGGTTTTGCCGGAGAAGCCAGGCACTGCTTTTGATGAGATTTGGAAGCAACCTCCGGTTCCGGTAACTATTGGCACACGCATTCAGGGAGAGGCTATCTGTTACCGCGCAGACGGAAGCGGGGTACTCGCTACAAGCGAACAGTTGCCCTGTCCGCTTATCGAGATCACCCGACGGATTCGAGAACGGTGAAGGAGCGGGTTTAAGAAGTTAAATGATTTTGCCAAGAGGTAGAAGGGGAACTGGAAGAGTAGCCGCAAGACCTCGCAGTAGAAGTAGCGATCGACCTCAGACCACCGACGGCGCGGGTTTGTAGTACCGCCAGGCGGCAATCATCGGTTCCGGCTGAAGCCGGGACTACAGACTTGACCGAATCTTGAACTTTGCCGCCACCAAGTGAACCAGAGGGACGCAAGAACAACGAGCCCAAACCCGGTACTGGCCCGGATAGTGCGGCAGAGAGATCGCCAACCAATGAAAACTCAGCTGTAATCCTGTTCCCCCCTCTATTCGCCCCTACCGAACTGTGGCCCCTACATTTGACCCGATTCCGACTATTCTCGTGCTACTATTCCCAGGCTATTCACACTTAACCCTGTTTCCACTATTCCCCTCCGGCGATCATCGAGATGGCTCGGATCCGAGTCGGCCTATGCGTTATGAATTCGTAGACCTCGACGCGCGACGCAAGGAAGTGCTGTTCCAGATCCTCAAGCTGCCGTTTAGGCGCTTGGCGACGGTCTTTTTTGAGTTTGCCGTTCCACGTTGCCTGGGTTCTTGATAGCCATTGGTAGAGCGGGCTGTCCCCGGCCCGCTTTGTTGGCTGGGTCACAACAATCGCGTGATGGGGACACTGCGCCCTACTTCTTAGTGTTGAGAGGAGAGAATATGGTACTCAAACGGTTTGGTGTTATGTCATGCGCCAAGGTTGCCGGCACGTTGTATGGGGTGATGGGGATATTGTTTGGCGGCACCTTTGCCTTGGTCTCTACTCTGGGCCTGGCTTTGGGACAGGGCGACTCGAGTCAGGCGCCTGCCTGGTTCGGCCCCCTTTTTGGCGTGGGTGCCATTGTCCTTTTCCCGCTTCTGTATGGAATCATGGGATTCATCGGGGGACTTATCACGGCTGCCCTCTACAACCTGCTGGCGGGATTTGTGGGCGGGATCGAAGTGGAACTCCAATAGGGGACCTTGGAGCGCCGTAGCTCCTACCGCTTTTTGCTGTTGGAGTCAGAGCGGCGCCAGCTTGCGAGACATGGCGACGTAAGTAAATTCGCATGAGTGCCGCTCCGTTGCGGCTGCCCCTTCACCGACAGCCTCTGAAGCTGTGAAGACATTCCGTTCTCGTAGGGAACGGGCGCCGTCCCGTTCCCTGTTGGGTGCAAAACGGTTTGAAATCAGTCTTCGGTCGCCTCGGGGGGAACGGAGGCCGGGTGAGGGTGCTATAGAATTAACGACGCTGTGTATCGCACTTCGTTCTTGCGAGAGAGAAAGATCGAGCTTAGTGAGAGATGCATAGCTTTCTTTTCTAACGGGACGTTCGCTGAATGGAAAAGGGAATGGGAAATAGTGGGAAATGGGTCATCCCTTAAGGACCAAGTATTGTCTTGCCTTGGTCTCGGCAACGCCCTGGGGGCACTCTCAGCCAGTTCGTGCAAACGCCGGACTGGCAGTGATTGCGGGCTGCCGCGGTTTCTCTTTTGCAGGCCTATGCCCATCGTCAAAGCGGTGCCATGAAAAGCCGCGCGGCGTCTCACCGCAGCGATATCACTTCACCAGGACACCGACCCCCCGAGAACCTTGCGCTTTGTTTGAGAGGGCCGCGCGGCAAACCGCCAACTGGGCGGCAATCGATGTCTCGGGCCGGGCGATCGATTGGGCCAGAGCCAGCGCCGCATCGAAGCCGGCTTCAGCCAGTAGGCTAAAACTCTCGCCATGGAGAAAGCTGTTGGCGATCATCAGGTCTGGGCCGTCCCGGTAAGGACTCGGCACGCTTGACCTTGCGCCCGCTTTGTTGATCTCCTCCACCAGGCGAGCTGCTGAGTGAAAGGACCTTTCGGAATCCAGCCTAGCCACCTTCTCCACGATCTCAGCCGCATAGGTCAGTCGAGAATAGACGTCGAGCTTCCCGAGCAATTGCTCCGCCTCGATCAGACAGAGCAAGGCGGGCTCTGATTCCTTTTGGTTTAGGCGCTTCTGTGCGATTTGGATCAGAAAGCGAATCTGTTGAGAAGCGTCAGGGTGAGTTCTTGCCTGCGCCGAGGCGCTGTCTAGCTGGCCTTGCTCGATGGCATCAAAGACTTGCTTTGTAGCCAGCTCTGACCGGATTGATGCTTTGACCTCATCACTTTTCACCTTTTCCAGCAGCGACATCGCTTCCTCGACTCGACCCTTCCGAATTGCTGCGGTTGCCTGGAACTGATAGTGGGCATCCCTCGCGGCTGGATCCGTTTGGACTTCGATCCGTTGATACAGTTTGTCCACGTCACCCAAATCACCGAGAAAATCCAGCATTCTTTCCCAAGTCAACCCCTTCTCCAAAGGTAGCTGTTTGCCTAGCTCACTCAGGCGGGCTTGTAGGGTGGCCGCTTTCTCTGGAGCATGTTTTTCAAGTAAGGGCCGCAACATGGCGGCCATCGGGAGGGCTTCCGTGAGAGTCTTCAGGTCAGGATTGCCTTCGGTGACCTGGTTGGATGACAATGCTGGCAAGTTGGCTAGGCAGCGCTCGTAGGCCAGAGTCAGAAAACGCGAAACTAGTTGGGGGTCGGGATTGCCTGCTGCGATACTCGGTCCAGAACCGCTCGTGGAGCGGAAGTCGAACCCCATCGCTTGACGCACTCCTTCTTCATCGTCAGAGACCAGGGTGGTTGCTGCTGGAAGTATTCCCGGGAACAGGTAGTTGCCCAAGGCCATTACCGACTCGGTGCTGCCGCTCGGGTCAGACTCCAGCCGGGAAAGCGCTTTGCTGAATGTCGCATCGGCCAATTGCGGATGCTGTTGGCGCAGGGTTTCCAGCGTAAACGGCATCCATCCCGTAATGCCCGTTCCAAGGCTTTTTTCAGCCCACTGTGCCGCCAGCTCCGGCTGCTCTTTGGCAAGGAGAAGGGCAACCTGGGCAACAAGGAAGGCTCTTCTCTTTCCCAAACGCCCGGCTTCAGCTGATTCTGCCTGGGCTGGGCTGGTGATCTTGTCAATGAGAGCTTCGGCCGATGGTGGGTCGGCCTTCGCAGCACGAGCCAGCAGCTCGCTTCGCAAGGAGTTTAGTTCGAAAGCAGGCAGTCCTTCGGCGGAGCCCGATCCATCCTGCGGGCGACGAACCGGGACCGAATCCAAGCTCTGAAGGCTCTGCTCAAAAAGTAGCCGGGCGCCGTTTGGGTCGTGCTTTGCCAGCAACTCTGTCGAGAATCCCTTCAAGCGCACTCTCCAGACTACAGACTTGAGAACATCAATTTGCCCCGACAATAACGGCAGCAACTCCAGTGCGCGCTGTTTGTGATCTGGCAACAAAGCGGCCACAGAAACCTCCTGCCTTGGCGCTGTCTTCACTGGCGACTTCTTATTTGCCTGGGCAGTGAACGACGAGGAGGCGCCAACCAGTCCAAGAAAGGATAAAACCAGCGAGAAGGCCCGCGTTCTGGATGTCATATTCTCCATCCATCACTGTATAGCTTATGTCGTTAAAGCCCGATGTATGCGCCACGCGATCAAGACTTAACAGAGTAATACTAGAAACGGGGTCTTAAGACAGCTACGTAGCTAATGATACCGGGGGTTGAAGAGATCTTTCCAGTAAGAAACCCTTGAATGCTGCACTCAGAATCAGACGCCAGATCTGTGCTCGGGTCTCAACTGTTCCGCCTCTACGATCAAGCTGGAGAAAGCGGCTCAGCCGGGTCAGAATCCCTTGGACCAGCGAGGCTATCGCGTGCGCGCTGGTACAGAGAGTGGCGTTTTGCGGCTGTGTCCTGGTCTACACCGAGAGCGGCAAGGCGGACATGAAGGAAGCGTATTGCTACTCGCTCGAGGAGAACGGCTTGCTGGTGCCGTCACCGGTTGTGCAAGTTTAGCGAACCGTAACAGAAATTGGGTGTCACTGCCCACCCGCCTCGGCGCGCCGGCAGGCGCGCCAGATGCGGACGGGGACGTCCGCTCTCCCAGTGTCTGCAGGTTTGGAAGTTTAGAATGGATAGGGTCTCGGACTACCGGCGGGTGTCTTTTGTGCCACTTATAGCAACGGCGGACTTTTCATCGGCCATCAGCCTGATTAACCGCTGGTAGATGGTTCTGACGGCATCGACATTTTCTCTGCTGCTTCTCTGATCAGGATGAAAGCGGAAAGTCCTGTCCCTGTAACTAATCCTCAATTTTTCCCCCTCCTCGCCGGCAATGATTGACTTCAAACTTTCAGTGAAGCCATCGCCTGAGCTTCCCGAGGGGACATAAGAAACAGCGTAGGCGCTAATCCGCAGTTTTCCCGCACAACTGCCCAGCTTGTGCTCGTGGAGCATCGGATAACTCTTGAACTCAAGTTTCTGCAGCTCTTGCTTGAGTTCTGCCTTGGAGTAAGGAAACTCGTTGTCATTCATGGCCAGGTAATCCATCGAAGCATAGAAGATGCGAGCAGCATCAAACTTTCCCCGTTGAATCCAGTCTCTGGCCTGTGCTACGGCTCTACCCACAATATCCTTCTTTAGGTCTGAGGCACGCTGGTTGCGCGGATCCGCTTTCAGAGCCTGATTGCAATAGACCAAAACGTTGTCATGGGGCGGCGTAACGTAGTGGCCAGCAATCAGAGCTGCCTCAGCCTTTTGAACCCAGGACGACGCCAGACTTTGCTGTCTGCCTTCCTCGGCCCTGAGCCTGTCGCTCAATGTCTTCAATTCACCGTTTCCAGGAAATCCGCTCTCAAGTTTTGCCAAGAGTGTCCGAGCTTGGTCGAATTCCTGGGCCTGGATCCTGGTTGTCAGTTCGAGGAGCGCCTCGGTGTTGATCTGGGGAGGCGCTGCGACCTGTGTAGCAGTGGATTCGGCCTGGCTGCCTGAAGGTGGCAGCGCGTCCGCACGTTTGCTGGCAGAAAGGGGGTCGTGCCAAGGTTTATCTGGCTTCTGTCGCTGCTCTGCAATCTCCTGGGGTTGGAAGGCCGATGAGTTTGTCGGTCGGGAAACCTGCTGCGAAGGCGCGCCTGCAAGAGCCGGCCTTGTCTGAGGCTGCAGATTGCCGGATAGTGTCCCCTGCGATTGGCCCGATGAGGGCGGCGGCCGCTTTGTGGTCTCTTCGCGTTGTGCAATCGGCCCTGTCTGGGATTTCAGTTCAGACAAGGTTGTTCGAATATGCTCTTTGAGCGCAACGGCAAAAGCGTCCCATCCGTTCTTGTCCAGAATTTTATCGCAGACAAGCTCAGCGTCGCGGAGCTTGCCTGCATCAAAAAGCTCCTGTGCTTCTTTACGCAGACTTCGCAGGGTGACTTCAGCGGCGCCCGATTTTTCCGCCGAAACAGGATCGGCGACAAACTGGTTCTCGAGAATGGGAATTTCCTCCCACGGCCGCGAAAACCAGAACAGGGCTGTCGCGAGTACCATAAGCAGCCCTGCTGCGGCCCACACAAGAGGACGGCGTCTCGGTGGCGCTGACAGCATCCATTCGGTCTCGTTGTGAAAAGCGACAGGGTGCTTCACTTCCAGGTCCACTAGCCTCTGCGGTTCCTTGTCCAGGGGTTGTGACGGAGACGCCGGGTCGGCCGTCGGCTGCGACGCAAAAGCCCTTTGGACATCGTTTTCTCCATCAGCAGCAAGGCTGGGGTGTGGCGGCATGTCGTCCGCCTCAGTCGCAGGCGGCTCAAGATCAACCCCGGGGGCTGCCTCAGATGCTGCGACTTCAACGGGATGCTCGCTGGGCGAGTCCTGTTGATCCGTACTGTGTTCGAGAGAAGGCTGGGTATCTAGGATCGCATCTGCTTCAGTCGGCGCAAAATCGCCAGCTTCGCTTTCCAGCTGCTTTCTGCGGCTCAGATCGAGGAACCGTTTGAGATTCTCGTCCTCTGGCTGAATCTTGCCCAAGAAACTCAATAGTCCGACGCACTCTCTGTATTGACCTTTGATGAAAAAATCGACAGCACAATCCTTGACGTTTTCCAGGTCCAGCCTCAATTCCCCTTCCAATTCTGAGAGCCGTCGCTGGTCCTGGTCATAGCTCCTTTGAAACTGTTGCAGAGAGGCAGAGATTCTTTGGCGAACTGCGTCCATCTGGCTTTGAAGTGCGCTGACATCTTCCTTGCCGATCCCAGTCATATTGCCTTGAACCTCGCGCCAGGACTGTATCCGAAGGAGCAGAGAGTCGATGTCTTGCAAGCTCGAGTTGGCACCCGCGATCAGAGATTCCAATTCTGATTTGAAAGACATGGCCGAGTTGCCTTTCTTTGTTCGACTGTATTTGTTTAGCGGGGTGACACGGCCCGTGCTGGTGGCAGGCTTGGTCGAGCAGCACTGTGCGAGGACCCGCTCGCTACCGCTCGCGGTACTGTCAGCGCCCGGACCCTGAGGCGGACAG
>JAKEER010000139.1 GCA_022616615.1 Acidobacteriota bacterium
AGCTGGAATTGCTTCTCGGATGCTCACCTCAAGGAACCGTCTGGTGAGCCCAACGAACAATGGAACAATGTAGTGACAGCCGCACTCCAAAGCTCGATTAGTGGAGAAATACAGCAGACACCGTAGGGTGGAGAAACGCAGCCGATTCGCAAGAGGCCGAGTTTCACCCTACGCGGAGTGCGTCGCCAACGAGAAAAGCTTCGCTGGCCGCCATTATTATTAGGATTATTAGCAGCCCCGGTTGATGACTTGGGACTGCTCCAGACTTAAGACGAGAATGGCCATCACCTGAAAAGGACGCCTTTTCGAGTGCAAACTCCTGGCGCCCCCCGACCACCTGTCAATTACGAGTTGGACACGATCAGTGGAAACGCTTCGAGGGTTTAGTTTTAGTGAAAGAAAGAAGCGCGCAGGCCGTTGTGCCCTGGATGACAAAGTTGATTGACAATGAATCGAATTCCTTAGAAAATTCGTTGACCGAACAAATGAGGCTCGATGCGGAAGATTAGTCTTGAGAACACGCAGAATTCGAGCCTGCTAGGCGCTATTGCCCTCGTGCTGGCTCATAATTTCACAATCGCAAGAAGCTTCTGATAGTGAGCTTCGCACCATTCCAAATCCTGCCGCAAACAGTCCACTCGAACCCGATGAGTAAGGCAACTTGCCAGGGTGTCTCCTGGAGAGCCTGTCTCCACACACTTTTCATTCTTCTTCTGTGGAGCGGCGCAGCCTCCCTGGCTCAGGAAAATGCCAGTACCCGGCATCAACAGTTTCTCGACTTCTTGAAAAAAACTGCGGCCAGCATTTCCTCGCAGCCCCTGTCTGGAATTGAGAGCCTAGAAAATTGGAAACAGCGACGCCCGGAGTTGCGGCGCCAGCTGCTCTACATGGTTGGTCTGGAACCGATGCCGAAGCGCACTCCACTCAGAGCCCAAATCGCCGGCACGCTGCAGCGCCCAAACTATCGCATTGAGAAAATTGTCTTTCAAAGTCTGCCCGGGCTTTATGTCACGGCCAATTTCTATGTTCCGCATCAGCGGCCAGGACCTTTGCCCGCTATCCTTTATGTCTGCGGTCATTCACCGCATCCGAAGGGCGCCAAGCAGGACTATCAAGACCGCGCCATTTGGTTTGCCTCCAATGGCTTTGCCGTTCTTGTGCTGGATACTCTGGAGTTTGGCGAAGTGCCTGGCTTGCACCATGGGATACACGACTTGAACTTATGGCATTGGCTGTCGCTGGGTTACACGCCGATCGGCGTTGAAGTGTGGAATGCCATGCGGGCTTTGGACTACTTGGAAACACGGACGGAAGTGGATAAACAGCGCATTGGAATGACCGGGATTTCCGGTGGCGGATCCGCCACCTGGTACACCGCTGCCTTGGATGAACGCATTGCCGCGGCCGCTCCAGTTTGCGCGACGTACACCTTTGGCTCCCAGGCAGCCCATTGGGTGGCCGCGGGCCAATGCGACTGCATCTACTTTCACAATACGTATCTCACAGACTTCCCGCTCGTCGGCGCGCTCGTCGCCCCGCGGCCTTTGTCCATATTCAGCGGGCAAAGAGACCTGGACTTTCCTCCAGACGGCTACCATGCCGTCTTCAATCAGGTGAAGAAGATCTATGACCTTTACGGCGGCCAGTTGCAGGAAGAACGTGTGCGAGAACTCGACGACGACGTGGGTCACGAGGATGCCCCGCCCTTCCTCAAGGCAGCTCGGGAGTGGATGAGGAAATGGCTCAAGAACGATCACGAGCCATACCGGGAAATCCAAGTCACCAAAGAGCCGGCTGAAGACCTGGCCGTGCTGAGCCGGCTCCCGGCAGACGCCATCAATTACCGAATACACAACCAGTTCATCTCAACGGCGACGCTGCAGGACTGGCCCTCAAAGTCCCACTGGGAGAAGCGGCGGGGGGGACTGATGCAGGAGCTTAGAGACAAGGTCTTTCGCTGGTTTCCACAACAGCCAGCCCCGTTCGAGACCTCCATCGTTTCAAAGGACGGCGGCTGGGGATCTCGCTACGCTGATTACCGGGAAGTCGTCTTCGCCACCGAGCCCGGAGTTCGAGTTCGCGCCCAGCTCTTTGCCCCCAAACTCAACGCCGGCAGGGCACCGGTTCTCGTATACGTCAAGCGCTCCGGCGACTCCATCTATCGCTTCGATCTGGATGAACTCCTGCCCCTGTTAGGCCGCTATACCGTGCTGGTTTTGAATCCGCGAATGACAGAACACCCGGTGAACGCCTTCGAATATGCCGAAATCGAGAGGACGGCTTCCTGGATCGGGCGAACTGTTGCCTCCATGCAGGTCTGGGATATTTTGCGGTCGGTCGAATGGCTGGTGCGAGACGGAGGAGTGCCGGCCTCGTCCATCTCCGTCTATGGAAAAGGAGACATGGGAATCCTGGCACTGTACGCTGGACTGTTTGACGAGCGGATTCACCAGATCATCCTGAGCGATCCACCCGGATCTCATTGGAAAGGGCCTGCTCTTCTGAATGTTCTGCGCGTCACCGACATTCCCGAAGTCGCCGGCGCATTTGCTCCGCGGCGGTTGATTTCGCTTACCGACCTCCCCCACTCTTTTGAGCATGCGCGGAAAATCTACGAACTGCATTCCCGGTCCGCCAACCTGAGTCAAGCCGGCAGCCTGCCCGAAGCTCTCGAGGTCTGGAGGTATTAGATGGTCATGTTGAAGAGAAATCAACAGGAGTTCCTGTACTCCAGACCAGCGCATCATCACCTTTTTCCAAGGGCGTTTCCAATTTCGTCCTTGATCGTTGTCGCCTTCTTTCCGGTAGCTGGGCATCCCGAGCCTCAGACCAGCTCACAAACGGCGACGCAGACAGTGCAACAACCGTCTGAAGTCCCGGCTATCATGGGCCTTCTCGAAACCCAACTTCGGAATAAGCAAAGTGTGGCCGCGCAGCAATCAGTGCAAAAGCTCACAAACTTGCTTAGCCCCAGGGACCCTCGGTTTTTCCAGTTGGCCAGTCTGTGCGCAATTCATGAGGATTACGCCACGGCTATTCCTCTCATGGAACAGGTGCGAGCTGCATTCCCTCAGTCTTATGATGTTAGCTACAATTTGTCTCTGGCTTATTTTCGCAACAAGAACTACGCGAAGGCTGCAGAAACCTTGCAGATTCTGCTGGGCCACCAGCCTCGGGCCGAAGCCTACAACCTTCTGGCCACGGTGCAGGAGCAGCGAAAGCGCTACCTCGAAGCAGTGCGCGCCTTTCAGAAGGCCGCTGAATTGGAGCCGGGCAATGAAGACTACCGGTATGACTACGCCTTTGAGCTCTTGAGGCATCAGACGAACCAAGCCGCGATTGCGATTTTTGCCTCAGGCGTGCGGGACTTCCCGAAATCATTGAAGCTTCGGCTGGGGTTGGGGTGCGCTTATTACGTTATCGGCAAGCAGGAGGATGCCGCCCGAACTCTACTGGAAGCTATCACGATCGAACCCCGTAACAAGCTCGTCTACTTGTTTTTGGGAAAGACTTATGAGCAGGCCGGATCGTTTCAAGCCGCTATCACAGACGCTTTGAGAGCTTACCTGGAACAGGGGCCGCAGGACCCTTGGGCACACTACCATTACGGGACGATCCTGTATCTGCTTGCCCAGTCCAGTCCCAAGCCTGACTTCCAAGCAGCCAAGTCATACCTGAGCCGCGCGGTGCGCATGAATTCCCGCTTTGCGGAAGCCTATCTGCAGCTCGCCATTGTGCTCCAGACTGAAGGTCAGAACAAAGAGAGCTTGCCGGTTCTTGGTCGTGCGGTCCGATGCAATCCCAAACTGGCTGCGGCCCACTACCGGTTAGGGCTCGCCTACAGGCGGCTTGGGGAAAAAGACAAGGCAGCCGCCGAATTTGCTCTCTCTGAAAAACTGAATGCTGAAAATCAAACCGGCCAGGCAAAACAGACGGTGATCCAGTTTCTGGTCGAGCCAGGCAAATAGACTGCTCACCCGCGGGTTCCGCTCAACCGCCGGGCTCGTCTCCAGCAGCCAGCCGGTGGCCTTGGCGAACTCATGAAGAGGCAGCCCGAGTTTGGGCTATGGCTGGTGCCGTTTGTCGCAAGAATCAGCCACGGCACCGGTTCTGGACGACTTTGAATTGGAACTTGACCTGAAACGTTAGGAAGCCCTTATCCGGGTGTCGACTTGTTAGTCCTCGCACGCAGGGCCCCGTCAAAGTCGTCGCTTTGAGATAGGGGTAGGGGCGGGCGTTAGCCGCCCCTCCCTCCGAACCGTGCAGGCGGTTTTCCCGCACACGGCTCTCCAGA
>JAKEER010000818.1 GCA_022616615.1 Acidobacteriota bacterium
CGCCAAGGAAATGTATGTCATATTTACCAGTGGCCCCGCACCACCCCTCCACCACTCCGGCCCTTGACCTACGGTGTCAAGTGTGCGCAAAGGTCAGCCCGTTTGTGGGGAGAGGGTGGCCAAAGCGACGGCGGTCGCGGAGGCCGGGTGAGGGGTCACCAACCAACGGGGACGCCCCTCTCGGTGGTATAAGGTCGCTCGCTATTGGTAGCCAGCGACCTCTGACCGCCGAGACCCGAAACAGCGAACCGCCAAGGACGCAAAGAGCGCTAAGAGCTCGCCTGATGAAGCCTTTCGTAGAAGTACTCAGCCGGCCATCCGGATTCTGAGATTCCAAATGACAGTCTCGGATTCCCCTTTGCGTTCTTGGCGCTCTTGGCGGTTCAAACAAATGCAAATTTGGCCGAATCTGGAACTTCGTTGGGAGCAAGTCTAGTACTACGAGTTGTAAATCGACTCTACAAGAATCCTAGCCAACTCCGACCCACTTTCGCTTCTCGTCGTCGGAACACCACCAGATCCAGCTCGTTGTGGATCATCATTACTCACCGTCACATTTTGACCGTGGATGACCGCCAGGCGCACCGCCACAACAGACTCACCCGCCTGTGTCGTTGGGCTTGCCGACTCTAGCCCGTTCAAGCTACTTACTGCCAATCTTTCGCAGCCCAGCAGCTTTCATGCTAACTTTGCAGGCCATGAAAGCACTCTTGGAACCTCCGCTGAAGCTGCGGCCCAACGGGCCCGCAATGTATTTTGGAAGCGTCGCGATCTTCCTGGCGTTGGCGACTGCACTGATTCTTGAATTTTCCGGCGGCCGCCTGCCGGTCGACAGACATTTCGTCGCTGCAACTCTCTGTTTGAATGGCTTCCTGGCAGTTCTGCTTCTTCTTGCTCATCGCGATGTTCAGACGTGGGTTACAGCGCGGGTTGCTTGGAATGGTAGAAATGCCTGGCTGTTCCTGCTCTCCGTCTTGCTGCTCTACCTGGCATACGCGCTGGGCACCGATTCCTTCCGAGCCTTGCCGTTCTTGAAGCTCGCCGCGTATGTCCTTTTGCCAGCCGCACTGTTCTTGACGATCCGCCAGCCTGAGCAGCGGCTGCTTTGGCAGGATGTTCTGGTCATCCTGGCGCTTTGGCTGCCGCTGGACTTTCGCTGGATGCGCGACGTTTGGGGCTGGCCGCGCCATTCGCTGGCTTATTCGATGAACAGCCTGCTGGCAACCGGCTTGGCGGTTTTCCTTTTCGTCTGTGTGAGACGTCTCGAGGATGTCGGCTATCGCTGCCATTTTCAAAAGCTCGATGCCTGGATTGGCATTCGCAACTTTCTACTGTTTGCGCCGCTGGCCATCCCCATTGGGCTGCTCACCGGATTCATCGCGATTTCCAGCCGGCCGGCGGCGGCGTGGAACTTGCTCCTCTCAGCCGCTGGCATCTTTTTCTTGATTGTGATTCCCGAAGAGCTGCTGTTTCGCGGCATCATCCAGAACTTTCTGGAGAAGACTCTTCGCAGGCCTGCCGCTGCACTTGTTGTGACGTCACTGATCTTCGGCGCCGCGCACTTGAACAACGGCCCCAGGCCGGATTGGCGCTATTTTCTGCTAGCGTTCCTGGCCGGCCTCTTCTACGGAAACGCCTACCATCGGACCGGCGGCTTGCTAGCACCCGCGATCGTGCATACGCTGGTCGACACGGTGTGGCGAGGGTTCTTTCGATGAGGGCTGCTTGGGAGAGCGGTCGTCCTGCCCACACCCCATGGCCGGAAGAACGGATGCAATCCCCCTCGGCTCGGGAGAGACGCGCCCACGTTCCCAGGAAACTCAAGGACAAATGTAATTGTGACCACGCCTCACCAAGCCAATTCTTTGCAGAAGGATGAAACGCTCAGAGCTTGCCTCGCAGCGAAAAACTCTGACCTTTGGACTTGTCTCGAGACAAGCCTGATTTACTCGCTCGTCCAAATCTACATCTGGCGCTGGCAGTACACCTGGCCAAAGACAGTGTGGCTCATCCTGCTGCTCTTGCTCGCGTCGCACCTCTGGCACCGGGACACGCTCCGCGGCCTTGGCTTTCGACTGGACAATTTTGCTACTGCAGTAAGACAGACTTCCTGGGCAGCCATCCCCTTACTGCTATTGCTCGTGCTGATCGGGATTCTCAGCGAACGTTTGTGGGCAATTCCCCTTCGCCTGGAATCGGTGGTACCGGCGATGCGTTATGCGCTTTGGGGAACCTTCCAGCAATACGGCTCGCAAGGCTACTTTCACCACCGCCTCCTCAAAATCATCCCGCCGCCGCTGTGGAGTTCGACCATCAATGCGGTCATCTTCATGACCTTTCACATCCCGAATCCGGTCTTGATGATTTTCACGCTGCTTGGCGGCTTTGCCTGCTCCATCCTCTACTTGCACTCACGAAACCTCTTCGTGCTGGGAGTTTTTCACGGGGCGATAGGGCTGCTGCTTTCGAACGTCTTTCCTAGGGAGTGGCTTCACAACATGCGTGTCGGACCGGGATACTTCCGCTGAAGGCAATAAGCCGGCGTGAGCGGCTCCTCCAAGAATCATCCTCCCGCTCCTCCTGGTGCTCGTTCTCGAAGCAATGTTGAGGGCGCCGAGACCGAGCACAAGGAATCACTTTTGTCTGTTATGGCGTCAAGCCGCGGGATGAGCTGCGACCTGCACAAAAGGCCGTCGCTGCCTTGTGATTCTCCGCTATACTTGCGGCTGGCAGGCATAGCTTGCCTGACCATGGAGCGATGAAATGGACCATTACTACTGCAGGCACGACTTGGCCAAGTTCTCCGATATCGGCAAAGAGAGCCCTGCGTTGTGGGAGAAGTTCCTGGGCTGGTACAATGCTGTTTTTGCCGAGGGAGCGCTGTCAGAGCGCGAAAAGTCGCTGATTGCCCTGGCCGTAGCGCACACCGTGCAGTGCCCCTACTGCATTGACGCTTACACGACGGCCTGCCTTGAAAAGGGCTCGAACCTGGAGCAGATGACGGAAGCAGTGCACGTAGCGGCCGCCATCCGCGGGGGCGCCGCTCTTGTTCATGGTGTCCAGATGCGAAACATCGTGGAACAGATCGAGATGTAAGGATGCTGCCGTTGGAAAAAGGAACCCTGCTCACGAGGCATTCTCCGCTGGCGCCCGCCAGCGAGCAGCTTCGAATTATCAACAACACCAGCGTCGTGCCGCCGTTCGATGACCTCTTGCGGCAAAACGGACTCAGCCCTTTGCGCGCGTCTGAAATAGAAATCTTCCAGATTAACGTGGGCAAGCGGTGCAACCAGGTTTGCGGCCACTGTCATGTGGATGCCGGGCCAGATCGCCTGGAGATCATGACTCGTGAAACAGCCACGCTGTGCATCCGCGCTCTGGAACGCACGAGTATTCCAAAGGTCGACATCACTGGCGGAGCGCCAGAGCTGAATCCAAACTTTCGCTGGTTGGTTGGGGAGGCCCGCGATTTGGGACGGCATGTGATGGACCGCTGCAACCTCACTGTTCTGCTGCTGAAGGGACAGGAAGACCTGGCAGAGTTTCTCGCGCTTCATCAGGTGGAGGTAATCTGTTCTCTGCCATACTTTCAAGAACGTGAGACAGACCGCCAGCGTGGCAGCGGCGTGTTTCAGCGCTCAATCCAGGCGCTCCAGATGCTCAATGCGCTGGGCTATGGCATGCCGGACAGCGGTCTGGTTCTGAACCTGGTTCACAACCCGGTAGGTGCGTTTCTCCCTCCGCCCCAGGCCGCGCTGGAGGCCGATTTTCGCCGCGTTTTAGAGTTCAAGTTCGGCATCCGGTTCAATCATCTCTTCTGCATCACGAATATGCCTATCAGCCGTTTTCTGGAGTTTCTGCTGAGATCCGGGAACTATGAGCGGTACATGGAAAGGCTACTCCAATCGTTCAATCCACTGGCCGTTGAGGGCCTCATGTGCCGAAACACGATCTCGATCGGCTGGGACGGGAGATTGTATGATTGCGACTTCAATCAAATGCTGGATTTGGAAGTGGGGTTTTCGGCGCCACGGCATGTTTCCGAGTTCAATGTCTCAGTTCTTGATCGCCGGCGAGTTGTGACGGCACGACACTGTTTTGGCTGTACGGCTGGGGCAGGTTCCAGTTGCGGCGGCGCCACTGCGGGAGCGGCCTAGGCGGTGTGGCCTCTGAAAGAAGCTGACCGGCTGATGCCCACTGCCGAAGCTCTCGCTGATACCTATGGGGTTGAAACTCGGGCAAATCAGGTTTGCATCTGGACGAACCAATACGGAAAGAGCCGAGTCTTTGGTCTGACAACCGGTCACTTCAATCAGACGCTTGAGGACGCTGACTATTTGTCACTGATCACTCGCGGCCTCTTGCGAGCCGCGAAAGCTTGGCCCCGATGGAAAGCCAGCGCCAGGATGTGCGCCGAAGTAGTCTGTCACTTGCAAGACCGCATGGAATACTCCTTCTGTCCCAAATGCGGAGGGCCGCTGGAATCCCGGCTTCTCAAGGCCTCCGAGCCAGCCCGGCTCGTTTGCACGCAATGCCCTTTTGTTTTCTTCCTGGATCCCAAGGTCGCTGCTTGTACCGTCATTCACCAGCCAGGAGGTATCGTACTGCTCCAGCGGGCCATCGAGCCTGGTTATGGCAAATGGGTTTTTCCGGGCGGTTACGTTGACCGGGGCGAGACGGTTTCGGATGCCGCCGTGAGGGAAGCCAAAGAGGAAGTCAACCTAGAGGTTCAGCTAGTTTCGCTTCTGGGTGTGTACTCGTATCGGCGCAGCCCGGTCATCATCGTCGTCTACGTAGCTGAGACTATAGGAGGAGCGCTGCGAGCCGCTGATGAAGCCCTCGATGTCCGGCTGTACACTCCGGAAACGATTCCGTGGAACGAGCTGGCTTTCCCCAGCACCCGTGAGGCCTTGCGCCAGTATGTAGAAGGTGACCGGGGCGGCCTCACGGCCTATGGCAAGGCAACTGGGCGCCTGGCTTGAAGCGAGCCAAGCCGGTGCTAGACCCGTTTGCGCCCAATTCCCCGCTGGCAAAGAAGACAACCGATACTCCTTCGACCAGTTCCAGGGCAGGCGCGCTGGCTGCGTGAGTGACTCGCTGCAAACGTGCGCTCATCCTTTGCCCTTCTCCAGGAATCTCATTTGTGGCAGGACGCCCTCCGATGTCTTCTTCTCCAAGAGCTCATGGTAGCGAAGCAGCGTAGCCAGATCTTTATCCTTTAGCGACTTCGTCCTCGATCTTCTTTTCAACCACCGCCAGCCGCTTCGCAGCTTCGATCACCGGCTCCAAACGGTCTTGCGGAATCACGACGACTCCGTCTTCGTCTCCCACCACCCAGTCGCCGGGATGCACGATCGCGCCCCCGCACTAGACGGGGATTTGAAGTTCACCGGGATATTGAACGCCTCCGGCGTTGGGAACGACCCCTCGGGCGAATACCGGAAGCTTGTCGCGACGGATCTTGTCGAGATCGCGAATCGCCCCGTCAATTACCACGCCCTGCAATCCTTTCAGCCGGGCGGCCAGCGTGGTGACTTCACCCCAAAGTGCGGTGTTGAGTTCTCCCTGCCCGTCGATCACCAGTACACTGCCTTTCAGGCAATGGGACAGAGTAATTCCAACCATGAGGATGTCTGCCGTATGGACGCGCACCGTCACGGCGGGGCCAGCCATCCGGCAGTTGGCCGAAAGGCAGTGCATGTCGTGATCCATCGCGCCTCCCTTGCCGAGCGCGTCGGAAAGGAGCGAGGTGCGGATCGTGCGGATTTCTTTCAACAGGCTGGAGGACACTGCGGCCGCAGGCCGCGCTGGCTTGTTCATAGCATGACCTGAGCCGGGCTGATGGCTTTGTATTTTCCTTTGTTGGCGGCAATTTCAAACGCTTGAGGCACTGACTCGATAATCATCGGCTTGAGTTGGACCCGGCCGGAAGCGACCAGCCGGACGAAAGGGGCTGTCCAGTCTTATGCCTTTGGGCTATACTGACGCGGCTGGGTAAAGGCTGAAGTTGCTCACTGTGACGGCTATGCAAAGGATCTATCTGGACAACAATGCGACGACGCGCGTGGCACCCGAGGTTTTGCAGGCCATGCTTCCCTGCTATCAAGACGCCTACGGCAATGCTTCCAGTGTCCATGCGTTTGGGCAGGAGGCCAAGGGTCTCCTCGACAACGCCCGGCAACAGGTCGCGTGCCTGCTCGGCGCTGAACCAAACGAAATTGTCTTCACCAGTGGCGGGACAGAAAGCGACAACCTGGCCATTCGGGGCATCGTAGAGGCTTCGCCCCGGCCGAACAAGCATGTCATCACTACCCAGATTGAGCACCACGCGGTGCTGCATACCTGCCAGGCATTGCAGAAGGCTGGCGTCAGAGTGACCTGCCTTCCGGTTGACGGTGAAGGGCGCCTGGATCCCGCCGATGTCCGCCACGCAATTACTCCCGAGACAGTGCTGATCAGTGTGATGCAGTCGAACAACGAAATTGGAACAACTCAGCCGCTGCGCGAAATTGGACAGATTGCCCTCGAACACGACGTCTGCTTTCATTCCGATGCCGTGCAAGCGGCAGGAAAGTTGCCGCTCTGCGTCGATGACCTGAACCTCGACCTGCTATGCATCGCCGGACACAAGTTTCATGCGCCTAAAGGTGTCGGCGCTTTGTATGTCAGGAAGGGAACGCGCTTGCGCCCCCTGTTTTTCGGCGGCGCCCACGAGCGCAACCGCCGGGCAGGGACTGAGAATATCCCGCAAGTCACCGCGCTTGGCGCCGCCGCAGAGCTGGCACGCCAGAACCTCGATAACCGGGCAAGATCTATAGGCGAGCTGCGCGATTATTTCGAGCGAGAGGTCTTTCAGCGGATTCCTGAAGTGGCCCTGAATGGCAGCCCAACCGCAAGAATTTCCAACACGTCGAACCTTCGGTTCGAGCGCGCAGATTCAGAAAGCCTGGTGATTAACCTCGACTTGGCCGGGATCGCCTGTTCCACCGGCTCAGCTTGCGCCTCAGGTTCCATCGAGCCGTCGCATGTACTGTTAGCGCTAGGTTTGCCCGTTGAGCAGGCTTTCTCATCGGTTCGTTTCAGCCTCTCGAGGTACACAACGCGCGAAGAGATTGAAGCTGTGCTGGAAGTCTTGCCGGGCATCGTCAGCCGCTGCCGCGAAGCATCGCCGACAAGCGCTCGGTTGCATGCCAGGGTTTGAACAGAAATGACTAATGACGAAGCACGAATGACTAAAGAAGCTCTAAGCCCGAACGACGAAAATCCCTCACTATTCCGACTCGTCATTAGTCAGTCATTCGTCATTCCTTGTTCCTAAGGGACTTCGTCATTCGTCATTCCTTCTCTATGAGTGTGCGAATTGGACGTTTTTCTGGCCCCCTCCTGAGATCAGGAGGGGATGTGTCGCGCAGCGGCACAGGGGTGGTCTGAGGGATGCACCGAGACCCGTCATTCAAGCGTTTCGTATCGAGGAAGAGCCTTGGCGGCATGAGACGTTCGATTGGAGGTTTCCGCAAGGGCCACTCGCACCACCCCGGCGCTGGCTCCGGGACCGCCGTCCCTGTGCCAGCGCCCGCCCCTCCTCAGCCGAGGGGAATCAAAATGTCCAATCTCCAGTTCTCTATGAAGGCTTCGTTATTTCAAGGCGATGATTTTCGGTTGGGCAGAAACGGGGATATGAATGTCTGAGAAGATCGTTGTTGCTATGAGTGGAGGTGTCGATAGCTCCACAACTGCAGCCCTTCTGCAGGACCAGGGGCATGAGGTCGTAGGGCTTTCGATGCAACTGTGGGACTACAGGCGCGAGGAGTCCACTGGCGGCAGGTCTGAGGAGGAGTTGAAGAAGGCAGGCACCTGCTGTTCGATTGACGACATCTACGACGCCCGCCGTGTCGCTCATTTTCTCAATGTTCCGTTTTACGTTGTCAATTTTGAAAGGGCCTTCGAGCAGGAAGTGGTCGTGCCTTTTGTGGAGTCGTATTTGGCCGGCGAGACGCCGATTCCCTGCGTGCGCTGCAATACTTTCATGAAGTTCGACCATCTCTTGAGCCGGGCGACCCAGATCGGCGCCAGCAAGCTGGCCACGGGCCATTATGCGCGCGTGCGGTTCAACGAATCGACGGGGCGGTACGAGCTGTTGAGGGGAGTGGATGGGAACAAGGATCAGTCTTACTTCCTGTTCGAGATGACTCAGGCCCAGTTGAGTCGCATTCTCTTTCCTCTCGGCGGATACCCCAAGAGCGAAGTTCGCCGGATGGCAGAGCGCTATGGATTGCCGGTTTTCGAGAAACCCGACAGCCAGGAGATCTGCTTTATCCCCAGCAAGAACTACAGCGCGTTCGTTGAGAGCTACATTGGAAGCCGAAACTCACCAGAAGATCATTCGCCTTCCTGTGTGACGGCTGGCAACAGTAGCGCCACGCCGCGGATGGCTGCCAATCTGAGAGGCGCCGTTCAAGGCGGCGAAATCGTTTCGCAGAATGGCGCCGTGCTGGGACAGCATCGCGGCATTCATCACTTCACCGTCGGACAGCGGAAGGGTTTGGGTGTGGCGATTGGTGAGCCTCTCTATGTGATTCAGACCGACGCCGCGACGCATCGTGTCGTCGTCGGCAGCAACGCAAACCTACTGAAGCAATCTCTCGTTGCCGGCAAGCTCAACTGGATCTCCATTGAATCCCTTACTCACCCTCTCCGAGTGCAGGCCCAGATCCGCAATCGCCACGAGGCTGCTTCAGCGACCGTAAGCCGCCTGGATAGGGGCACTGCCGAGGTCCGCTTCGACATACCGCAGCGCGCTATTACGCCCGGCCAAGCCGTTGTATTTTACGACGAGGACTTGGTGGTTGGCGGGGGTTGGATCCAAGAGAGCAGCTGACTCCTTGGTTGCGGCGATCTGCAGTCGGCCTCGTTCCTCTAGAATGCGCTTCCCTTGAACCCCGGACGGAGTGCCCTGGCCCAACTTTTCTAAGCTGTCAGACCGGGATCTGCGCGCCATTTCTTCATCAACCCTGTCTGACGCCACCGTCAGACAGGGTTGCCTTGAGCCCGAACCATGAGAACCGGAATTATCCACGACGACCTCTTTCTCCAGCATGAGACCGGGCCCTTTCACCCGGAACGCAAGGAACGCCTCATCTCCATCCATGAAGGACTTCGTTCCTATGCGCATAGTAACCAGCTGCATCGGTTGAAGCCGCGCCTGGCCGCCGAATCGGAGCTGCGGTTGATTCATCCGCCGCCTTACATTCGAAACATTCAGGCAACCGCCGGAAAAGAATCCACCCAGCTTGACCCTGACACGGTTGCCAGCGCCCGGAGCTGTGAAGTTGCGCAGTATGCGGTGGGCAGCTTGCTGGTGCTCATTGATGCTTTGCTGGCTGGGGAGATCGACAACGGCTTCGCTCTAGTCCGCCCCCCAGGACACCATGCCGAACCAAACCGCGTCATGGGTTTCTGTCTCTTCAGCAACATCGCAATTGGTTCGGCCTATGCGCTGCAGAAGCACAAACTGTCGCGGGTGCTAGTGATCGACTTCGACGTCCACCACGGCAATGGCACCCAAAAGGCTTTCTACCACCGCGGCGATGTGCTCTATATCTCAACCCATCAGTTTCCACTGTATCCGGGAACCGGCGACTATCCAGAAATCGGCGAGGGAGCTGGCAAGGGATTCACAGTCAATTTTCCCCTTCCGTCGCGCACCGGTGACGCAATCTACAATCTGGTTTTTGAGAAGGTAGTAGCTCCCATTGCACAAGCCTACCGGCCAGATCTCATACTCGTTTCGGCCGGCTACGACGCCCACGTGGATGATCCTCTGGCTGGAATGGAGGTCACGGCCGAAGGTTTCGCGAGCATCAGCCAGACGATTGTGGGTTTGGCGGACAAGCTTTGCGGCGGCAAAGTAATTTTTCTGCTCGAAGGAGGTTATCACTTGAAGGGATTGCAGATGAGCGTGCTCAAGAGTCTGGATGTGCTCACCGGCCAGAAGCAGCCGTCCCGACGGTGGAAACCGGATGCCTCGTTCGAAGCCGTTTTGGAGAAATCGCGAAGAACCTTCGGGTCTTACTGGAAGTTTTAACCTGCGGTAGGGCGCGGTGTCCTCACCGCGCCGTGATGCAGATCTGTCTGCGCTGCGGCGGGCTGAGGACAGCCCGCCCTGCCTTCTTCTCTACTTTTTCCGGCCGTAGTATCCCTTCTTGGCTTTGACGACGGCATTGGGCAAGTCCACCTTCACTGCGAGCTTTCGAAACTTTCCGTCTTTCTTCTGGTTTGTTGAAATGTAGCCCAGGTTATAGAGGCTGCGCAGCTCCGTCGCAATCTTGCTGAACGCGCCGCCCAAGGAGTCCAGGTCGTCTGCGGCATAGAGCGTCCCGCCGGTAGCTTCGGCCAAGTCGTGCAGATAGCCCCTGCCACGGTGCGATTCCATCTCCAACTGCCGCTCATCGTCATCCCGCTGGCGGGGACTTCGCGTATCCACGGGAACACGGCCGGGCACGGGAAAACGCGGATTGCCGCTGCCTCCGGGATACGGTCCGCGAGAAAGTCGGCGCATGTCGCGGCTCGTGTCAAAGAAAATAGGAAAAATCAAGGCGTCGGTTTCCTTTGCAGTTTCGATCGTTTCCTTCGCCGAGGCGGTAGGGCTGGAGGTATCGACGCCGTCGGTAAAAAGCACCATCGCCTTTCTCTCCCTCTTCTTCTTCAGCTTCTCTTCAAGCGCCAGATAAACTGCTTCGTACAACTGGGTGCTCTGCCCAGTGCGGGTCCGCTTGATGGCGCGTTCGACAGCGCGCCGGTTGCTCGTGAAGTCGGTCTCCAGATGCACTTCGTCGTCAAAGGAGACGACCATGACTTCGTCATCTGGATGAATTTGCTGCACGAAGTGAATAGCCTCGTCCTGCATGCGGGCCAGCCTTCCTTCCGTGCTACCGCTGGTGTCAAGCACCAAAGCAACGGCGAAGGGAGCATCAACCGGGGAAAAATGGGTGATCTGCTGTTCAACCTTGTCTTCGTAGATGCGGAAGTTCTCCTTCTTCAGATCGGTGAGGTAGTTCCCTGAAGGACTGGCAACCGCCACTGCCAGATTGACGAGGTCGACATCGACCTGCAGTGTGTAAGGCTCTTCGCTCTTGGGCGGCTTGGGTTTGTCTTGCTGGGGCAGCGCCCGCAAAGCCAAAACGCCGACAGCTAGTAGGAGGCCGCTTACGAGTGAGTGTTTTAGTCGCACGAGTTCTCCAAGATGCACGCGGCGCGCCGCAGGTTGTCAGAGTGGCTCTCGCTGGCACGTCCGGCATGGACGGACTCCCTCGAATGACTTCTTGCCGATGGTTCCTGCATGTCCAGGGCAGGATAGGAATCTCCTCACGCAGCACCCATCTGCCCATAAACCTTTTTCAATATGGCCAGTTTTGCCTCATCTTCTGCCACAGCTCCCAGCGTGAACATCATGACACCGGTTGCGCCTCCCGCAGTTCCGTTCCACAGCACCTTCTCGAAGTCTTCGGGGCTGACCTTGTTTCCCTGGGGATCGCTCCAAGCCTGAACAATCGGCCAGATCTTCAGCTTTTCATGAGCCGCCCCCTTTAAGGCGAGATTCCCGGAGAGCCATTTCACGTTCTGCTCAACCCACCGGGCGGAATGGCCCGAACGGGCATGGTATGCCATCGGACTCATGACATCGAAGACTTCCGACAACCTGCTAAGATCCAGACCAAGAATCTCACGGCGCGCTCCGCCATGCTCGTCGTCGCGCCAGGCACACTGGTAATTCCCCAATAGCAGATGGGGCGCATGCTGCCACATAACTTCACGGCAGCTCCGCGCAAAGTCCGCCAGCACCGAGCAACGCCAGCTTCGCCAAGCCTTCTCGTGCTTCTTCAGGATGTCGCGCGCCCACTCCTCAGGTTTGGAACCCTTCACTTGAATCTGAGCCCGCTCCTGGAATCGAGTCACACAGCTTTCATTGAAACAGGTCTCAGGCAGCCGCGGCTTCGGATCTTCAAACTGCGCATGCCAGTGCAGGTAGTCCAGCCAAACTCCGTCAAGACGCTGAGCCGTGATGAGCTGTTTAAGAGCCTCCAGCTTCGCTCGAATAAAGGCTTCGTTGGTTGGACAAACGCCCAGAAACCACGTCTGGCGAGGCGAGGGCTGGCCGCTGGCATCGATGGGCCAGGCATCGGCATGCTCCGCAACGGCCCGTTCCAGCTCACCCTCCCGCCGTGTCAGCCAACCACTACCATTGAACGTGGCAAACTCGGCATAGACCTTGGCCCCTTCTTCCCTGGCACGACGCACCAAAGCTTCATCAATCGACCCGGAATGCACAAAGAGAGCGTTGATGCCGTAATCATTCAACCGCCCTCCCTTATCCCAAAAAGTCTTGGGTGAACCGTACGCGCCGCGGATCGGGATCTTTTTTCCAGCGGCAGCGAAAGCATAGCGCTCGATGGAGAGCAGTCCACCAAACCCGGCAAGCGATCTCTTCATGAAAATTCTTCTATGCATGAACTTCCTTCTGATTGTTATGGACGCCCTTGATTGTACACGAATCTCCGGCACTTGATGATTTTCATCTTCTGCTACAATGCCATCTAACGCCGGCAGTCAGGCCGGGTCCCACCGGGTGGAGCGGAGAGTTTCCTGTGGGAGCCCAGCATCCGCATCTCTCGGCCTTGCGCAAGGAGCAGGGTGAGGAATTCGTCACGGCTCTTGGCGGCGCCACGAAGGATGAAAAGGCGTAGGGACGGCCACCATGTCGCTTCCTGTCATGACTCGGAAAAGCCCCATCAGGTAACACCGCGGCGGGCGTTGCTGCGGCCGAAATCACACTGTCATAGGAGATGATGATGCGGCATTGGAAAACATTGTTATGCTATTGCCCTTTGGCCCTTGTGCTTTCGGCAGGCGGCTACTCGCAGAGCTCGTCTCCAAGGATCATCTCGAAACCCAATCTCCATAAATCGCTGACGGAGCCACCCTGTTCTTACGCTTCCACACAGCATCGCAAGGGACTTGTTCGCAACGACGACCGGGTCATCGCGTGGTTGCGCGCATCTCACAATGGCGGAGCTATTCCGCTGCGCCTGTTCCTTTCGGCGCCGCGCGTCATCAATGACACTTACGGGCTCTTCTTTTACGATTCTGATGGCGATTACGTGAGTGCTTTCCCCAAAGATTACGGTTATGAATTCTACGGCTGGCGCAATGGGGTGATGGTTGTTAAAGGCAAAGACGGAACCCTCTGGTCGGCTCTAAGTGGAAGAGCATTCGACGGTCCTCAAAAAGGCCGGCAGTTTCAGCGCATTCCGAGTTTGATGACAGACTGGGGACATTGGCTGATGTTGCATCCTGAGTCCACTGCCTACGACCTTTATGATGGAAAGAAGTATCCAGCGGCTCCTTTGCCCACTCAAATGAGTCCGGAAGCTCAGCAGACCATGGCCAGGGTAGACGGGCGCATCCAGGCCACTACCCCGGTTCTCGGAGTTCTGGTGGACACGCAGGCCAAGGCGTTTCCGCTAGAGAAACTCGGAGAGCGAGCCTGTTTCATCGACATGGTAAGCTCAACTCCAATTGCTGTCTTCTGGTATGCCCCAACCCGATCAGCGGTCGCTTATAGTTCCCTACTCGACAACCGAAAATTGACTTTCTATGCCGATGACATTTCTCCGGAAACCGCACCTTTTAAAGACAAGGAAACTGGCACACGCTGGACGCTGGCGGGTCGCGGCGTGGATGGCCCGCTGAAAGGCCGCGAGTTGAACTGGGTCAATAGTGTCCAGTGCCGCTGGTACGCCTGGTCGGCCGAGTATCCGGAAACGGCCATCTATTCAACCGTATCCACCAACCGAAAATGAAAGCAAGCCGTGCCATGCTTGTTCGCAAGACGCTTCTCAGCATCCCAGTAGCATCAGGGGAACGTTTCTGGCGCGTTGTGCCCGCGATTGTTGCGCTGGCACTGCTGGCCGCGGGTTATCCTGATGAGAAACCGGCGGCAGTTCAGTCAGAACCAACAGCAGCTAACCGCCTTCTCCAAAATGCTCCGACAGCTGTCCGTTCGGAGGACTCTTCACGCCCTCCTTTGAAGGGTATCCTCGCCAGCCCTAAGGAAATCACGGCAGCCAATTTGCGCAGCTGGGCCGCGGAAGGTGCAAATAGCATTGTTCTGATAGCGGCTCCCGAATCCACGCAGAAGCTTACCCTGGCGATTCGGCAGATTCGATCAACGCGAATGGGGCTTTACTACTGGATTGAGGTTGCCCGCGATCCTGCTCTGGCTGAGGCTCATCCTGCATGGATGGCCAGTCTACAGGGTCATCCTGAGTGGCGCCGGCATTTTCCTAACTTTCCCGCGACCGGGGATGGCGAGGTCGTAAAAAACTATCCCTGGGTGCCGATTGTTTATCAGGAAGGCTTTGACGCTCACTTCCAACGAATTTCCAACCTTCTCAGAAGCCTGCCCGCTGCACACGGCGTTTTCTTGAACGACCTGCAATCCGCCCCGTCGGCATGTGGCTGCGGCAATCTGCTTTGCCGCTGGACTTCCGACTACGGTCCGATTCACACCGCCACGCGGCTGCCGGCAGACGCGGCGGCGCGTTTCGCAAGTGCCGTGGCGGCAGTTGTGCCCCGATCACGGATCATTCCTGTCTGGACCACGGAATGCGAAGAGATGGACAGGGAAGTCTCCTGCGCGGGTGTGGGCTGCTTTGCCGGTCTCTGCTGGAAGGAATACACGGCGCAGTTAATGCCCGTGGCTTCCCGATTCGAGCGGATTGGAGTCCTTCTCCCCTTTCGCAACTTTGAGCGAGACCTGCCTCGGTACGGCTCGTCCGCTGGATGGGTGAAGCACGCGCTGAATTCTTTTAGGGAGATGCCGCCAAAACGGCAAGGAAACCCTGTGCCCATCGGCCGGCTGATCCCGATCCTGCAAGGTTGGGATGTCACGATCGCAGAGCAGCAGGCCCAGATTCGCCAAAGCCGGGAAGCAGGCGCTGGAAGCTACGTCATGGCAATCAGCAAAATCGACCAAGACTGGGAGCCGCGAATTATGAAGGCTCCAAAGTCGGACCTACAGCGCGAAGCGCGAGTTGGGCCGCATCACTAGAGTCAAAGATTCTGAGGCGCGAACGAGCTCTGCAAAAGGAACTACCCCCATGCACATCAATCCGCTTCTCCTCGCCGGACTCGCAGCGCTTTTTGCTCTGGCAGCAAAAGCCGCCGGACAATCGAAGACTTCTGCCAATCAGACCCTAATACCGGTTGTACTTCTCCAGCGCTTTCAACATGGATTTTGTCTCTTTGATGATCGGAACCATCTTGCTTTCCTTGTCATCATACTGCCGGATCAGTTCGACCACCTTCGCCGCAGCCTCTACCGGCACGACGACCACACCATCCCAGTCGCCCATGATGTAATCTCCCGGGCGCACGCGAACGCCGCCACAGGTCACGGGCTTGTTCTTGGAAACACTGACGAGACGGCCCACCGAGGTCGCTGGCGTGATGCTGCGACTATAGACGGGGAATCCGATCTGCGTGATCTCTTCCACGTCGCGGACGCCACCGTCAATCACGGCGCCAGCTAAGCCGCGCACTTTGGCCGTGGTTGCCATCAAGTTGCCCATGCCCGCGATGTTCAGTCCGTCTTCCAGCACGTAAACCAGAATATTTCCTGGGGGCGCTTCATCCAGAATTTGCAGAGCCTGGTTGGGATAGTTGCGGGCGTCGCTCTTCAGGATTCGGCGCAGCACCGCAGTGCTAGCTGGACCGATGATCTTTGTCTTGAAGATCGGTTTCATGTCGTAATTCATGAAACCGGCCTGTCCGGTTGCGTCCTCGACCGCATCCGCCAAGTTGCCTGTGCTGACTTTTTTGAAAGCCTCCATGATCTGCGCTGGAGTCAGCTTGTCTAAAGACTGGGGTTCCGCAGCTCTGCACAGAAAACCCATCCCCAGGATCAACGACAGATACAATCCAAGACAGTTGCATAGCATACGGCTCCTATAATCAGCAAGCCCGCCCTTTGCCAAACAGATGAGGGGAGAGGCGTTGGCAACGACACGGCTAGTCGCCATCTCGCAACTCTCTCTCTATATCATCGGCGGTGTACTGAAAGGGAGAAACACCAAAACGTGCCAGCGAAAGAATAAACTGGGTACGGCTCAATCCTGCGATTTCAGCAGCCTTCCCTTGAGAAACCAACCCGATCTCATACCATTTCACCGCCGCCGCCAACAGCATTTCGTCAGCAAACTCTGCCGGACTCTTGCGGATGGCCGAGAACACTCCTTCAGGCATATCGATTCTCAGAGTTAAGGACATCTAAAACCTCACTTTGCAAGACTTTGCAAGAGCGGAATCGTCGAGCAGTCATAGGACTGCGGTGAAAGCACGTCTCCAAAGTTTTGCATCCAGACTTCGCACTACCAACCTTTTTCGGAATGTTGTTTTCTCCACACAGGTACGCTGTAGAGAGCCATGAAATTATCTAGAACTGACCCGCAAACTCGGCACTCGTTCTGCGGTATTCCCAGTGTCCCCCGTGGTTCCTTTCTCTCACAAACCCGCCTTCAGCGCTCCCGTCTCCATCCGGCTCACGGTTTCCGCAAGACCCCGCTCGGCGCGGGGACTGGCTGGGTTCTGTTCCAGCGCCTGCTGAAACGAAACTTTGGCCAGTTCCAGCTTTCCGTTCCGCAGCGCCGCCTGGGCCAAGACTTCAACCACGGGCCGGGGATAACTTGTGGGTTCGCTGTAGCGCAGCGCGCGCTCTTTGCGGGCGGCTGCCTGCAAGGTTTTGAGCCCTCGATCCGTCTTTTTCGAGGCTAACTCGACCTGCCCCTTGAGTTCCTCTTGTGCCACCTTGAAGTACGCTGGAACGGAATCTTTCGTCTTCGCCTTCAATTGCTTTAGCGCTTGATCCATCGCCTTCAACTGCTGCTTGGCAGCCTTTGGATCGCCCTTCGCCGCTTGCGCCAGCCCCATTGCCCATGCTCGCCAGGCGTTTTCGCGGGGCTTGTCGTAAACCGGCAAGGCGCCTCCATCCAGAATCTGGTCCCACTTTTCATTCTGCACCAGGGTACGCATCAAGGAGAACCAGCCCTGGCGGTAAGGCGTCCGGAAGTTGTCCACAGCCGCAACCTCGCGCGGATTCTCTTTGAATTCCATCAGACCCCGGGCGGCCTCGACGGCCTTCTCGTAGCGCTCAAGGTAGGAATAAGTAGAGACGAGGAAATGCACATTGTGCCCATGGTGCCCGCGTCCGTACAGCGAGTCGGCGCGGATGTAGCCCAGCTCATTCGCTGCAGCGTCTTCAAACGACTTGGCCGCCTCAGTCCACTTGCCCGTCTGGGCATAGATGTGGCCGGGCATGTGGAGCGCGTGAGGAATGTTTGGAACCAGCTCGGCATAACGGACGCAGCTTGGCCAGGCGTCTTTGGCAAACGTGGAACCTTCAAATCCGTGGATCACATAATGATGGACGCCTGGATGATCCGGCGCTTCCTTCAAGAGTTCTCGAAGCAAGTTTGCTGATTCCATGCTGCCCTCCCGCGGTGTTCTTTCCGGCAAAACGAAACCCCGCATCGTGTGCAGCGCTAGGTAGCTCTTCGCTTCAACTTCTTGCGGGTGCTGCACCAGAATGGCCCGCAGTCCTTGAACATAACCCGCGTCAGGATCCTTGCTTTGAAGATCCAGCCGAGCGGCTATCGCCTGAATGTAGAGCTTCTCCAGAGGTGTCGCCTTTCCGGGAATGACGGCAAGTTCGCGCGCTTTCTTGGAAGCTTCAAGAGCTCGCCTGGAGCCGCCTTCGTACGACTTTCGACGCTTCGCTGGGCGGTCTCCTTCCAATTGGAAACGCGGACGGTAGTCGCCGTGAGCGACCATGGCAATGCCCCAGTGCGGCATGGGCGCTGCGGGATCGAGCGCGGCAGCTTGCAGAAAGGATCGCTCTGCCTCGGCGGCCCAGAAGGAGTGCATCTGCGCGACCCCTTGATCGAAAAATTCCTGGGCTTTGGGATTCGACGTGGTGATGGGGAAGTGAATCTTTCCCTGTCCGTCCAGCAGCTTTGCCGGCAGCGAAGGCGGCGCGCTTCCCGGGGGCGGAGAACAGAGGTCTGTAGTCTTTGATTGAGCTATAGCACTGCTAACGAGCAACGTCCAGAGTGTGACGGTCCGAAGCATGGACACCCTCCAATTGACGAGCGATGAAATCGCCCAACTGCTGTTCTTCGTAGGAAGAGCCTTCAATCAAAGCGGCCAAACAGCCATCACGGCTGATGATGCCGGTTTGCGACGTATGGGTCAACAAACCCTCGTCGGGCCAGAAGACTAATCCGAAGCGGTTCGCGATACGCTCGATGCCTTCAGGCGCGCCGGTCAAAAAATGCCAGCCTCGGGAGTTGGCGCCCCACCGGCTCGCATATTCCGCGAGCACGCGCGGCGTGTCGTATTGAGAATCCAGCGTGATGGAAAGCAGAACCAGATCCTTTCCCATCCGATTTTGGAATCGCTTCTGCAGGTGAGCAAAGTTCGCCGACAACCTTGGACATACCTCGGGAAGCGGGCAGCGGGTGTAGATGAAATTCACCGCTGCAACCTTGCCCTTGAAATCCGAAAGACGAACCGTCTGATCAGATTGGTTCACGAGCCGAAAATCGGGCACCAGCGATCCCAGCGGCAGCGTCTCTTTCGGGCTGGGCAGAGGCAAAAACGCCTCGTCGCCGCTCGGACGGGCCAATTCGGCGCTCCTTTCAGCCCGAATCTTTTCTGCATGCGATGACTGTCCTTTGACCACGAGCTGAAACTCCACCTGGTTTCCCGGCTCCAACATCTTGAGGTCCCTGGCTGACGCCACCCGAAACGGCATCGCCATAGCACCCATATAACCTGGGATGGCTTGATGCGACACAACCATGGTTCGGCCTTCAGGGTTCACATCCAGCACCAATCCCTCAACCCGGTAGCGGCGGGCGCAGGAGGATGAAGCCACTCCCAGGAGCAGAAGCCAGAATAAGGTGTTTTTTTGTCTTGGAGTCATCTGCAGACCCGCAATCTCACAACTTGCGCCCGAATTATATCAGGGAATCTTTGCCGCTCATTGAGATTCAAAGCGTCGACGAACGTGGGAGCCGGCCTCCGGACGGCGACCCGGACTTGTTTCCCCATGTTCGGCCGTAGACACGAAAGCGGTCTGAGGCCCCACAGGCTGCGGTAATTCCTCGACGTCCATCGCCGTGCGGAGGCCGGCTCAGGGCCTGGTTTCACGGCACATTCCCACGAAAAGCCAAATGTCTAAGTCCAGCTCTTCGTCATTCGGGTTTCGGATTTCTTTAGTCATTCGTGCTTAGTCATTAGTCATTCCTGTCTTCTGCCTTTCTCTGTGTCTCTTGCGGCTGTCTCACAGCCTCAACTCTGTGGCTTAAGTTGCCTTCCTTGCCACAACCAGTTGATTCAGCCCCAGCAGGAACCGTTCGTAGTTTTCGATTGTGAATCCGTTTTCACGCAGCAACCGCCCCAGCGCGTCTTGCCCATAGAATCGTTCGTGCTCGTCGGCCGCTTCCCGATACGTCAGTCCGAAGTAGCTTCCCAAGGTGTGGAGCTTGCCACCCAGTGGTGTCGGCGTCGTTAGGACTAGGCGCCCATCTGACTGCAGCAAGCGGTAAACCTGGTTCAACGCCACGCCTGGAGATTTCAGATGTTCGAGCAGAGCCGCCATCACGACTGTGTCAAACGAGGCCGCTGGCAAAGCAATCTCCTCACGCACGATATCGCCCAACAGCACCTTTGTGCTGATCGTCCCGCGCGAGAGCCGATCCTGGAGTCTTGGCAAGCGCTCCGAACTGCGATCCAGAAGGGCGACTGACTCGACGTGCGCAGGAAGGAAGTCCAGCAGCTCTCCGTAGCCACAACCGACGTCCAGCACTGTTCTACCGACGTATCTCTGAACCCGCGACAGTCTTGCGTGGGTGAGAAGCCGGGAGAGAAAAGGCATTGGGGGATCTGAGATTTCAAATTTGAAATGTGAGATTCCAGATGAGCCCGTTCGCAGTGAAAGAGTCACAACTCCGTTCATCTGGGAAATCTGCGTCCTTCTTTTTGCTCTGTCTAAAACAAATACTTCATCCCAAACTGGATCTGACGCGCTGGTTCGGCTGCCAGGATTCTGCCAAACGTTGCGGGATTGTCGACGAAGCTTTCCGGCAATTTGAAGTTCGGGTGATTAAAAAAGTTAAAGAACTCTGCGCGAAACTGCAGCGTCTGTTCCCGGTGCACCGTTATGTTCTTCAGCAATGCCAGATCGAGATTACCAAGGCTGGGTCCGATCAAAATGTTTCTTCCCGCGTTGCCGAAACTGTAGCGCTGCGGGATGGCAAAGGCACTGGTGTTGAAGAATCGTTCCGGCGCGGGATCGTCCAGCTTCGGATCGCCGACTACGTTCGGCCGATCGTGGGCAAAGAAGCCTCCCACGTTTCCCGTGTTACTGTTATCCGTGCTCAGCCTGGGGGTAAACGGCCGTCCCGACTGAACCGTCAGGATGCCGCTCACTTGCCAGTTACTAACCAAAGCAGACAGCCACCCTTCCTGCACGGCCCAACGAGGTCCGCGGCTGAACGGCAAATCGTAGATGAAGCTGCCAGAGAAGCGATGTCGCAGGTCGAAGTTCGACAATCCGCGTTCAGCGGCGATGTTGGCGCTGTTCTGGGGCGTGTTGTCATCGCCTTTGCTTTCAAGGAACGCTGAGCTGTTATCCACGGATTTCGCAAAGGTGTAAACGCCGAGTAATGACAATGCCCGGGAGTAGCGTTTCTCTATGCGGGCCTGCAACGCGTGATACGTCGAAGAAGCGTCTGACGAAACCAGCAGAATATCACTGAAGCCGGGAATGGGCCGTCGTGCGTTGATGTCACCCGGCCCGGGCGCCGGTTGATTCAGGTTACGCTTCATCACCAGATGGGTTCCTTTGGAGCCGATGTAGTTCACCTCAAGCAACCAGTCGCGCCGCAGCTCCTGCTGCACCCCAAAGCTCCACTGCTGAGCGTAGCCGGTGCGGTAATGCCGGTCGAGTGTCACCGGGCTGGGCAAGGGCGAAAACCCGCGACCCAGAGGAAACGGATCGCTAAGCGTCAGAAGGTTGGGCGGTCGCGTGAAGAAAAGATTCAACTGGAAGTAGGGCGGATTAAAGTAAAGCGTCTCGTTTTCAATCAAGGTTCCACTGTCGTAATAGATGCCATAGCCCGACCGAAGCAGCAGCTTGCCCGATCCGGTTGCGTCCCAGCTAAACCCAGCGCGCGGTGCCAGGTTGTTGAAATCGGCATCCACACCGGCGCGCGGTACCCCGTTCTGGCCCACCGGAGTCAGACGCCGGGCAGCCACATCAAAACTGATGAGGCGGTCGCGAGCGTCCACAGGAGGAGAATTGAATTCATAGCGCACTCCCAGATTGAGCGTGAGACGCGAATGGATCTTCCAGTCGTCTTGAAAGAAGCCATTGGACGCCGTCGTGCGCAGCGCCTGAGGATTCTCGTTCACAGCACTGATCGATAGAGCCGGCAGACCCAGCAAAAGATCTCCTAGTGCGTCTCCCGTAAATGCTGGCTGAAAATTGAGTTGGCCGCGCGCGAACAGGTCGTTATAGCCATTCTCCTGGTAGTAACGGATCTCACCGCCGAATTTTAGAAAGTGCCGGTCGCGCTGGTGGCTGAGGCTGTCAGAAAAATGAAACGTCCCCGTGCGGCGCACGATGGGAATGTTCGCATCGTCACCCAGCCTTTCATATCCCGCGAGGACGATGCTGGGATAGCCAAAGTCTTTGGGGCTCAAACTCAATCCCGTGATGCCGAGGCTCTTGAAAACATCCTGGCCCAAGTTTTCCTGAAACACCTCGCGGCGCAGGCGGTTGTAGCCAAAGCGAAAATCGTTCAGCGTGCGGCCCGAAAGCACATGCGTATTTCCCAAAGCCAGATTCTGGCCGCGATCCACCACGCGAATTCCGAACCTTGGCAGGTTCGGTCCCTTCTGGGCATACGGCAGAAAATCGAACTCGTCGATGAAACTGTACCGAGCAAACGCCTTATTGTTGGGCGAGAACTGGTGGTCCAGCTTGCCGTTGGTTTGCGTCATCCGCTCGCGAGCTACCGGCGCCGCAGCGAAGTTCTGGCCCGGCGTGTTGCGATTCGGGTCGGGATACAAGCCGGCCAGTGCCGCGCCGACAGGATGAATTATTTCCACGGGAATCCGGTTGCCGGGAAAAGGCTGGCCGGTAAACGGATTGCGCAGAGGGATTCCCGTTCCTGAAAAGTCGCCGCGCTTCTGCTGCGCCGTCGGGACATTGCTGGTGCGGGTTTCGGCTCGCCGCGTCCGCGCGGCTTCAAAGTTGATAAAGTAAAACGTTTTCGACGCGATCACAGGTCCGCCGAGGCTGCCGCCAAACTGGTTTCGCTGGTACTGTGGAATCTTGCGGTCGGGCAGATCGAAAAAATTCTTGGCGTCCAGCCTGGAATTACGCAGGAACTCGAACAGGCTGCCGTGAACCGCGTTCGACCCGGACTTCAGCGCCACATTCACCTGGGCCCCACCGCTGCGCCCGTATTCCGCATCGTACGTGCTGCCTTGAATTCTGAATTCCTCAATGGCATCCACCGACGGGTTCACCACGAGACGGTTGAGAAAGAGATCGTTGTTATCCACACCGTCGAGTAGGAAGTTGTTGGCTGCTTCTCGGGCGCCGTTCACGTTGACGCCGCTGTTGGACTGTGTCGAAAGCCTCGACTCCGGAGCGGGTGGCGCCGACCCGGCGCCCAGCAGCGCGAGTTGTAGAAATTCCCGCTCATTCAGGGGCAGCGCTGTGATGCGCCGATTGTCGATGACTTGACTGACGGCGCTCGTCTCGCTTTGCAGCAACGCCGCCGTGCCTTCCACAGACAAGGACTGCTGCACCGAACCGACTTGCAGCACAATGTTCAGCCGGGTCTTGCCGCCCACATTCAGTTCGATTCCCGTAATGGTGCTCTTTCTGAAGCCGGCCAAGTGAGCCGTCACCATGTAGCGCCCCGGAGAAAGCGCAGGCACGACGAAAGCACCGTTTTTCCCGGACATCACAGTTCGAAAACTCTGCGTGCGGTCTTCGATCATCTGGATTTCAACTGCCTGCAGCGCCGCGCCACTTTCATCGTACACATTGCCAAAGACGGTGGCCGTGTGTGTCTGGGCAGACGCCGCCGGACAAAGAATGCGAACCAGCAGCAGAAGCAGTAAGGTTGCCTTGATTTTCATCTCAGCCTTCAGGTCCATCATTAAGATTCTGCGGACTCCTTCAGTTTCAAGCATGACGCCATCCGCGCAGATTGCAACATACTGGCTGTTCGCTCGGCAAGCTGCATTTTTGGATACGAAATCCTCGTCGAAGTCCCGAAAGGACTGGATCGCGCGGGCTACTGACTTAGTACTGCGTTGCATCAATAAATATGGTGACTCATTCTTCAAGGCTCGAAAAGGAAGCCTCGAGAGATCTGATCTCGCCTAGCTAATTCTCGCCGCGAAACTCGAAGAGCCTTACTGGTTGCCGCCCTCGCGAGATTTCGGCTCCCCTCTCCCCAACGCGGGAGAGGGGAGCTGTGAAAAAATTCGGTTGGGCGTATAAACCTGATCC
>JAKEER010000819.1 GCA_022616615.1 Acidobacteriota bacterium
AGCCGATTGAATCTCGAACTGACGAAGGCGGAATCTTCTGAACAAATCCGCCAGATTCGGGACAAGATTTTTCTCGCTGAACAAGCCAGATGGCTTACCCCAGGATCAAGCCCCTTGAAATCGGAGCCTTGGAAGACCGTCCCTTTAGGAGATGTGCGGGCGAGCCTCGCGGCAAATGAACTCGTGCTCGAGTACGTTGTTGCAGAACGGCGTTCCTATTGCCTAGCGATCAGCCGAAACTCTGCGCGTGTCATACCACTGGCCAGCCGTAAAACCATCGAAGAGTTGGTCGGCACATATCTGAAAACGCTGAAAGCGAAACGGGCCTCGCAGCCAGAAGGAATGCAACTCTACACGACTCTCATGAAGGGCATCCCCGACGTTGAGAAGAAAAAACGCCTGATTATCGTCCCAGATGGCATCCTTCACGTCCTCCCATTCGAGGCCCTCGTAGATGGCAGGGGACGCTACTTGGTTTCTACCCACACCATAACCTACGCTCGATCTGCGAGTGGAGTGTACCTCGCAAAGTCGCTGCCGCCCAGCAAGCCGGTGAAGCAGGCCCTGCTCGGCGTCGGCGGCATCCCTTACGACCAGACAGCGGAACTAAAGAAGCTGGCTGTGATGCGCGGCTACCTTAGCTCCCCCTTGGTCGACCTGCCCGCTTCCAGAGAAGAAATTGTCGCCGCTCAAGCGGCACTCCGTGCGGATGGCAACACCCTGCTACTTGGACCGGAGGCCACAAAATCTTCGTTTAAGGAATCCATTGCTGAGCAGCATGCCGTTATCCACTTGGCAGTCCATGCGGTTTCAAATGAGAAACACCCTGATCGAGCCGCGCTGATACTCCTCAGCGATCCACAATCGAGCGACGACGGAATTCTGGAAGCAAGCGAGATTGTTCACCTTCGCACGGGTGCGGATCTTGTCGTTTTGTCGGCTTGCGATACCGCAGTCGGCAGCCTGCAAGGCCAGGAAGGCATCGCCAATCTCTCCCTCGCATTTCGGCTGGCCGGCGCGAGAGCTGTGCTGTCTACCCTCTGGAGTGTCGATGACATTTCCACGCTCTATGTCATGAAGCGCTTCTACGCACATCTGGCCGATGGAAAGAGTCCCGCCCGCGCCCTGACCGCAGCGAAGCGCGACATGCTCAAGGTCTTCGGAGCCCGAGCTCTTCCTTATTTTTGGGCGGGCTTTAAGCTGGAAGGTGCAGGTGATCATCCGATCGCTTTCTCTAAGAACCGGACGGTGGCGAACTAGGAGCCGAATCAATGTCTACCACCCCAAATGCATCAGCGCCAGCTCTCACCAAGAACGACCGTGCCAAAATCCTGAGCACCATCAAGAAGCTCGTCCCCGAGCGTCACATCAACGTTCAGAATCCCAACCAGAACTATGCAGCGTGGATCTCCCTGGTCGAAGAACGCATGCCCAGTCTCATTGCTGAAACTAGCCATGAGGCGTTTCAAAGTGGCGTCAGCGGATTGCTCAAAGCATTGGGCAGCAGCCACACCGCCTTTTTTCATCAGCGTCGTGACAATGTTCCAGCATCCTACTCGATCAACGCAACACTGCGCGCTATTGATAGGCCTGAGGGAAAGCGTTGGATGTTCGTCGACGTCATTGAAGATGGTGCCGCATTTCAAGCTGGTATTCGCTCTGGCGAGCTCCTGCTCTCTGTGGATTCGGAGCCTGTAGGGCCACCGAAGCCGGCTGGTTTCCGAATCGGCGGGAACCATGCAGTTGAAGTCGCCACCCTCAGCGGCAGCAGGCGCCGAGTCTCCATCGTGGTGCCTAATCGAGCAGCCAAAGATCGCCCCCCGATGATCGAGCCCCGCAGTCTTTCACACCGGATGCTTGCTCCCGGAGTAGGTTTTGTCAAAGTGGCGACCTTTCCAGGAGCGGTTGGCCAAAGTTTTGCCAAGGATCTCGATGAGGCCATTCGCGACCTGAAAGATCACGGCGCTCAAAGACTGATTGTCGACGTTCGCGGGAACATCGGGGGCGGCTTGGGCTCTTTACGCCTAATGAGCTATCTCTGTGCCGGCAACCTCGAAATAGGCTACAGCCTTACGCGCCGGCAGCTGCGGAATGGATACAGGAAAGAAAAACTGGCCCGCATCGCCGAAATCCCAGCCACAAGAGGAAAGCTCCTCATGATGGCTGTGCGCTTCAAGATTCTGAACAGGGATCGCTCAGTCGTCCTCGTGACCGAGGGGCTTGGTCCCCAACCTTTCCACGGTCGCACGGTCATCCTCATCAATGAACACACCCACAGCGCGGCAGAAATGGTGGCAGGTTTCGCAAAGGAGAATCGTCTTGCAACGCTTGTCGGCACAAGAACGGCAGGTGAGGTTCTGGGTGGCGCTAACTTCAAGTTGCCTGCCGGGTACAGGCTCCGGATACCGATCGCGGGTTGGTATACCTGGAAAGGTGAATGTATCGAAGGAAAAGGAGTGGAGCCTGACGTCAATATTGAAAACGCTCCGGAATCGCTTGCCGCGGGCGTTGATACCCAATTGGACCGCGCATTAGAAGTCGCTAAGACGCCTTGATGGGTGGCTCGTCCCTCGCTCGGTCTCGTCAAACAGCGCTCTGTCAACCGAGGGCCTCGGGCGGGAGAAATTCCACGGGCATGTCGTTTGGGACCTGCGGCTCGAGGCCAACAAGCTATCGGGGAGGCGGTAGCTTGTTGGAGTTCATAAGACTTTATTTGCTGCCGACAACCTCAACCAAGCTCCTCGCGATCTCTTCCACGCTCAGCACGGACGAATTGAGTGCCACCTTGTCAGCGAGTGGTGGACTGTACGATAGGACCTCGTCTTTCGTGACCCTGTGCCAGATCGGCAGAACAACTTTCGTGCCCGTCATCTCACGGGCGACGAGCCCGTCCAGCTCGTACTGAGGCCAGTTCTTTGCGAAGAAAGCGCTCGACAATACGACGACCCCGTATCGGGACAGCGCAAGCCCTTCGTCGATTCTCCGGCGCAAGCTATCGCCAACTTTTAACTCGAATTCGTCAAACCACACCATGACCCCGAGTCCTTGCAATGCTTGGGCCAGGGGACGAACAAACTCCTCTTTGTCCTCACACGCATGAGAAATAAAAATGTCGTATTTCTTCATCCTCTCCTCAGCATCCAAGGGTTGAGCTGATATCTTGCGTGTGAGTTCTCTCTGTGCAGAGAGCTCTCGCGAGAGAGCACGTTTGTAAGCAAGCTGTGCCTGCGCACGCTTCCTTTCTGCATCGTCGATTTTTTTCTGCTCTCTTTCCTGCTCTCGCAGAAGGTCACGCTCGCAGCGGTGTAGTTCAGCGCTTTTACGTGCGACCTCCTTGTTTATGTTTGCCTTTCTTGGCTTGTATTTGGCCAATGTCCTCCTCAAGCCGTGCGATCTCCCGGTGCTTCGACTGGAGCATGCTTAGCGAGGTGGAACGTGAGGTGGTTACTTCGATCTGGGCAATGCGCTTGATTTTGTCAGCCTCCCGTTTAGTTTCCTCGCTGAGCCGCTGCTGCAAATCCGCAAGCTCGCGCCGCAGACGGTTAACGCGCTCCTGGTACATTTGTGTCGACATGGTCGAATCGGGGCAGGCCCCTCCCTGCTGATGGACCACTAGGTTCTCAGTGTTCGGTTTTCAAGTCTAGATGGATTTAGCTGCTGCAATCCCAACGATTTCCCGTTTTGAGGATCTGACGATTGAAAGCCAGTCATACCGGCCACATCAGGCCAGGAACAAATAGCCGGCTCATTCTCTATGGCAAACGCCGAATTCGCCCATTCGCAGCCTCGGCGATTGAGGTTTTCGCTTTTCAAAGCCTCATTCTAGTGACGGCACTTTCGCGCTCAGTTTCAGACAAGTCTGGGGCCATTTTCTCAGGCAGGGACTAACA
>JAKEER010000820.1 GCA_022616615.1 Acidobacteriota bacterium
CCTTGCTGACGCGCGGGCTACTGACTGGCACCGGCGCTGTCAGTAGCCCGACCGTGAGGGAGGGCTGCAGAGCTTGCCCGCCACTTTTAATTGCACCCGCTCACCCTCGAGGAGCTGTGAAAAAATGAGTAGACTTCGGTCCCCCTCTCCCCAACGCGGGAGAGGGGTCAGGGGTGAGGGAGCGGAGCACAGAGTTGATTGTTCTTGCCTGGGGCCCAACAATCCCATCAGACGCTGGGTTTAGTGAATTGACCTCACGCCATAGGAATCCCCCTCACACCCATCCCCTCTCCCGCGTTACTCCCGCGTTGGGGAGAGGGGAGCCGAAGGCGGGCCGAAACAGCATCAATCGAAGCAAGCAGAGAAGTGTCACTATAATGTGCATGTTCAATAGTTGCGCTTCGATCACGGTTCGTGTTGCCTAGTAGCCGGGCGGCTTATCGAAGAATCGGTGATCGACTACGTAGGAGAACCCGTCTGGAATGGGGCGGATGTAAAGCTCGGCGCGCAAAACATCCACACAGCCTTCCGCCAGTTTTTCATCTAAAGGTCGCGCACTCTCCTGGGCCTTGCGGTTAACGGTCTCCCAGGCAACCTTCGTCAACTTGAAAACTCCCTTGTGGGCCTGCTGGCTGTGAAAGACCGTTCCAGGACACTTGAGAAAATCCCCTTCCGGTTCTGCAGTTACTCCCATTTCCAGTTCGAATCGTTTGTCAACAAACTGAAACTCTTTCTTCATGGAAGATTCGTCTCCTTGTAATCGGGCATTGACAGCCAGCCAAGCCAGTGGTGCAGCTGCTCGGAAATCGGTGCGACAGTTTGCTGTACCGCGAACTGCCCAAGGCCGGGACACACCGGACCGACGGCCCTTCTCGCCCGCGCTTGGGAGGATGACAGAGGTGAGGACACTGCGTCTTGCACTGAATCTTCACCAGCATGCCCTCAGGCCTGCTGCACTGTCTGGCGTGCAGACTTCGGCTGGTTTGCGGGGTACTGCGGCGCTTTGCCGCGAATGACGGAAACAATGTCTTCCACCACCATCGCCATGCGCTGCATGGCATCCTGAGTGTGCGCCGCTACGTGAGGTGTTCCGATGAAGTTTTCCAAAGCAAGCAGCGGGTTGTCGCGCGCCGTGGGCTCTTCCTCAAACACATCGGCGGCAGCACCTGCAATCCAGTTCTCGCTCAGGGCCTTAAAAACAGCCTTTTCCTGCCACACCGGTCCCCGGGCCGCGTTGATGATGAAGGCCGATTGCTTCATAAGCGCCAGCTCGCGCTCGCCAATCATGCCGCGCGTGTCTGCTTTCAGCGGCACGTTCAGCGAAACGTAGTCGGCTGTTTTCAAAAGCTCATCCAGCGGCACTGGTCTGGCGTTGAGCGCCTGCTCCCATTCGGGTTTAGAAACAATGTCGCGAAAAAGAATGGGGCAACCGAACGCCCGATGCCAAATGCGCGCGATGGTTGAGCCGACACGCCCCAGCCCGACAATTCCCAGCGTCTTGCCCAGAAGTTCCTGGCCAACGTACCGGTTGCGATCCTCCCAGCGATGCTCCTTCAGTGCGCGCAACGTCTGCGGCACCTGGCGGGCGAGCGACAAAGCCAGCGAAAGCACATGCTCGGCTACCGACTCGGAATTTGCTTCCGGCGTGCTCACCACCCAGATGCCCAGGTCCGTTGCCGCTTCCATGTCGACGTTATCCAGCCCAACACCGTGCCGGCCCACGACCTTGAGATTGGGCGCCGCTTCCATCAATCTCCGGCTCACATAGCCCCGTGTGCGGAACACAATCCCTTCCGCTGCTGGCGCCACCTTTAACAACGCTTCCTCGGTGATTGCTTCCGAAAACAGAATCTCGCAACCTTCTTTCTCCAGGTACTCTATTCCTTTTCGGTGAATCTTTTCAAAGAGCAGCACTTTAGGTTTCGCCATCAGATTAGGCACGTCCTCTTTTGAGATTTGAAAGCGTGCATTCTACAACAAGCCGTCCTCACGGCTTAAAGACAAACCGCAGAGGCACAGAGACGCGGAGAGCTACATGAAGAAATCAACAGCAGCCAACTCTCGCTGCTCAGCACTGTGTGTGATGACCTGGGTAGGCTTCATGCATGGCGGTGAGTTGCGCTTCGTAGTTGTTGTTGGCTCGCAGGAGAGACTCGATCCGCCTGCTGGAAAGCTTGTTGCGCCTGGGCCGCCAACGTTTCAGGGGTGATTGTGGTCTGGCGCGGTTACCTGGTGGTTGCCGTTCTGTCTGTCCGGGAGAGGCGTGATTTCAAGAATGTTCCGTCGCCAAGAAGCCCGCGCTCAAGAAAGTTGCCACTTTTTGTTGGTCAGGATGGCAAACACTGTCAGATCCGCGTCAGAATTGTTCTTCCGGTCCCTAAACATCTGATCAAGCGTTCAAAGTTTCATCCGGCGGAATCCGGCGCCAGCCGAATGACATTGCAGTATTGCCACGCCGGCGCACTTCGGCACATTTTTGAAATGCAGTTGGACGAAGTAGTCAGCGAGCCTTCAATGCAACCGCGTTAGTACCAAGCCTGGACTGGGTGCGGTGCTTGAGCGTTTCTTAATTCCTCTCTGCGCGAGTTGATTCGCCTGAGTTCCAGGGACGCTAGCCGCGGAGCCCGATTTTGCGCTTGGCAAAACCGCGTTCAGAAATCGACAGTACAGAGTTGTCTCCTCCGCAGTCTTCAGGTGCCTGAACTTCAGATTCCAGCCCGCTAACCTCCGCTTCCTCAGAGAGGATCCTTAGAAATTCCTTCGAATACATGCACGTGACCTATTGTGCCAGGGCCGATTCGCGGCGAGGTGCATGACAGGCGATCTGTAGGCGCGGAAGTCATTGGAGACGCAAGCGCTGGGGACACGAGTGTATTTGCCGGCAGAAACCTGGCCGGTGAACTGCAAATGGGCGAGAGCAGCGTGTCTTCAGTGTTGTGCCGGACTTCTATCTTGATGAATTAAGCCGCGAACAGAACAGGCCAATTTTTTCCACACTCAACCTAAGGAGAATCACGCTATGAGAAAGCATCGGGCTCCAATTACACTCCGCGATCTGTTGGGCACCATTAGCTTCCTGGGTCTTGCCGTTTTGCTTCAGGGAGCCACGACGCAGATGGAGGCAGCCTTTTCGGTGCCGGGCAGCTTGATCAGCACACCGCAGGATTCCTCGGATCAGCAGGTGGCAACGAGCGGCGCAAATGTCTTCGTCGTATGGAGAGACAACGAAATCGGCGCCGCCGTGTTCAATCCTGAGATCTACTTCACCCGATCCATAGATGGAGGAAAAACCTTCGGATCTTTTCAGAACATCTCTCAATCTTCAGGCACCTATGGGACCGGGAATCCGCGAATCGCGGCCAATGGTTCCCACGTCTATCTGGTGTTCAACGACACGGGCGGCGACTTCCTGGTTCACTCTGACGATGGCGGCGCCACCTTCCTGCCAAAAGTTAATCTGACCACGGCGTTCGGCCTTCAGCTCGGCTCTTCCAGCTGGCTGGCTGCTGCGGGATCCAACTTGTACATGGTCTGGAGGCAGAACACCGGAGGAGCGGATGACATCTTCCTGGCTCGCTTTGGCAACTATGGAGCTTCTTTCCTAGGCGTGCAGAACATTTCGCTTTCGACAGCGTACTCCATCGATCCGAAGGTTGTTGCCAGTGGAAACACAGTCTATGTGGCTTGGTCAGAGCCGGTCGGATCAGCCAACGACATTCTGTTCCGGCGCTCTGTGGATGGTGGTGTGGCCTTTGATCTGACCCTCAATATTTCCAGTAACGCCGGTCTTTCCAGGAATCCTTCCCTGGACGCAGACGGCATGAATGTCTGGCTGGCTTGGAAGGACAATACGCCGGGCAACGACGACATTATGTTTGCCCGTTCGATCAACGCAGGCGGTTCGTTTGAACCTCTCGTGCTCAACCTGTCGAGCAATTCCAGCGGTTCCATTGATCCGGCAGTGGCCGGCCGAGGCAGCAACGTGTACGTTACGTGGGCGGACGTACCTCCAGGGGCTGCCAGCAACCAGCGCGACGTCTACTTGAGAAAGTCAGAGGACGCGGGCGCTGCTTTTGACGCAAACCAGAACCTTTCGGGCAGCACCCTTATACTTTCAGGAGTTCCCCGAACTGCTGTTTCCGACTCGGTGGTCTCGGTCTACTGGGGTGAGTCGATTCCCGTCGGCATTGGCACACAGCGCGACATTTTCTATGTGTATCAGGAACTCTCCGTTCCCATTCCGCCGCCCTCAATGCTTAGCCTTAGCCCCTCTTCGGGCATTCAGACCCAAAGCGTCGACGTGGATCTGACCGGCGCAGGGTTTCAAAACGGAGCGATCTGGCAGATCAGTGGAACTGAAGTGACGTTGAGTGACGTTGAGTTTGTTTCGGCAACAGCCATGAAAGGAAAGATGAATGTGGCTTTGAATGCTGCGCCGGGCGGGCGAAATCTGACGGTGACTAACCCGGATGGGCAGTCTGCCACACTGATGGGGGCTTTCACGGTCATGTCGGCCTCGGCTTTGATGTTGATTGAGATCACGCGCACCGACGTTAATATGGGTGTGGGCGGTGGGGGTTTTCTATCAGGCAGCAGCAGCTACAAGAGCCTGCTGGCCCACCTGGATAACGCCGAGAAGGCTCTGTTGCAGCAACCTGCCGACCTGGCAACAGCCATCAATCAGATGGATGCTTTCTATATCAAGATTGGAAATTTGGCGAAAGGTAAGAAACCAGAGATAACGCAGGCACTCTACACGACGCTTTACAATGACTACGCCGCTGTGATGAACAGTCTAGGCGGGACAGTCAAGCCGGCCCAGTAAGCCAAGCCAAGCTGCCAGCAGTAAGGGTCAGAAGGGTTAAGGGTCAAGGCAAAAGGGTCAAGGAAAGGCAGACCTCTTGACCCTTTCGCCTTGACCCTTAACCCTTTTTACCAGCCCGCCTCAGAAAGTTTGGAATACACTCCCACAGGAATGCACTCCCCACATTGCTTGGTCGGACGCTATGAACTATACTCCCGCCTCATATGACAACCAAGACAAAGAACTCGACCACTCCCGAGGTTAAGCGGAGTTCCCGACGGGTCCTGTTACAGACAACAGCTCTGGCGCTGTTTGGAGCTGAGACAGCCTTCGCGCAAACGACCGGTTCCTGGAGCCCCAAGAAGGAATCTGCTGGCGGACCAATTCGATCGGGCCATCTGCTCTTTCTCAGCGGGATTGGTGGCTGGTATCCAGAACGCCGGCCCAAGGCTGGTGACATTCGGGAGCAGACTGCCGATGCGCTGATGATCATGAAAGAGTCGCTCGAAAAGGCTGGCTCTTCCATGGAGAACGTGCTGAAGGTCCAGGTGGCGTTGGTTGACCCGGAAAAGAACTGGGAGCCGATGAACGAGGTTTACAACGCTTTCTTTCCCAAAAATCGGCCCGCACGCTCTTACTTCGGTTCGACCGGTTTCCGACGCCCAGGACAGTTGGTGCAGATTGACTGTGTTGGGTACGTGGATTAGGTCTCGTGTAAGATTAACCAATCGGTAGCAAAGGGGGCGCCAGGGGGTTGTCCGTTCGGCTTTCCGAACCCATCAAGACAACCCCCTGAAGGCTCCGCGACCGCCGTCGCTTCGCCTTCTTCCCCCCCTTTTTTAAGGGGATTTTCAGAGGAGCACTCACATGACGCAGTCTGGATCTAACAAACTGCTTGCCAAGTTGAGCCGTAGGGAAGTCTTCCAAGCCGGGGGATGGGCGACGGCCTGGAGCCTGCTTGGTAGCTCGCCGGCAGTAGCCAAAGCGGACGGACAAAACCTCTACACACGCATTGGCGTTCGCCCATTCATCAACCTGACCGCCACCTACACCATCAATGGTGGTGCACTCAGCCGGCCAGAGGTTAAGCAGGCGATGGAAGAGGCTTCCCATTACCCGGTTAACCTTGACGAGCTCATGGAGAAAGTGGGCGAGCGTCTGGCTGAGTTGTTGGGATGCGAATGGGGCATCGTGACCGCTGGATGCGCTGCGGCTCTGGTCCACGCTACTGCGGCTTGTGTGGCCGGCTCTGATCCGGAAAAGATGCTGCAATTACCCAACCTGCAAGGCCTGAAGGATCAGGTGATCATGCCCAAGCAGTCTCGCAACGTTTACGATCATGCGATCCGAGTTCCTGGCGTCAGAATCGTCGAAGTCGGATCACGCGAAGAATTCCATGCAGCCCTGAGCGAACGCACCGCGATGATTGCGGTGCTTGGCACAGCCGAAGCGAAAGGGAGCATTCGCCTTGAGGAGATTGCCGAGGCTGGACGAAAAGCCGCTGTGCCGGTTCTCGTGGATGCGGCTGCAGAATTGCCGGTGGTCCCGAATCCATACCTTTCGCGGGGCGCCGACCTGGTGGGCTACAGCGGGGGAAAGTTCCTTCGTGGGCCGCAATGTGCGGGCCTCCTGCTCGGACGGAAAGATCTCGTGCGCGCTGCCTGGCTGAACAGTTCTCCGCATCATGCTTTGGGCCGGGCGATGAAGGTGGGGAAGGAAGAAATTATGGGAATGCTCACGGCTATGGAGGTGTGGAGAAACAAGTACGATCTTCAAGCCGAATATCAGAAGTGGGAAAGCTGGTATGGCCACATCAGCAAGGTCATCACACAGGTTCCCGGAGTTCAAACCCAGGTAAAACCTCCAGCGGGCGCCAGTCCCTTTCCGGTCATGGAAGTGGCTTGGGACCCGCAACAAGTTGGCCTCACTGCAGAAGAGGTTGGACATCAGCTGCGCGAAGGAGAGCCCAGAATCTTCTCTCACGCCGAAGGCCCGGGTCATTCCTTCATTATTCGCCCGGTAGCGATGAAAGAGGGAGAGTACCGAATGGTTGCTGAGCGTCTGCAGGAAGTCTTACGCCGCGCGCCCAAAGGAAAGCCACCCATGACGCTTCGTGCTCCCGCTGTGGACGTGGTGGGACGATGGGAAGTGAGCATTGAATTTACTGGCGGGGCGGCCCGCCATCAGCTGCACTTGGGGACCAATGCCAATGAGATTACGGGCACACACGTTGCACGAATCGCCAAGGGAGAGCTGTCTGGAACCATTGATGGAGAGAAAGTATCGCTGCGCAGCAGCCTTCCTTACGAAGGAACTCGCTTGACCTACGAGTTTTCCGGTATGGCTCAGGCTAGCGAGATGTCCGGAGAGGTTTCGGTCGGAGAGTATGGACGTGCCCGGTGGTCAGCGAAGAGACTGAGGGCAGCAGAGGCGTGAGCCATTGGGCAAGCATGCAGGGTGCGTCAGGCTTTTCGACGCACCGTCCGATTCCCCGCACGAATGGTGCGTTCACGAACGCACCCTACTCGCTGAGATGGCGAGCCAAGGTCGCGCACGTCACAACGGTACGGTGTTCTCGGCCACGTACTTGTCGATCGAAGACTGGCTGGGTCCGATGTAATGGAACTTCTCGGCGTACGCCACGCCGTACTGCTTGCCCACGACCTTATCGTTGTAGAGAACTAGCTGCTTGATGTATTGCCGATTCGCAGTCTGGTCGTCGTTTCCGAGCAGAGGCAGTTTCCGGCCTTCCTTCGCCAGCTTAGCTTTGAGCTGAGAACCGTTCACTCCTGCGGGCCCCTGGGCCTTGTTCACTGAGTTGGCTTCCACTTTTCGATCAATCACCGAACTGATATCGACAACGCGATTCACCACCTGCGGGCGTCCCCGTGAGAAGTAGTATCTCCCGGTCACCAGATGAGGCTGTAGGCCTGTGTACAAGTGCTCGGGATAGTTCTTGCCGTTGCCGGCCATGAATGCGGCAGCTTCGACGGCCCGAGCAGTGACGTAGTGGTCTGGGTGATACTCATAGTGTGCCCAGGGATCATAGCTGATGATCGTGTCCACTTTCAGGGCACGGAACAGGAAAACGAGACGTGCTCGAAATTCCACAATCGACATCTCGTCCATCCGATGATTCCGGTAACCCAGATCAAAGACAGCTTTGAATCCCATCACCTTCGCCAGTTCCTCATTGTCGCGATGGTTGGCCATGATGGTTTCCGCGATGTCTCCCGGTCCCGCCACTTCGTCGTTGCTAGCGCGAATGAGAAAGCCCGTATAGCCTTCCTTCATCAGCTTTGCCACCGTGCCGGCGGAAAAGAGAGGAATGTCGTCCGAATGCGGCTGGATGGCGGCGAGTACCTTGCCTGTATACGGCGTCCCCAGCGCGTCGCGTTCAAATACCACCTCTCCCATCTTGAACGTATTGCCGCTGATCCAGGAATATCCGTTCGTCGTGAGTTCGTCTTCCTTGCTGGTCACTACCTTCTCCCAGGATTTAAGGTTCTCTGCTTGGGCAGTGGCCTGGAAACTGCCACTCAGCGCAGTTCCAGCAGCCAAGGTGCAACCAAAGAATTCGCGTCTCTTCATGATTGTGTGGCCTCCAATAAGGGAAAAGGGGTAAGGTGAAAGGGTCAAGAGACGAGGACGTAGAGTCAGGGGAATAAACTGAGTGCAGCCAGTACTCGCCTATGGTGCGGCTTTCTGTTAGAGGACGACCAGTATCGCTTTGTTGAGTCGTGTGCCGATTCCTTGGGTGGCGCACACATGGCGCAGTTTGCCACGTGTGCGTACCGCCCGCATACATCGCAGTAGGCACGAAGTATGCGCCACCCACCGACAACTTCCTGAAGGCTTCGCGACCGCTGTCGCTGCGCCTTCTTCCCCCTGAAGCTGCGAAAAAATTAAATGGTAGGGACGCGCTGCTGCGCGTCCGCGACGGTAAACCCAACCCGGACGAGGAGCACCGCGTCCCTAGCGGATTAGGTTTATGCACCCAACCGAATTTTTTTTTGCAGCTTAAGGGGGAACAATCGGTCCGACGGCCTTGACAACCTCTTCCTGGCCTTTCGCCTTCTCATTAAGCACTCTTGGTCAGAATATTTCTTACGCGATCGGCTACGGTCAGCTCTTCTCCAGGCAGAAGGTTGTAAGGAAAAATGCCCAAGCCCTTCCACGGCGGAGTGAACCGCCGAAGATCGGTGGCGACAATGGAGGGCTCGCCTTCGCGCAGCATTCGAACCATGTCCCCAAGCGTCACTCCCGTACGGGCTTCGTCCCACTGCACCGAAAGCCTGGGCGTGTGGCTGTAGTCGTTGTTTGTCACAAACCCAGTATGCACGGTTGGGATGTCCTTCAGACGCTCAGCCAAGCGTTCCAACATAGCGAACCAGGCGCGCCGCTGTGCTTTGTAATCTCGCTTCAAAGCGAGCTCAACTGCCGTCAGCAGTCCGACAATCTCCTCCTTCCCCACCTTCGCAATGCGCGGCAGGTAGTCGTTCGGAGCGCTGTTGGCGTAGGCTTTTTTCACCAGGTCCTTGCGCCCGAGCAACAGTCCGCTGCATTGAGGGCCGCGCAAGTTTTTGCCTCCACTGAAGGCAACGAGATCAACACCCATTTTCACAAACTTGCTTAGGTTCTCTGCCGGGGGAATTTCTGCGGCCGCATCCAGGATCAAGGGCAGCTCGGCCCGATGGGCAATTTCCAGGGCCTCTTCCAGGCTTACCTCTCCGTAAGGACCGACGACATAACGATCCTCAAAACCGAGGGAGTTATCCATGCGCGTCTCAAAAGGCCTGCTACCGCCCAACGTGTGGTGGCTCATGACATAGGCAACGGCCGCGGTTTGCAAGTTGATGGCCCGACGCATCTGCTCCGCGGTCTCAACTTCGACGAGCTTCACTCCAACCATGCGAAATGCATGGTCGTAGAGAGTTCGATGCGTCTTCTGGATGATGATCTCTGTCTTCATCCCTGTGAGATCCGGCAACTGCAGCATTTTCTTCAGATCATCTCCAGCCGTTACCGCGCAAGTCGCAAGGCAGAGCGCGGCCGAGGCGCCCGCCGTGACAAAAGCGCCACCGGCCCCCGTGAGCGCCGCCAGCCGTTGACCGACTTTCTCCTGCAGCTCATGGATTGGAACGAAATTCTTGGAAGCCTCCTCCATGGCGCGGATTACTTCGATGGGCATCAACGTACCACTCAACGTGGTCAACGTCCCGACCGCGTTGATCGGAGTGCGTATTCCCAACCGTTGGTAAATGCCTGCTGAGTGCGGAAGGACCAGCGTAGCCGCCTGCGCTGCGGGGCCTTCGCCCAACAGAGTGCCCGCCGCGGGCATTGCCAAGCCGGTCCTTAGAAATTGCCGACGAGAAACGTGTGCGTGTGACATCGTTTCCTCCTCTTCTTCAAGTGCCAGGTTGGGGTACAATCTCGGCGTATTCAAACACGTCTCGCATTTCCGGTAAAGGGATTGCTCCGAGAAGTCCGCCCTAGTAAAGGGGGCAAAGGCCGCAGGCCTTGGGGTTGTTGCAGAGTCGAACATTGGTGCCACAACCCCGGCGTGGTTTCTGCAAAACCGCTGTCCCCCGATGTTAAGGGAAGCTGTGAAAAGATTCGGTTGGGTGTATAAACCTGATCCTACCATTCAATTTTTTCACAGCTCCTGGAGGACTCCTGGCTCCCGTCAAAGTCCCATAAGTCCTTGAGTCGAAGAGAGCCCTTGCTAACGCGCGGGCTACTGACTTGAGCCTCGGATCCGTTCAGTAGCCCGACCGTAAGGGAGGGCTTGCGACTTTGACGGGGCCCTGATGGGGGACTCGTGGCCCTGGACCTTGCAAGGAGGAACGATTGCCTACCAATTTAATCGTCGCTCTGGTTCATCCCCGCAGCACAAAACGCATCGCGCTCATCCTTCCGCTCGTCCTTTTGACGGCGAGCGTGGCGGCGGCTCAGTCCTATGACATTTTGCTACAGGGTGGCCACGTCATCGATCCAGGCAACAAGATTGAACAGGTGATGGACGTGGCCATCTCGGGCGACAGGATTGCCCGCGTCGCAGCCAATTTGCCGCCTCAGCAAGCCAAGAAAGTGCTCAATGTGAAAGGGCTTTATGTCACGCCAGGTCTGATTGACCTACACGCGCATGTTTATGGCTATTCAGGTTCTGTCTTCCCCGACGACACTGCTTTATTGGCCGGGACGACGACGGTGGTCGATGCCGGAGGAGCAGGCTGGCGCAGCTTCGACGAGTTCAAAAAGAAGATCATCGACCCTTCTAAAACGCGGGTCCTGGTATTCCTCAACATTGTGGGGCGCGGGATGATCGGACCAGACGCAGAAGACAACGTTGAGGATATGGACCCGGTGAAAACGGCAGCGAAGATCAAAGAGAATCCCAATCACATTGTGGGCATCAAAGTGGCTCATTTCGGTCTTCCTGGTTGGACCGCTCTCGAGCGCGCTATTGAAGCTGGACGGCTTTCGGGTACTCCGGTGATTGTTGACGACAAGATCTTCACCAATAGCGGACGCACCAGTCGTGAGAAATTACTGCGGGTGATGAGACCGGGAGATCTGCACACGCATGTTTATAACGATCGGCAGTTGGAAGTGCTCGATCGCTTCACCGGCAAACTGCAGCCCTACATGCTCGAAGCACGAAAACGAGGAGTGTTGTTCGATCTCGGCCACGGGGGTGGCAGCTTTCTCTGGCCTGTAGCTGTGCGGGCGATGAAGCAAGGGTTTCCTCCCGACACCATCAGCACCGACCTGCACTCCTCGAGCATCATGATCCCGCAGTCTGACATGGCCAACTGCATTTCCAAGCTGATGAATCTGGGGATGAAATTTCAAGACGCCGTCGAGCGTTCCACAGTGAATCCGGCTCGTGCGATCAAAAGATTTCCTGAGCTGGGAACACTGGGTGAAGGCAAGGTTGCTGACGTTGCAGTGTTCGAGTTGAAGACAGGCGTCTTTGCCTTCAAAGATGCGTGGAGTAAGAAACTGCTGGGAACGCGGAAGTTGGAATGTGTGGCCACCATCAGGAATGGCCGGCTCGTTGTCGATCTGAACGGACTGGGCTTCCCCTTGTGGAGCCAGGCTGGAGAGTATGAGGCGATCCCATGAAGATTCGTAAGAACAGGGGACACGTCGAAGCCAGCGCCCGGGGCAAATCGATGAGTTGCGGCAAGCAAGGAGGTTCTTTCAACGGGTTTCGGCAAAGGTGCATACGTACCAGAGGTGTTCTTCTCCTGGCTGTGATGTTGTTCTCTGCTTCTCCTGTGCGCGCTCAACAGATCTACGACCTCGTGCTGAAGGGCGGCCAAGTCATCGATCCCAAGAACCAGCGCAACGGACGTTATGACATCGCGATCGTGGGGAACAAGATCGTTCGTGTCGGCCAGAATTTGCCGTCGTCAAACGCCAGGCTCGTCGTTGATGTAAGCCAGTACTACGTCACACCGGGACTCATTGACATCCACACGCATTTTGATGCGCAAGGAGCACAACTGAATTTGAACCCCGATCACAACGCCTTGCAGAGCGGGGTGACGACTGCGGTGGATGCAGGAAGTTCGGGCTGGAAAAACTTCGAAGAGTTCCAGAAGAAGGTCATCAGCCGCTCGCGAACTCGCCTGCTGGCGTTCCTTAACATCGTGGGCGCCGGCATGTATGGTGAGAAAGTGGAAAACGATGTTCAGGAAATGGACGTCGAGGCGGCTGCGCGGATGGTGAAGAAGTATCCCCAAACGATTGTCGGCATCAAGACGGCTCATTTCCAGCCTGCGACATGGGAGGCGGTAGACCGAGCGATGAAAGCGGCGGAGCTTAGCAGCTCAGTCGTTATGGTCGATTTTCATCCCAAGCCCGGACGCGGCTATCCGGAGCTCATCTTGAAGCACATGCGGCCAGGTGATATCCATACTCATTTTTATGGCCGCTTGACACCTCAGCTCGGTGCGCAGAAAAAAATTCAGCCCTACATGTGGGAAGCCCGCAAAAGGGGAATCCTGTTCGATGTCGGTCATGGCTCTGGCAGTTTCTGGTTTCGAATCGCAGTCCCTGCCATCGAGCAAGGCTTCCTGCCCGACACGATTTCAACCGACATTCATAAAGACAGCATCATGCTGCCTCGTGCCACTATGACGATGACCATGTCAAAGTTTTTGAATATCGGCCTGTCCATCGAGCAAGTCATCGAGCGCAGCACCGTCAACCCCGCCAACGCGATTCGCCGTCCTGAATTGGGAACGCTGAGCGAAGGCAGCGTTGCGGACATCGCCGTGCTGGAATTAGAAAAAGGAAGCTTTGCTTTTCTGGATTCCGGTCACGGAAAGCTGATTGGAGACAAGCGGCTGCGTTGCGTGCTGACGGTGAGAGAAGGGAAAGTGGCCTGGGACACCGAAGGGCTAAGCCTGACGGAATGGAGTAACGCGGGGCCTTATAGCAATTTCAAATAGACAATCCACGAAGGGCACGAAGAACACGAAGCGATCGAACGCACTGCCCATCCGATGCGTGCTGCACAACCTTACTTTCGGAGGAGCGGATCTGAGGTTTGCTGACGCTTGCGTAGCCAGTCGCGGAAATCCTGCAGGACACTGATGTCTTCCAACGCGTTCAGCTTTCTAAGCACCTCGTCTACAAAGCTGCTGCTGAGAAAAGGAAACGCAAGGCTTGTCTCAACCTCTACGTAAGCTGAGCTCTGCAGCGTGTGAAATCTCAACCGATCGCCATCGTGCCGCCAAATCTCAGGGACGCGCGCCTTGGAGTAGATCGCAAACTTGTCAAGGGTTGAGTGAGAGATGTCTATCTCCACGACCAAGTCCGGCGCCGGGTCATGCGACAGATCGATGCGCTTGACTCCTTTGACGTGAGCGAAGTTCTGGATGTAGAAACAGGAGTCGGGTTCAAAGCCGTACTTTTTCTTAAGCAATTTGAATGTCTTCGACCCCAGCCGCTTGGCGTTCCTGCCGTATTCCAGGAGCACCATGTTGATGATCAGTTCGAGATTTCGACTACAGATTTCATGTTCATCAGATGGGCTCATGATTTCCAATTTCCCATCCAGATAAGTCAGCCGGATGGCGCTCTCATCGGAGAGATCAGCGAGAAGACGCTCGTAGGTCTCCCAACTCACATGATTCAGCACGATTCGAAGTTCCGCAGGGAGTTGGGTTAGAGCTTCATTCGGGGGGCTTGTGGTCAGAGTATCCATACTCAGTTGCCTTGGTGCTCAGTGCCTAGGGACATCCTACTATAGTATGGTCTCGCTGTTGAGCTCAACGTCAGGTGCGAGCGAGGGTGCGATTGAAAGTGACGTACAAGTTCGAACGCCATTGCGGCTCCACCGCCGGATGTGAGGAAAGGTTGTGCCTTTCCGTCGCGTTTCTCATTGGTGCTGGCCTGGCCGCCAGGCAAGCCGGAGGCTCGCCAGCCATTAGCCGGTGGTCGAGCCGTAGCGACACCACCGGCTAATGGTTTCATGGCGATAAGCACCCCGGAGGGGTGCCAGCCGTGGTCTTCGTTGAACCGTCTTCGATCGATGCCGATGGGCTTTCAATCGCACCCTGCGAGTGATAGAGAACGACTACAACAAAGGACACGAAAAGACTCATGCTTTTCGTCTCCTTGGTGCCTTTCGTGCTTCATTGCTTCAGAAAGAGTTCAATCATCCTTCCTTCTCGAATCCGAACAGCACGTTCGTCCCCGGATCGACCAGCTTCGGCACGATTACAAGCACCGCGGTCAACAACCGGCAGGTTCAATTTGGGTTGAAGGTGTTGTTCTAAATCCGCAGTCTGGCCGGCACTCCCTGACAGATTTGCACCGTCAGGAAGTGTCGGCCACATCGGAATCGAATTAGCCGCACAATCCAAATCACATCAGGCCGACCGTAGGTTCAGTGGCAAGGCGCGGCACGCTGTTTGGCGCCTACTCTCTGAGCTTCGGCATCTCCGACCCTTCCTTTCGATTTCCACGGGCGTTTCATCGAATCTTGTCGTGCCACACGGAACCGGCGATTCCAGTGAGCGTTCCCAATTTCTAGTTCAGCACCCCGAGCGTCCCTTGCCGGCACGCCCCGACCTTTCTGACGCTTTGGGTGTCTAACGACCTAGCGTTTCAAAGTTCCAGTTTGGAAAAGACAGGAATGAAAAAGGGGGCAAACAGCCATGCTGGCCAGTTCAATTGACGTTTTGGGACAAGCCATTGGGTTCGGATGGATTGAAATCGTGACGCACTCAGTTCGGCGCGCACAGGGCGAGACGATGGTTTGGGTGGATTCCAGATTCCCGGCGCTGGCTTTTCGGTCAAGTGCCAATGTTCAACGCGAGATTCACTAGCTCGGTCGACATCATCGCGAGAACGACCAGAACAACCGCCGCCTCTGGTCGTCAGCAGAAGATCGCTCCAGAATGAGCCGCGGCTCCATTCGGAGAACGAGCATCTCCCCGGAATTCGAGTTTCACAGATTCCGGATGAGCGGAAAGAATGCAAGAGCAATGATCATTCCATGACGAACCCATCGAATTTGTCCGACAGCCATGTTACACTGTCAGACACCTTGGAGGTTCATGATGCCCAGCGAACGTCTTTCAGTTCGGATTGACGCTGCGATTCGCCGGAATCTATCGAAGGAAGCCAGCCGGGTTAGCAAGAGCGAGTCGGATCTCGTGCGTGAAGCCTTGGAGGCATTTCTGTCGAAACAAGCGTCGAAGCCGAGTTGTTACGATCTGGCGAAAGAACTAGGAATCATCGGGACCGTGCAGCGTGCTCCCGCAGATCTCAGTGCGAACAAGAAACACTTTCGCCGCCTCGGAAAGCGAAAATGATCGCCAGGGTGCTGATTGACACCGGACCGATGGTCGCCCTCTTCTCCGCGAGAGACCGCTACCATGAGACTTGCTTGGCTGAGCTCAGGGAGATCGCGCCACCCCTGCTCACCAGTTGGCCGGTTTTGACCGAGGCGGCCTGGCTTCTTAGGGACGATTGGAATGGGCTTAGGAGCATCGTGCGGTCTCTAGAGAATGGTTTGTTCGCGCTGCCAGAGTTTTCAGCAGCAGCCTCTCCCTGGATCGAGAGCTTCTTGCACAAATATCGAGATCTGGGGGCGCAGCTTGCCGATGCCTCTCTGGTCTATCTGGCCTACCGAGACGATCTGGATATGGTCTTTACACTGGACCGACGAGGTTTTGCGGTCTATCGCTTTGGTCGAAACCGAAGTTTCAACATCCTGCCCTGATTATGTCTCCCCCTGCAATTACTCTTCACTCTGTGCGCAAGGCATTCCGCTCCGTGATTGCGGTGCAGGATGTCTCGTTCGAAGTGCATGCCGGCGAAATCTTTGGGCTGCTAGGCCCTAACGGAGCGGGAAAGACCACGCTGCTGCGGCTCATCATGGACATCTTCCGTCCGGACTCCGGCAGCATCCAGGTCTTCGGGCGCCACTTCCTAAAGGAGGACAAGGCACGCATTGGTTATCTGCCGGAGGAACGCGGACTATACACTCGGCAGAAGGTGCAGGCCGTAGTGGAGTATCTGGTACAGCTCAAAGGGGTGCCGCAACCGCAAGCGCGGGCCAACACGCTGCGCTGGCTGGAGCGGCTGGAGATGCTCGGTGTCAAAGACCGAAAAGTGCAGGAGCTTTCGAAAGGGAATCAGCAGAAGATCCAGTTTATTGCTACCGTCGCCGCCGATCCCGAAATTCTCATTCTGGACGAGCCCTTTTCCGGACTGGACCCCGTCAATGCCCGCGCTATGATCCAGGTTATTCAGGAACTGGCAACCGGCGGGAAGACAATTGTCCTGTCCACACATCAGATGAATCTGGTCGAATCGCTCTGCCGGCGGGTCTTCATGATTCACCAGGGCCGCCAGGTGCTTTACGGCAATCTGGAGGACATCCAGAAGGCATATTCCGAAAACTCCGTCATTGTGCGGTCGGATGCCGGCTATAGTCATTGTCCATGGATTGCTAGAGCCGTTGCGAACGGGCGGGGCACACAGATTGTCTTAAGCGACAATGCCCGCCCGCGGGATTTGCTGGCCTGGCTCGTGGAAACTGGCGCGGAAGTGGAATCATTCGAGCGCGCCAAGACCCCGCTCGAGGACATCTTCATCAAGCTGGTGCAAGAGTGAAGAGTGAGGAGAAGTGATGAGTGAAGAGTGATGAGTGAAGACTGATGAGTGCAAACTGCTGACAGCTGACTGCCGACAACTAGCTGCTGACTGCCATGAACAAAGTCTGGGTCATTGCAAAACGAGAGTTTTTGGTCACCGTCACACGCAAGGGCTACATCTTTGCTGTGGCCGGCACGCCGCTGCTATTTGGAGGCATCTTTGGCATCAGCTTTCTAACGAGCGGCAGCGTGGAGGAGTCTATCAAATCGGCCTCCCAGCCTATCGCGGTCATTGATCGGGCGCACATCGTGGATTTTGAACTGGCATCCAGATTGGAGCCAGAGCGCGAGTCTCCGACCGCGACCACTGAAGTTCTCCAGCAGGCTGCGGGTAACAAGCCTCAGCGCATTGTTCCCTATTCAGACAGGACTCAGGCGATTCAGGACCTCAAGGCTGGCAAGCTTTCGGCCGTGTATCTGATCGAAGACGACTACATGAGCACCGGGAAGATCATTGCCTATTCGCCCGAACGCGGCCTGTTCTCAGACTTGGCGCCTCCTGACCGCGGCCGACTCTATGACCTCATCCGCGCCAGCCTTGTCCAAGGCCACATTGACGGCGAAACGCGCGCGCGCGTGCTGGCGCCTGGCAAGCTGAAACAGATGAAAGTGTCGAAAAATGGAGACGTCGAGAACGCCAGCGACTCCTTCCAGAAAGCAGCGCGCTTCTTTGGACCCTTCAGCATGTTTCTACTCCTCACCATGTCGATCTTCTTTTCTTCCGGTTATCTGCTGCAAGGAATCGCCGAAGAAAAGCAGAACCGGGTGATTGAAGTGATCTGGGCGTCGGTGGATCCGATGGAGCTGCTGGCTGGTAAAATCATTGGTCTTGGCGCGGCCGGTCTTTTGCAGGTTGCCTTTTACGCCGGCGCGCTTCTTCTACCCTCCATCACTGTCTTGGCTCTGTTTCATGTGAGTATCGCAGCCCTGGCACTCTCACTGGTCTATTTTGTGCTGGGCTATCTGCTCTTTGCCGGGCTCATGGCTGGCACAGGGATTCTGGGAAACTCGCCCCAGGAAAGCGGCCAGTTGTCAGCTTTCTGGACGCTGCTTAGCATGATCCCGATGTTTTTGCTCGCTCCGATCAGCGAGGCCCCCAATTCCTGGCTGGCGCGCGGGCTCTCCTGGTTTCCGCTCACCGCGCCCGTTACCATGCTGTTGCGGATTACCACCGGCCACATTCCCTGGGTGGACGCCGGCATCTCTATCGCGGTGCTGGTGGTGTCGATTTACCTGGCTGTGAAAGGCGCCGCGAAGATGTTTCGCGCCGCCGCATTAATGTATGGAAAGCGGCCGCGCCTGGGCGAGATCATTCGCTGGTTGAGGGAAGCATAAGCCTTGACGGAGCCAACCAGTGTTTCGTTCCTTCGATCAAATATCGTCCTCGTGGTCGCTCTCGTCGCCGGCTTTTCGAGTACGAGTACGAGGACGAAGACGAGAACGATTCTCAGGCCCCCTCTCGGCGAAGCGGGCTTCACCGCCGCAGTCAATCTGAATCGGGTGTGAAATGGGGCATCGAGGCAATCACCGGACTTTGGAGACGACGTTGAAGGACACAACTTTCATGACGAAAGCTTTGGCGCTGGCCCAGCGTGCCTTTGAGTTGGATGAGGTTCCGGTGGGTGCCGTGGTTGTCGTGGATGGAAAGGTGATTGGCAGAGGCTGCAACCAGAGCGTTTGCAAGTCCGATCCGACCGCGCACGCGGAGATCCTTGCCCTGCGCCAGGCTGCGCGGCATCTGGGAAATTACCGATTGACTTCAGCCACACTTTATTGCACGCTGGAACCCTGTTCCATGTGTGCTGGGGCCTTGATCTGGGCCCGTCTAGCCCGATTGGTCTACGCTGCTAGAGATCCCAAAGCAGGCGCCATCGATTCCCATTTGGGGTTGGCCGGCGTCGAGTTTTCCAATCACCGCGTCGAAGTCGTTTCGGGAGTTATGAAAGAGGAAGCGGCGGCGCTACTTCAGCAATTTTTTCAGGCGCGTCGTCGGGCCTGAGCTGCTTGACAACCTGCAATCTTCACACTCGCCACACCGGAGAGGTACCGAAGTGGTCGCAACGGGGCCGCCTCGAAAGCGGTTTGGGGGCTAAACACTCCCACGCGGGTTCGAATCCCGCCCTCTCCGCCAGCTCAAATATCGAGAAATAAAAAGAATTATAGGCAGTCTTGAACGTGTACACTGAAAGCAGGCGTGCCAGATGGCCACGCTCACCGATTCCGGGACACCTTTGCTGTTGAACTTCTCAAGGAAGACGTTCCATTGATTCCGTGGCGGTTTTGCTGGGGCATCGCTCAATCAAAATTAACTGAAAAGCATTATTCACCCTGGGTCAAAGAGCGCCAGATCGACTTGAGCAGCACGCTAAGAAGGGTTGGAAACTCCCACAAAAGAAGATCGTTCCCTTCCGGACAACGGCTTTATAAGGACTAAGGATCGTTGATAAACCCTTTTGGCTACGCTTTCTGGGATCTTCCGCTTATTTGGCTTCGGATAATAGAAGACAGCCACCTCCGGTTCGTTCTCGAACATCTTTCGAATTGCTTCTCTAGAATTCCACTGCTCAGACAATTCCGCCACCGTAAATGATGCTCGGATAAACGCTCCGCCTGTACTTTGCCGCTCGCAATCCGGATCGCAACGTGGCCGTCATTGATGCACTGATTGTGGGTCTTTGCATCCTTGCAATTACACCGCTGCTATCGCTCTACGCTCTGGATATTCGGCGACTGTATCCCAGTTATATGATATGGGGCCGCTCGCTGGTGCGGCTGGCATTGGCTGTGCTCTTTCTTTACCTCCGCCCGCGACCGGTACTTGGAGGGCACGCTTAGGAGGACGACGGTTACGGTTTGGAGTTCGGGAAGCCGAGGAACCCTCTCTATGAAGGTTTTGATCCTGGGGGCGACCGGAAGCGTCGGCCTACATATTCTCCGGCTTGGAACCGGGCGCAGCCACGAGCTTACGGCGCTGGCGCGCAATCCCGAAAAGCTGAAATCGTGGGAGAGCCGAGTTCGAATTGTCAAAGGCGATGCGCTCGATAAAGGCGCAGTTGAGCAGGCAGTTCGTGGCCAAGAAGCTGCGATCTACGCCATTGGAATAAAAACGATAGGCCGAACGACGCTGTTCTCTGAATCCACCCGAATCCTCATCGACGCGATGGAGCGCAGCAGGGTCAAACGGCTGGTGTGCATCACCGGCGTTGGAGCGGGAGAAACCAAGGGGCACGGCGGATTCCTATACGACAGGATTCTGTTTCCACTCATCACTAAGCGCGTCTACGAAGACAAAGAAGTTCAAGAAGCCTTAATCCAGAAAAGCTCATTAGACTGGGTCATTGTGCGGCCCGCAGTGTTCCGGGAGGGAACTCCGTCAGGAAAACTTGAGGCGGTTACTGACGTTCGCGGTGTGACACTAACGCGCGTCTCGCGTGCTGAAGTTGCAGCGTTCCTTCTGGATCAGCTAACTGATGGCGGGTACCTCCGCAAGGCCGTGTTTGTTGGCCATCGGTGACACGCGGACGAGGCTGGGTAAAGAAAAAAGAACGCTCGGGAGGTGTCGATGTCGAAGTTAAAAAGGGAGAATGGCGGCGGCAATGATGGCTTGAAACGGGGGCGGCTATCGTCAGACGCTCGCGGTCAATTGCGCGAGCCTGCGGTATTCATCAGCGGCATTCTCTGCTCTTTCTCGAATGGGATTTTTAGGTGCCTTGCTGCGAGCTTTCCGGCTGGTTTTTAGCAC
>JAKEER010000821.1 GCA_022616615.1 Acidobacteriota bacterium
ATCAAACGCTACGGCTCGGCATGCGGGACCTGTTCCAGGAACTTGGCATCGCCGCGTGAACATCGAAAACATTTTTTTCAAGTGTTGCCCTAAGGGCCTAATTTCAGCATGCACTCTGCGAGACAGCGGACCTATTCACGGCTTCACCGAGCTGAAGAGTTCCAGCGTAATGCCTCAGTTACGGGGGGAACTTTGGTAGTGGACAGGTGTGCCGGCAAGGGGAAAACCCACGATGAATGCCGAAAGCACATTCATCGTGGCTCCCGATTGAAAATGCTTGAGTACGCGATGCCCGCACGGGCGGGCGAATGTCATTTGACGTCCGTTTTCCCGAAACTATGCGCTCAGTCCCAGGCGACGCCACCGCTCACCGTGAGCGGAGATTGAGTTGAACATAATCTAGCCGCACGGGCTGGCCGCCCACGTCCACGCCGACCTCGCCGCCGGAGCTGACTTCGACATCACGAATCGTATGGCTGGTCCAGCCTTGTCCTGTCCCCGCTGACTCCCATGCGCTCCCTCGCGCTGCGCCGTTGACAAACAGTGCGAACCGGGAGCGTCGACCCTGCTCGTCGAAATATCGCACCTCCACGTCATATCGACCTCGAGCCGCCGTGTATGGCTGGCTGAAACGGGTGCGGATACGGCCGACTTCCACACCGTCGGTCGGCTTGACTCCCGTGCGATGGGACAAGCTCTGAGTCGAGACTGGTTGGGCCCTGGCCGCACGATCGGTGATTTCCATCTCATATCCGTCCAGGGTTATGAAATTTTCGGCCTCGATCCGGACCTTCGACCGAACGTCCAAGGGCCTGGGCGCGACCTTCTCGTCAAGCAGCCGCTTGTACTTGGCGGGATCTGCCTCTTCGTCGCCCGTCAGGAGAAAGTACGCCATTCCCGAGTCGGAGGGGTCCGGCCGAGTGGAGACGACCATCCGCTCCCACAGGAACCGGACGTTGGGATTCTGGGAATCTCGCATCCAGAAATAAGGCTCGAACTCCTCCGACTGAGCGGGTTGGCCGTACCGGCTGAAGGCCAATAGCGGGTTCTGGTCGCGAATCTGAATCCAGTTGACTCCCAATGCGATGACGTCCCGCTTGGTGTTCTTGAACGAATATCTTGTCACCAGGCCGTCGTTCCAGTGGCTGTGAGAGATGACATAGACGTGCTTGCGCGCTGCGGGGCTCGATTTCAGGAGCCCCATCACTGGAACCTGCATCGGACCGGCGACAATGAAATACAACGGGTTCTTCGCGGTCGATTCGTTCACGGCCTTTGCAATGCTCTCAACCGCCGCATCGAGACGCTGACGGCAGTCATGGAACAGCCTGCTGTTGTAGCCATAGCGCTCGGCGGCGCCAAGCACGCTGGCCTCATGCGTCTTTTCCCACTGTGCATCTGTGTTGTTGAGGATTGAGTTGTAGTCGAAGTGAACGAGCTTCTCTTTGACTCCGAATTCAGCGAAGATGGCCAGGACGACGGGAGAAGCCGCCCAATCGTCTGGGTCGTTGTGATTTCCATCGGCGCTGTAGGCGATTCTTCCCCTGAAGTTTTTTCCATCAAAGGGCCCAGCGTCCGAGAAGAGATTGGAAAAGGAGAAACAACCGAGGATCAGCGTTGCAAAAGCAATTCGGATATGCCTTTTCATTTGCAGCTCCATCTATGAGACAGGGTGCAGCTTTGTCAATAAAGAAACTTCAACCCGAACTGAATGATACGAGCGTCAAGCGCGCTGGTCACCTGGCCGAAATTTCCCGCGTCGAAATTTGTGGAGATGCCTGCGAACGAAGGATGGTTAAAGATGTTGAACGCCTCGAATCGGAACTGCAAGCCGACCCGCTCGCTGAGCTTGTTGTTCTTGAAAAGCGACAAATCCCAGTTGTTCATCCCCGGCCCCTCGATGGGGTGGCGAGGCGAGTTGCCAATGGCGCCCGTGCGCGGGCAAGGCGTTCGCCCTCCGGTCGCTCCCTGGTTCGTACCTGGGCAGGCGAAAGCCGCCCTGTTGAAATAGAGGGCCAGCGTCCGCCCACCGCGAGGCAGGTTCGGATCGGCGATCAGGTCGGCGCGCGCGCCGCCAAAGAACCCGGCGGGGTCGCCTCCTACACCGACGACCGTACTATAGAGACCGGTCTGGAAGCTGGTGATTCCTGAAATCTCCCATCCGCCGAGGAAATGACCCGCGACACCGGTTTGCCCCCTGAAGAAGGGAAGCCGCCAGATGTAATTGAACACCAGCATCTGCCGGCGATCAAAGCTGGAAGCGCTCTTCTCCAGGCGCAAGTTGTAGGAATCGAGTGGACCTGACGTGTCGCCGTCCGCATCGTTCAACGCCTTAGACAGCGTATACGCTACACCAAACGAGAGCCCCTCAGCCAGACGGCGGCTAACGCTGACTTGCAGCGAGTCATACCAGGAACTGGCCGACGTCTCGGGACTCATGTTGATGTCTCCTAGGCCTCGAAAGGGGCGCAGGGCATCGGGAGCAACGCCCGGGTTGAGTATGCGCGCACCGACAGGAACCTGATTCAGGTTTCTGATGCGCTGCAAGTGTTTGGCCCGGTTGCCAACATAACTCACATCGGCGAGGATTTGCGACGGGAGCTCGCGCTGGATACCGAAGCTCCAGTTGTAGACCGTGGTGACGGGGAAAACCTCAGGCACCCCGATCATCGAAAGCGGGGTCAGGCGGCTGGTCCCACCTCCCGGGTTTTCGACGCTGCCGTTAAAGACCGTCACTTCTCGCCTGAAGGGAATATTATCGCCGGTCACGCGGATGATGCCGCCGCGGTCGTAAAAGACGCCAGCGCCGCCGCGGATCGCCGTCTTCCCCGTTGTAAAAGGGTCCCAGGCGAAGCTGAACCGGGGACCAAACATGTTTTTGCGCGTATCTACGCAGGAACGCGGCAGGCCGCGGAAGAAGCGCCCGGACTCAGGATCTGAAGCTAGGGCCTCCCGTCCTATCGCCGCCTCGGTAAAGCCATCGCCGCAGATCACCACCCCATTGAAGAGATCGCCGGTTCCAGGTGTGATCGTGCCTGTCACGCGATCCAATTCAGGCACCTGTCTGGGGTCATTAGAAGCGGGGGACGAACGTCGAGTGCGCGTTGAGGCGACTGTAGTTGGGCAGCAGCAGTTGGTAGCGCAGGCCCAGGTCCAGCGTCAGGTTCGGCCGCACCTTCCAGTTGTCCGTCAAGTAGAACTCGTAGTCGCTGGTACGAGCGAAGATACGCACCTTCCGCTCAGTCTCACCGTAGGAGAAGAAGTTGCCGAGCAGAGCATCAGCCAAAGCGTTGCCGGAGGTGTTCGTCGCAGCTGTGCTGAAAGCGAAGCTCCCGTTATCGTTCAGTTCAACGGGTTCGTGGTCCGATCGATAGCGGACGATTTGAAAGCCCATTTTGACATTGTGCGCCCCCATCGTCTTCGAGTAGTTGTCCTTCCAGATGAACTTATGGTGAAAGTTCTGGAAGGGAAGGCCGGTGCCGGTGATCGCGGTAAACCCCGTGATGCTGACGTTGGGCCTCCGGTCTAGACGATTAACCGGAAAGATCTCGGGAAAGTTGAGCCCATGGGTCTGACGCGTGAAAGACTCGCCTTGGAGCGTCCGCAACTGGAAGTTACCGGAGGTCCCGAAGGAGAACTCGTTAACATCCCTGGGGCTCAGCACGGTTGTAAGGTTCGCGACGAAATTCTCTCCAGTGCGGTCCCACCCGGCGGGGAGGGGAAACGGATTCCCTCCCGCGAGACCGAACGGATCAGGGATCTCGAAAACGTCATGCACGTATCGCACGTAGAGGCGAGAACTCCCTGACAAATTGTAATCGACACGCGCAACCTCCTCCCGTGTGTTGTTTTCGGCGATCGGTGAAGCCACGAAATTGTTCCCGGGACCGGATCGGTTCGGCAGCGGATAGATGTTGACGAGCCTGGAACCATTCGGGCTCATGCGCTGGGACGGTATGACACAGTCGGGGAAGGGTTGTCGAATCAGCGGGTCACGCGGGCAGGCCAGACCCGAGCTTCGGAAATCGCCCTTGCGCTCCTCAAGAGTGGGCACCAGACCGGTTCGCGTAAACCCGGCGGCCGTGCGGATCCGCTTCCACTCCTGGCCGAAAAAGAAAAACGCTCTCTTCTTGTCCGTGTTCCACATGTTGGGCCAGTAAATCGGGCCGCCGATCGTGTACCCGAAGTCATTAAAGCGCAGCGGCTCGCGCCTGAGAGCGAAGAAGCTCCGTGCATCGAGCACGTCGTTTCGGAAGAACTCGTAAAACGTGCCGTGGAAGTCGCGCGTTCCGGAGCGCGTGACTAAATTGATGGCTGCGCCTGCAGACCGGCCAAACTCGGCCGAGAAACTACTGCTTAAAACCTTAAACTCCTCGAGCGCATCGATGCTCAGATTGTTCAGATGGCTTACGTTCGCTCCGTGGTCCATGTTGTCCACACCATCAATGGTGATAAAGTTCAAGGTGGAACGTAAGCCGCTGACCGAGACCTGCGAGATGGCGCCCGTGTTGGCCACCAGATCAAAGGGTCTGAAACTGGCAGAAACCCCGGGTGTGATCTGCAACAAGTTGAAATAGTTTCTGCCGTTTAGCGCCAACTGCGTCACTTGCTCTCCAGTAATCATCCGACCCACCTCGCCGGTGCTCGTTTCGACCTGGACTGAGCCGGCACGTACTTCTATGGTCTCAGCGATGTCGCCGACAGTCATGGTGGCATCGATGGTCAGTTTGGCACCGACATCCAACTTCACACCGGTCCGCAAATAACCCTTAAAGCCGGAGAGGGCTGCCGTGACGTTGTAGGTGCCCACGGGTAGACTCGAGAAGACATAATAGCCGCCGGCATCCGTTGTGGTGGTCCGGACGAGGGCTGTTGCCGAATCCGTCACGGTGATCCCGACGCCGGGCATAACGGCTCCTGTTTCATCTCTGGCCGTACCCGAGATCTGGCCGACCGTTTGCTGGTTGAAGGCGGCTGGCGGGTCCAGAAGAAGAAAAAAGGTCAACAGAAAACAAACCTTGAAGTCAAACATCCTGGAACTGATGTTTCCAGGCAAAGTTTGATTCCTATGCAGTTGAGACCTCATGAATCCCCCCTTTCAGACTTTTCAGACCGAATCGTCCTCGTTATAGGTTTCGTCGGCGTTGTACGCGATCCTTCAGTGGTTGATGGTTGCGTGATGCGTCGGGCGCTTCGGCCTCGATCAGCTGAGTGCCGACCTCGATCTATTCGCGCTAAGCCTCGCTCGGAAAGTAAAGAGGGTGAGTGTTTTTATGACTAGCCTCCAATCGGTGGATTTCCGGAAACGGAAGCGCATGACTAAAAGAGGATTTTGACCCCCGCCTGCAGTTTTCTGTTCGGGCTCAGGAGCCCGCTGATTAGTCCGAAGTTGGCTGTTCCCAGTTGGCTTCCCGGCACTCCGAATTGGGGCCGGTTGAAAAGATTGAAAGCCTCGAGCCGAAACTGAACCTTGACCGATTCCCTGATTCCCCAGTTTTTCACGATCGAAAAATCCACATTTTTAAAAGAGGGAGCGATCAGGGTATTGCGCCCCACATTACCGAAAGAAAAACGGGCATTGGGTTGAAAAGCCGCCGTGTTGAAATATTTCTCGATCGTTCGATCGATGGCGTCAGGGTCGCCGATCAAATTGGGCCGGTTGCTTTGACCCGAGTTCGCCGGGTTTCCGCTGGTGGTAACGGTGAAGGCCTGTCCCGTTGTGAGCGTGACGATGCCAGCGATATTCCATCCTCCCAGGACGGCGTCGAGTGCTGCCGGCCATGTGGAGCCCCAACGGCGGCCTTTTCCCGCGGGAAGCTCGTAGATAGAACTGGTCACAAATCGATGTTTAATGTGCTCGTTGCTTAGCGCCCTTTCTAAATGAAGGTTCGTCGGGTCTTGTTCGCAATTCCGTGGCCCCCCCGCTCCTGGAACCCCACAGACATCATCGATGGCTCTGGAGAAGATATAAGAGCCTAAGAGAGTCAATCCTGAGGAAAAGCGCCTTTCCAATTTCGTCTGCAGTGAGTGAAAGATCGAACTGCCGGTCGACTCATCGCGCGCCACCCTTGACAACGGAGAGGCAATCCCAATAATCCCGCCATCGGGTCCGGGAATCTCGAGGCTCTTGATTGGGCGTTTGGCATTGATATTTCCCGGACCCGGAGGGGAAGGATTTCCATCAAATTGTCTGACGAGGTGGGTGCCCTTCGTCCCAAAGTAACCGATTTGCCAGAGCCAGTCTCTGGCAAAGCTGTACTGGATATTCAGATTCCAGCTTTGGGCGTAGCCTGTAGACGGATGCCTTTCGAAGGATTTGGTTTCCGCGTTCTTGAGGTTCCGGAAGTCGATCAAATTCTTTGGCGTGTCTTCGCTGCTCAACGTGATCTCCGGACGGATTCCGTCGCTCTGGAGAATGACCTCGGCAAAGAACGGAGGATTTTCCGCAGGTGTCGAGCCGGTATCGCTAGCGACTTTATAAAAGATACCGTATCCACCACGCAGCACGAGTCTCGGCCGAAACTCCCAAGCAAATCCGATCCGAGGGGCGAAGTTAGTCGAATCGGTTGCGACAAGAGAACGAGCGATGCGGCCTCCCGGCCCGTCTTTTGCCACCACCAAACGAGGGTTGTTCGGGTCCGAGTCAATATCGACACTACTGGCCCTGTTGAACAAGTCCAGCGGAGGCAGGATCAGATCGTACCCGCGACCGCCGTCGCTTCGGCCACCCTCTCCCAAGAAACGGGAGAGGGAGTTATCAAATTTGACCGAAGTTTGAACTTCGTTGCTACCAAGCAAAACCTAGAAGTGTAGCTTCAGTGCAAACTGGATGACTCGCGCTGACTCTGTATCGGTCAGGGTACCGAACTGCGGATTGCCGAATTGTGCTCCGAATACGCTGTCATTAGTCAACCCCGTCCCAGGGGGTCTGAAGTTTACGTGGTTGAAGGCGTTAAAGAAGTCAGCTTGGATGTCAACGCGGAATCTTTCGCGGAAGGGAATGCTTTTGCGGAGCGAGAGATCCCAGCTCTCGTAGTAAGGGCCGCGATTGTCGGGCAGCGTGCGGCTTATGTTACCAAAACTGTAGGGTGGGGCGCCGACGAAGGCACTCTTGTTGAAGTAGTTACTAACGCGCTCCTTCGCATTACCTTCGGTCTTGGTCGAAATTCCAGTACTATTCGGACGCTGTATGCCGCCGAACGAATTCGTCGTATTCGTCGCAGAGGTCACCGAAAGGGGAGCACCACTCTGGATCGATGCAATACCATTGAATCTCCAATCTCCAAAGAGTGCATTGGCGATCCCAGAACCATTCAAAAACCTCTTGCCTTTGCCAAAAGGCAAATCGTATTCGAAATTGGCAACAAACCGGTGAGCGAGGTCCAACGTAGACAGGGCGCGATCGAGCCGTCTTGAATTAGCATTCGTGTAACCCGCTTGAAACTGGCTTACCGGGTTTAAAAGACTAGATATATCGTCGATAAGCTTGGACCAAGTGTAAGCAACTTGCGTCTGGAGCCCAGAGCTGTATCGCTTTCTGAATTTCATTTGAAGAGCATGATAGGTCGAGTGTGCTATCGATTCGTACACGTCCGTTACGCCCGTAAAGTGCGGAAACGGTCTAAGCAGCTGCCCAACCGTCGTTGTCGCCCCACCCAAAGCGCTTGTGGCTGGAATGATACCCCTAAATGGATTGGCCACCGTTCGAGTGAGTTCATTTCCGAGCAAGAGGTGCTGGTCTGGGAGTTGATTGAGATTGAGATTAGCGAAAAGATTCACACCCGAGTTGCCTGCGTAAGCAGCGTCCAGCACCGTGGTCTGGCTCAGCTGAAACTGCAAGTCCAGATTCCACTGCATTGAATAAGGCGCCTTGTATTCCCGCACTTTCGCGCCCACGGTTTCTCCAATGAGCGTCAGAAGCTGTGCGGATGACCCGGTGGCCTGATTGAAGCCGAGGGGAAAGGGGTCAGAGAGTGTCGCAAGCGGTGTTCTGCCTCCATCAAGACTGGACACGACCGAGGTCAATGCACTAAAACCGTGCACCCCCAGACCGTCCAAAAACGACAACTGCGGACCCGGATTGAAAAAGACTCCGAATCCGGATCGAATGACCAGCTTTTCGGTTGGCGAGTAAGCCGCGCCAAGGCGAGGCGCAAAATTGTTGTTATCCGCAGTCTTGTTAGATCGGTTGTCAGGATCGACAAAGCGCAAACCGCCTCGCACAGTTCCCAGCCCAGGCGGTTGGATAGGCACCGTGGCTGCAGAATCGAACCAGGCCAGACGGTCAAAGCGTTCCGTGACGGGCCGGTCACTATCCCATCGAAGCCCAAGGTTGAGCGTCAAATTCCGGCTGACTTTCCAGTCATCTTGAAAATAAGTAGCCACGTACGGGGTCTGTGCCGCAGGTGTGGGCACGAAGCCGATGTTACCTCCGGACATCAGTCCTAACAACATGGAGGCGACGCTGTGCCCTCCTCCTCCAAAATTGAAAAATTCGCGCGTCCATCCTTGGTCGAAGTTAAATGCACCTGCGGGAGAGACTGTACGTATGAAGTTGTTTCTATTAACGCGATACTGGCCACCGAATTTTACAGTGTGGCGGCCGAATGACTTGGTGCCATCTCCAATCAACACGTGGTGCTCATTGATCAGGTCGATCGAGTTATTACCCAAGCCATCGACTCCCGCCAAATTGATCAGTGGAAACCAAGGCTTTTGTTTGACTCTATCCAGGGAAGATGGAAAGCCGAAGGACGCCAAACTGAAATTCTCCTCCTCATGCCTCCAGATAATGAATCGGTGCCGCCCGTACCCATAGTTTCCATGCAAAACCCACCCACCCGATGTCGTGTAGGTATCATCGACAGTAACACTATAGCTGGGCGCGCCCCAGACACGCGCATCTCTGAAGGCGAAATTCCCAAAAAAATTGGCATCGACTTCGCGAGGATTCTTCGCGGAGTAGCGAACGAACAAATCCTGTCGCGCAGAGATCCGCCGGTCGATTTTGAGACTGACGTTGTTGTCCTCGACACTGCGTGTCGCTGACCCAAAAAAGTTGTTAGCCAGCCCCGCAGTGGTTGGTTGTGGATAGAAGCTGAGGAGGTTAAGCGCTACCGGGTTCAGACGCTGCCGCGGAATAACGTTGCCCGCGAAAGCCTGCCTGCGACCAGAGGAATCGATGGTAGCAGGATCATAGATCGGACCCGGCAGTTCGCTGAAGTCCCCATTCCTCATTTTGATCGTTGGAACAGTCAGGGTCCGCTCTCGTGGCTCGCGGTCCCGCAAACCTTCATAGGAGCCGAAGAAGAAAGTCGAGTTTCGCGAGGCAGTCAGTGGGCCTCCGAATGTAAAGCCAAACTGGTTAAAACGCAGAGGCGGTCGCGCGCGGCCTGCCTTGTTGGAGAAGAAGCTGTTGGCGTCGAAGACGTCGTTTCTCAAGAATTCATAAACGTTGCCATGGAAGTCGCTGGTCCCTGAGCGATGGACCATGTTGATCACCGCCCCACCAGTGCGCCCATACTCTGCTGACGTGGCGTTTGTCTGCACCCGAAACTCCTGCACTGCGTCTGGGGTCGGCACATAGGCCGGCTGGCCCCATTCTCCGTTGACATCTTGCGGTGAACCATCGAGCAGAACGGCATTGGTGGAGGTTCGCCCGCCGTTGACAGAGTAGTTTGCCATGCGAACGACATCCGCGCCGATAGCCGTGGTTCGGCTGCCGTAGCTTGTGTTAACCCCGGGCGCGAGCGCTACCAGCTGCGTCAGCATACGTCCGTTCAGAGGAAGCGCTTCGGCGCTGCGAGAATTGACCACTTCGCTCAGCGCTGAGCTTCCGGTTTCCAGCAGCGGGGCTTCGGCTTCCACCTCGATCGTCTCCGTGACTTCGCCGACTTCAAGCGTAAGGTTCACGACGGCCACCTGAGCCACTTGAAGGGTCATCGCCGTGCGCTCGTACCGTTTGAAGCCCTGCGCTTCCGCAGTCAGGGCGTAGGTTCCCGGCGGGATTTGGACCAACAGATACTCGCCGACGTCATTGGCCGTGCTGGTCCAGGAGCGATTCTGGCCGAGGTTTCGAAGTTCCAGGCGCGCTCCCGCTATTCTGGCGCCAGTGTTATCCTCCACGGCGCCACGCACCGTCGCCGTTTGGGTTTGCGTCCAACCGGAAACTGGAGACAAGATGGCCACTACAAGACCCAGTGCCCAGATAGAGGACAGTTTTTCTAACATAGTTCGCTCCTTTGCCAGTCTTGGTACTCGTTGCCTAGGAATTAGTGTTGTGATGTCGACTAACAATCTATTGAGGAGGAATCTATATGTCAAATACAAAGAATCGATTGAAACGATCTAATTTCGGCATGCACTCTGCGAGACAGCGGAACTACCCACAGCTTCACCGAGCTGAGGAGTTCCAGCACCAGTTTGCGATTACATTTTCTGTGAGGGGGGATTCGAACGTCGAAGAAACTCAGATCACTCCGATGACAATCGTCCACGCCCATCCAAAGATTTGAACAGGCTGACCAATTCGGAAACAATTCTCGGGCGGGGGTGGGACTTTTGAAAAACGATGCCCAGCTGACGGGCTAGTTTGTAGTCGCGGATTTTCAGGTAATGCAATTCCCGTCGTTTCACCTCTTCGAGGACTGCTCTCAAGGGAAGAATAGAAATGCCCAGTCCAATCTTTACAAGGGGTTTGATCGTGGCAACGCTCTCCAGCTCCATCGTAATTCGTGGTTTTGCTTCGCTCTTCATGAAGAATTCCTCTAAGACCTTTCGTGTATAGGACCCCTTGCCGAAGGTGATGAGAGGTTGACCGTTTAGCTCGGAAGCTCGAATGGTTTTTCTCTTGTAAAACTCAGCATTCTTTGTGCTGGTCACGACTACCATCTCATCGTCGCAAAACGGGATTACCTCAAGAGCTGGAGATGCAACGGGCAAAGTGAAAACACCCAGGTCAATGGAGTTGTTAAGAACCTGACTCAACAACGATTCAGTGGGACCTGTAACGATCTCCACTTCAAGTTGCGGATACTTTGCCTTGAACTTTTCCAAAAGAGGGGGCAAAAGGAAAATGCAAGCAGTCATTCCAGAGGCGATCCTGACGTGGCCACCGCGCATCTGAGCTATTTCAGAAATTTCCATCGAGGTATGGCTGATGTCTTGAAAGACCCTGCGAGCGCAACGAACCAGAGTCTCTCCCGCGCTAGTCACGTAGACTCTTTTGTTTACCCTCTTAAAAAGCTCTATCCCTAGCTCTCCTTCGAGTAGCTTGATTTTCCTGCTAATCGCCGACTGAGAGACGTGAAGTTGCTGCCCCGCTAAGGTAAAACTTTGATTTTCAGCCACGGCCAGAAGCATCTCAAGTTGTCTAAAATCCATCTCTTGCCTTCCGGTTGGACCTGGTCAACTGTTTTTGAGGACTTTGTTCCAGTGAGCCCAATCTTAGGGCTTGGCCTGCTTCTCTTATCTGTCCAGGAAGCCCGACCGCTGGGGCCAATGCCTGAATTGGTGTTCCGGTTAGGTAGGATTCTATTCCCAAATTAGATCATATGCATAGAATAATTCTATTTGATTTATGCTGAGAGCTTGCCTAGTCTCGGCATGAGAGCTGGGCTCGGACAACCTTTTCTGTGCGTGCCATTCTCAGCTGCATTGAAATCAAAACGCAGAGTACGAAGTAATCTTCTAATTCAGTCTGAAAGAGTGGCTGCGATTCCGGTGGTGTCTGCCATCGGAAGGTCAGTGTCGTGCCGCTCGGGAGCTGTTGGCTCGGTCGTCCCTCTAAGGTCAAAGTCGAAATGTTGTGACGAAAATGTCAGCTACTGAAACGTGCCGTTCATCCCGCCGTTCGTTCTCCTCCGTCCTGGCATCTGTTCCAACAGAGTGGCCAGGAACAGACTTGCTTACCTGCATTAGAAAGGAAGCTTCAACGGTACAGCTTGTGGTCCTGGATGACGACCCGACCGGGACACAGACAGTGCACGGGATTCCTGTTCTCACAACCTGGGAGGTCGAGACGTTAATTCAGGTATTAGGCCGCGATTGGCCCGTCATTTACATTCTGACGAATTCGCGAAGTATGGCTCCAATCGAAGCCGAAAAGATAACGCGCCAGGTTGCAAAGGCACTAACGGAGGTTTCAAGCAGGACAGGCAAGAGTCTGCGCGTTCTCAGCCGGAGCGACTCAACCCTGAGAGGTCATTTCCCACTCGAAACGGACGTTTTGGCGGCGGAACTCGCAGCGGCAGGACCTCCAATCGGAAGGCTCCTGCTCGTGCCGGCGTTCATAGAAGGCGGACGGTACACTCTGTCGGGAACTCATTACCTCCAGATCGGAGATGAGCTGGTACCTACGGCTGATACCGAGTTCGCCCTCGATGCCAGCTTTGGATATCGCACGTCCTACTTGCCGGACTGGGTAGCTGAAAAGAGTGGTGAACGAATACAGGCGTCCCAGGTAACTGTTATTTCCTTGGACGAGATTCGAAAGGGGGGACCCGAGCATGTGGCAAGCCGTCTCCTCAACGCGTCGGAGGTCGTGAGTATCGATGCTCTTTCCTATCGTGATCTCGAGGTCGTGGCCCTAGCAGCGGTGCGGGCGGAGAGCCTTGGAAACCGGTTCTTGTTCAGGACAGGCGCTTCCTTCGTTCGTGTCCTTGCCGGACTTCCCGAACTGCCACTTCTCTCACCCCAAGCGGCGGTGGATCGACAAGCGGAGGCCGGTGGCCTGTGCATCGTTGGGTCCTACGTTGAAAGAAGCAGCGACCAATTGGCCAGGTTGCTCTCACTGCCTGGAGTGAAGGGAATAGAGCTCCGCGCAGAATCTGTTCAGCGCCCGGAACAGGCAGAAGCGGAGATTCAAACAGTGGCTTCTGACGCTTCAGCCGCTCTAATAGAGGGCGAGGACGTCGTGATATTTTCAAGCCGCAAAGTCCTGAAGGGCGGCAGTCAGGAGGAAAATCTCGCTATTTGTCGGCGAGTCTCTCTGGCTCTAACAGGTGCTGTGGCGCGGATCGCTGTTCGCCCTCGCTTCTTTATTGCAAAAGGGGGCATCTCTTCCCACGACGTAGCAACGCGCTCTCTTGGCGTGAGGGTGGCATTGGTTTTGGGACAGGTCCTGCCGGGGGTTCCCGTCTGGGAGTTGGGTTCAGAAACTAGATTTCCCGGACTTCCCTATGTTGTTTTCCCGGGAAATGTCGGCGGACCGGATGCTCTGGCCACACTGGTTCAATCAATGCGTAGCAAAACAGTCCTGAGCTAGACGACTCATGTTTGCCAGACGCATTGCTGCGAATTGTTGCCGACACATCCGAAGCAGGCATGTGTTCTGGTATCAGTATCGATCCTGTTTTTGAGAGGTGCGTCATGATCTGGCCACTCCATGGAGTTTTTTCATGCCGCTCGAAGGCGCCACATCCGATGAAAATATTCCCCCTTACCAAAGGGGGCGCAGAGCGCCAGGGGTTGTCCGTTCGGCTTTTCCGAACCCATCAAGACAACCCCCTGAAGGCTTCACGACCGCTGTCGTTTCGCCTTCTTCCCCCTTTTATAAGGGGGATTGTCAGAGACCAAGGACGCCAGACCTGGCTATTTGACGGGTCATTCTCAAAGGTAAGCTTGCTGCTGCTTTTGTTAGCCGCGCCGCACCTAGGCTGTGGCAAAGCTATCAGCTCCTCACCATTTCTAAGGATAGGTGTCGTTCAAATGGCCTTGGAAGCGAGTTTGGCGGAGAATCGAGATAAGATCATCCGATTTATCAACAAGGCAAAGTCCCAGAGTTGTCGCTTGGCGGTCTTTCCCGAAGCTGCCTTGACGGGACCTCCCGAAACAGAAGTGTCTGAGATCAGCGATGCAGTTTCGTCGATTAAACAGGCCGCCGATGAGCTGGACATCTACGTCATGTTTGGCTGTGCCAGGACTAAGAAAGCAGAAGGCGGGAGAGCCCTATTTGCCGGCAATTGGATGCTCGTCATCGATCCTGAAGGACGTGAGGTTCTCAACTACAAGAAGCTGTTTGATGTGCCCACTGCCAAGATGCCAGACCCCTTCTATGTAGACGGGGTTCCGTGCAGCGCAATGATTTGCGCTGACCGTTGGTTGCGAGGTGTCGAAGAGCTTCCGGTGATGAAAGGGGCCAAAGTCGTCTTCGAACTTTCGCACAACCATGACACTGAATGGGTTTCAGAGTTGCAGTGGTATTGGTATGTACCCAGAGCAATTCGCAACAGCACGTATGTTGTTTTTGCGAATACTGCTGATCCGTTGCAAACGTCAGGTCGGCCAGCCTACCTTTATCCCGCTCACGGACACAGCACAGTGATTCAGCCTGACGGAACCCGACTCCTGGCTGCCGGAGGAGAGCCAGACCAGCTTCTGGTCGCGAACATTGATGTTTCGAAAGCATCCCGTCAGCAAGCCGTGACCCGACGTAACAATACGGCCTTCAAGCCCTTTTGGGAGTCTGGATTGCGCCTCATGGGTGGAGAATCTCTTGAAGTCGAGACATTCAAACCTTTCGTTTCACCTGAAGTCAATGTGAGGTTGGCCGCTGCTCAGATGGCTAGCTCTCGAAGTCCAGCCGAGAATCTGGCAAGAATGCAGTCGATGATCCGAACAGCGCGTTCCAAAGGGGCCGATGTGGTTGTTTTTCCAGAACTGGCCGTCACTGGTGCTCTCGATGAGGATATTGCGAAGGCGGATCAAGCCTTATCAGACAAGGCACTAAGAAGCGTACAAAGATCAGCAATCGCCGAGCGCATCTACGTCATTTTCGGAATGCCGTACTTAGTCGATGGTAAGAAGAGGAATTCGGCCTTTGTGATCGGTCCTGACGGGAAATTGTTAACCAGGTATGACCAGCTTGCGGTTGACCGTCCCCAGCTCTTCAACGCGGGCTCAAGTCCTGGCAGCATGTGGTTCCGCATCAAGGGTGTCCCTTCAATTGTTTCGATTGGCGAGGATGCAGTTTGGAGCGAACTCGCGGAACTGGCGGCAGTAGCAGGGGCTCAAATGCATTTTCATATCAGCTACGATCAGGATATCAGTGAAGAGGGTAAATTGCGTCGGACACAGTTATGGGCCAACCTGGCTTCGTATCGAACCCTCACCCTCACCGTCAACGCGGCAGCTCCCGCCAAGCTGAATCATCCAAGCGCCAAAGCGAACGGCGAAAGTGCCATTTGGGGAGATGTTGTCGTTCAGAGAGAGAAAACCAGAAGTGACATTGATTTGTTTTCGCCATTCTCGGCCGACCGGCTCATCAAAGCAGGTTTTGACGAAGAGATCATCTATGCCACGGAGCGTGTAAGCAAGGAAAACCCTCACGTTCAGTTGCTCCGAAGCAAGAATCCCCAGATGGCGAACTGGTACACACTAGGTGCGCGAATCATGGTTGACGGGGCGATGGGTTCGAAGAGCTCCGAGGCTCATCCATCACTCTCACATTGAAGCAATCAGCTGTTGGCTGCTTGTGCTGGGAGGAACGACTGTTGATGAAAATTCTCTGCATTGGAGACGCCATGATCCCCGGTGCGGACATTACGGCAGCGGCTCGGCGCTTGGGTTCATGTGAAGTCGTAGGCTCCAACTGGGAGAGTGACTGGGAGCGATTACAAAGCCGTCGCCTCATGGTTGAGAAACAGGGACCTAGCGTCGAGGAAGTACCTGGATCATTCATTGAGCATCCAGATGCTGCAATCGCACTCGGTCTCTTTTGTCCCTTTTCTGCACAAGGAATGGACGCTTTTCAAGATTTGCATTTGATCGGGATTGCCCGAGCTGGATTTGAGAATCTAGATGTGGCTGCAGCCACTCAACGCGGAATCATAGGAATGCGTGTTCTCGGGCGGAACGCAGAGGCAGTGGCAGAGTTTACTGTGGGCCTGATGCTCAGTGAAACCCGGAATATCGCACGAGCCCATCTGGCCATCAAACAGGGGACGTGGCGCAAGCAATTCAACAATTCAGCCAATGTTCCAGAACTCAAGGGGAAGACGGTTGGGATTGTCGGATTTGGTCGCATTGGGCGCCTGGTAGTGCGCAAGCTGGCAAATTTCGGCGTTAAGCTGCTGATCTCTGATCCTTCCACGAAACCCGGCGAGGTGGTCGGGAGCAACGCTGAGCTTGTAGGCATGGACCGGCTCGTTGCTGAGTCGGACGTTATTTCACTGCATGCTCGCTTAACCGAAACCAGCAGAGGCCTGATTGGGAGAGCAGAGTTCCAGCGAATGAAGACGACTGCCTACTTGATCAATACGGCGCGAGCAGGATTAGTCGATATGGACGCGCTTGTCGAGACATTGGAGAAGCATCAAATCGCCGGGGCTGCCCTGGATGTTTTTGATGTCGAGCCCCTTCCCGCAAACCACCCACTCCTGACACTCGACAACGTCACTCTGACATCCCATTTGGCAGGAACAACGCGCGAGGTGATCACACGCTCTCCCGAGCTGCTCCTGGATGAGATCAAGAGCCTCATGGATGGCCAGCTTCCCAGTTCGCTGGTGAATCCAATCGTGTTGAAAAGACCCGATGTTCAGGAGTGGCTGACAAGAGTGCGTTCGAGCCTGACGAGAGGAGAAGACAGGTAATGGCTCAACTAACCCGATTTTCCTCAATGTTGCGAGCCGCTCTGGACGGTGGCTACGCGGTCCCGGCGTTTAACGTTTACAGCATGGAAAGCATCATGGCCGTTTTCAGGGTGGCCAAGAGCCTGGAAGCACCTTCCATTCTGGCGTTGGGCGAGCGGTATTTTCAAAACATGCGTCCTGCTACGGCCCGGGCCCTGGTAGATTCGTTGCTCCAAGCAAACGCCTTGGACAACGGTTGCTGCCAGATTGGTCTCCACCTGGATCACGCCATAGATCCCCTCAGCTGCAACGAAGCGATCGAGGCAGGTTTTACGAGCGTGATGATCGATACCACCCACCTGCCTTTCGAGGAGCAGATCCGAATCACATGCCAGGTCGTTGAGGATGCCCACGTCAAGGGCGTTGAAGTTGAAGCCGAACTGGGTGGATTAGCCGCGGGCCACGCCAGTCATGAGTTCTCAACCGGTGTCGAAACGCTTACGGATCCGGAACAGGTCCACGAGTTTGTAGAGCGCACCGGAATTGACGCGCTGGCCGTGTCTGTAGGGACGGTTCATGGTCTGTATCGTGGCGAGCCCCATATCGACTTAAAGCGGCTGGAAGCGATTCGGTCCAAGGTGAGCACGCCTCTGGTCTTGCATGGGGGATCGGGCACTCCAGAGGATTTGATCCGAGCCGCTATCTCACGCGGCATCGCCAAAATCAATGTGAATACCGAAGTGTCGCTGGCTGCCATACAGCGCCTGCGTGAGGAGCTTGGAGTACGTCCTGACATTCACATGGCAGATGTCAGCAAGATTACAATCCAGGCCATGGAAGAAACCATTGGCGATTACGTTTCCCGTTTCAATGCTTCCCATCGGCTGCACTTATTCTAAAAGCCACCGCCGAGACGCGGAGACGCAGAGAGTTTCTTCTGAGAACCTCCAGCAGTTATGAATTGCATGAATTCAAAGAAACAGAATCAGTTCGTTTGAACACCAGGTGACCATACTTTCAATCACCCGTTGGGCGAAAACGACAACGCTGAGACCTCGGAGTTTTCTCTTCAATTCTCTCTGCGTCTCAGCGTCTCTGCGGTTACTTGAACCACCGTTTCTAGCGTGACACATACTGGTCATATCAGGAGGTATCAATTGAAGGAACGTCTCGGCATGGCCTGTGTAACACTAATGCTTCTTCTCTCTCCACCCTCGAAGTTCTTCTCGGACGCAGGGCCTTTTGATGGAAAAAACTTCAGGGGAAGAATCGCCTACAGTGCCGATGGAAATCACAACGATCCAGACGATTGGGCAGCGTCCCCTGTTGTCTTGGCCATATTCGCCGAATTCGGAGTCAAAGAGAAGCTTGTTCACTTCGACTACAACTCAATCCTCACTAACACTGACGCAAAGTGGGAAAAGACTCATGAAGCCAGCGTGCTTGGCGTCGCGGAGCGCTATGGCTATGACAGGAAGCTGTTTCATGACTGCCGTCAGGGTCTTGATGCGGCTGTCGCGAGCCTTGCGAAGGCTGTGAATAAATCGACCGCAGAGAACCCGTTGTACTTCATTGTCGCCGGTCCGATGCAGGTTCCCGTGATGGGACTCCTGAAATCGAGGGAGGCAGCGCGGAAGCACGTCTACGTCATCTCTCACAGCAACTGGAACGACGGCTTGGTGACCCGATACTCGTTCAAGAACACCAAGCGGGACGTCATCGCATTGGGCGTCAACTGGATTCAGATTCGCGGTCAAAACCCGCTGTTGGCCTTCAGCCAGTTCGGCCAACCCGCCCAGCCGGAGGAGTTCAAACCTTATTTCTGGATGCGAGATTCACAGGATCCCAAGGTCCGGTTTCTGTGGGAGCGGATGGTGGTCTCGACTCGGCCTGATCCGTCTGACGGGATGGCCTACTTTCTCATGACAGGCGACGAAGAGGCCGACCCCTCCAAGTACAAACGGCTGCTTGACGACAAGGTGGTCATCAGACCCACTCACTTTCGGCCGAAGGTCCGGATCGAGGCCGAAGATTTCACAACCCTAAACGGATATCAGTTGGAAATCACCGATCGTGAGGCGTCCCATGGCGTGGCAATCAAGCCGACCGACGGGCGGGACGGCGGTCGAGTCCGCACCAATTTCAGACAGCCATACACGGCACCGCGAGGTCGTTATGACGTGGACATCCGATATTTCGACGAGCAGGGTCGACGGTCGCGGTTCGCACTGATTGTCAAGGGCGCAGCGCGAGGGAGTGCATGGGAATCGGCGGGGACAGGAGAAGGCTGGACCAGCCATACGATTCGTGATGTGGAAGTCAGCGCCGGCGACGAGATCGGCGTGGACGTGAGCGGCCAGCCCGTGCGGTTGGACTATGTTCAGCTCAATCTCCGCTGACGGTGAGTTGGTGACGGCGCCCGGGGCCGAGTGCACAGGTTCCGCGTCGTGGAATAGTTAGCCAGGACCGTTCGTTGATCTAGCCTGGACTATTCATGAATGGCGACATCGCACTGACTAGCCGGCATTCCTCTTGGGGTGTCTGCTGACGCCACTTTGTAGTGCGGCGGCACGCGAAGCACGACGCCGCTTTGGCGTGGATGGGAAAAGAAACACTAGCTGAGAAGAAAGCGCCGTCGCCGCGCGGGACCGCAGTCCTGCGCTCTGCCGGCGCACTCCAAAAACCGGCTAGGTGAAAACGGCAACGCTCAGATGTCACAGTCCTCTCCCTGAATCTCTCTGCGTGTCAGCGTCTCTGCGGTTATTTGAACCACGGTCTTGTTGTCTCTCGAGTTGGTCCTATCAGGAGGTACGAATGAAGAAAGCTATCGGGATTGCCTGTGCAACAGTCATCATCCTTCTTTGTCCGCTATCGAACTTGTCAGCGGACAGCGGGCCTTTCGACGGAAAGAACTTCAAAGGAAGGATCGCATACAGTGCCGACGGGAATCACAACGACGAAGACGATTGGGCAGCTTCTCCGGTCGCTCTGGCCATATTCGCTGAGTTCGGAGTCAAAGATAAGCTGGTTCATTTCGATTACAACTCCATCCTTCCGAAGACGAATTCTGAGTGGGAAAAGACGCATGAGACCAGTGTTCTAGGTGCGGCCGAGAGATATGGTTACCGCAAGTCAATCTTTCACGATTGCCAGAAGAATCTCGACGCCGCGGTTAACAGCATCAAGAACGCGATCAATTCAGCCTCGGCCGACAATCCGCTCTACTTCATCGTTGCCGGACCAATGGAAGTGGCCTATCTGGGCATCCAAAAGTCACAGCCCGAGAGGAGGGAGTTTGTTTACGTCATCTCGCATAGCCGGTGGAACGACGGGTTTGACTTGAAATATTCGTTCACTCACAGCAAGCGCAGCCTGATTCCGTTGGGCATCAAATGGGTCCAGATTAGAGACCAGAACAAGTTTCTCAGTACCACTCCGTTCGTCAGGCCGGCGACAGAGGATGAGTGGCGGCCTTGGCACTGGATGAGGGACTCCAACGATCCGAATGTCCAATTTCTGTGGGACAGAATGCGGGAGACAAAAAGAGGGGATTGCTCCGACGCCGGCATGGCATATTTTCTGATGACGGGTGATCAAGAGCCTGAGATTGCAGAGTTAAAGCAGTTACTTGATGACAATATCGCTCCCGTGCCGGCTCACCTCAGGAGGTATGTGAGGATAGAAGCCGAAAACTTCTTAACCCTGGATAAATACGAGCTGGAGTACCACGGCGACCCAGAGGTATCTCACACGGTCAACGTCAAACTTTCGAGTGCCATGCCGGGACGAATTCGGACACCTTTCGCTCAGCCCTATAGTGCAGCGAGTGGACGCTACGATGTCGACGTTCGGTATCTTGACGAGAAAGGTGGTCGCTCGAAGTTCGCGCTCTCCGTAAATGGAGTCCGGAAGGGCGACTCGTGGTATGGGTCGAATGACGACCAGCGTTGGAGAACGCATCGAATCCCAAATCTCAACATAGATAGCGGCGACGAAATTATGGTGGAAGCCGAAGGGAGTTCCGGCGAGTATGGCAGGCTGGATTACGTGGAGCTCAGTTACAGAGGTCCGACTTCACCCTCTTCGAAATCATCGGGCGTAAGCTCCTCCTCCGCGGTACCCCTCGACGACACCCACGCAATGCCTGGCCAGGTGATCGTGGCGGGCGCCAATCCCGGCTATCTGAAATACAACGGCGGCGGTCCCGTCTTCCTCTCCGGGCCAGACAACCCCGAAGATTTCCTCTTCCGAGGCACACCGAACCCTGACGGCACACGCTCGGGCGGCGGCCAGGAAGCAATGATCGAGCGCATGGCTCGAGCCGGAGTCAACGCTTTCCATTTTCAGATGTTCAGGCTGAGGAGATGCAACATCAAAGATGAAGGGGACGACACACATTGCCCCTTCGTGAATCATGATCCGTCAAAGCCGCTGAACGAAGCCGTCCTGAATCAGTGGGAAGGATGGCTTGGTCTACTGGAGCAAAAGGGCATCATTGTCCACCTGGAATTCTATAACGACGCCACGGATGTGGAACGGATGGGCTGGACGTTGAATGCCCGGGGAAGCCTTCACCCCGATGAGAAGCGGTGGATTGAAGGCATCGTCAAAAAATTCAAGCATCACAAGAACATCATTTGGGGTATAGAGGAAAGTTGCAACAAGCTGCCAGCGGCACGGACCCAACATTTCAAAGAGATCGGAGAAGTGATTGCTCGAGTGGACGATCACAATCATCCGATCGTACAGAGCTTCGTCGTGCCCAATGATCCCGATGGAGATTTCCCGAGGGGCGGCATTCTTACGGATGCCTACATTGGCGATCCTCATATCCGAGTAGTGACTTGGCTTCACGTTGTCCAGCAGGGTGATGACCTTGAGAGGATGCATCGCGAGTATCTCGACTACCGCAACCGAAGCGCTTCAGATTTCGTGGTGATGAAAAACGAGAGCTTTCATCACCCTCGTAGCGGCCCTCTGAGCCGCAAGTACATGTGGTCGGCCGCAATGGCAGGGATGCACACCTTGGAAGCCTACCATCATGCCGACACCACCCCGGAGGACACACTGAAAGACGACGCGCGCATCAAGACCTTCATGGAGCAAACCGACTTCTATAAGATGAAACCGCGCGACGACCTGGCGGCAGGTTCAACAAAATGGGTGCTGGCGAATCCAGGCGAGTCGTACATTGCTTACACCTACAGTTGTTCGGGGCCAATGGGCATCAAAGCTATGAAGGCGGGCACTTATGAGCTGAAGTGGTTCGACACGGTGAGTGGGAATACTGTGACCCAGACGGGCCTCTCCGTCCCGTCAGCTGATGCTACGTGGCACAAGCCCGATTCGTTTGGAAACGAAATCGCGCTCTATGTTAAACGTCTGGGCGCTGACCAAGGGCTTCGTCAAGGTCGGTGAGTTTGCTCAAAAAGAACCGGGCACGGTGTAGCGCAGACCCACGCAGTGTGTAGGTCTGCGGCTTTCCTCGGCCAGTCGTGGTGAAGCGAGGGTCCTCGGCTCGGCAAAAATACAAGACGCCGCGATCAACATGACCCGGAGAGTATTCTCCTTTTCAGGCCGCAGACCCGCAACCAACGCGGGTCTGTGCTACATCTCAGACCTCTCAAGTGACAGAACAAAACACAATTGCCCGTACCAAACGAGCGAAGATCGAAATGAACAAACTTGCCCGTCGGTTCCAATCGGGTATTGAGGGCAGTGACTGGACGTGTAACCTGGGCTACCTGGCCTACCTGTCCTGCCCATTCCAGAAAATCAACCAACATCTACCGCGTCCCCTTTGGAAGGAGTCATGTCACATGAAAAAAAGAATGCTGTTGGTCGCGACGTCTGTCTGCCTGATCGTCATTTTTGGAATTGTTGTCAGCCACTCCTCTGCTGAAGAAGTACTGGATCCGCTCAAGCTGGCACCAGATACTCACAAGCTTGTCTTTGAAAACAGATTCGTTCGCGTGATCGAGTCCAAGGTTCCTGCGGGCGGCCACGAACCGAAGCATAGTCACCCCCATGGCCTGACGGTCTATCTGGCAAACTTTGAATCGGAAGTGACAACCTTTCCGGATGGGAAGAGCAGCAAGGTCCGCCGACAGTTTGGGACAGCGATTTGGAGCGAGGCGATTGTCCACGAAGTAAAGAACATCGGCAAAGCGGACGGTCATGCCCTGCGCATTGAATTGAAGCTTTAGCAACGCGGCTAGCCCAGCAAGAGGTCTCGCTTAGGGATCGGTGACTGACCTGCGAGGTTGGTTGAGCGATCGCGTGCTGACAGAAGTCGAGTAGACAAACTCGAACAGATGGAACTCTTCAGGCGTCGCTGGCCAGAAGAGAATCTCGACAGCAACGCAACACTCGGAGTTTTTGAGGATCAACTTTAGAGAGGGCGCTCGATGTACGTCGTTACGGTGTTACTCACAATCCATCCATCAGACCGAGGCACCTTTGAAACGCTGATTCTCAAGAATGCCACTCTCAGTCTGAAAGAGACGGGATGTACCTGCTTCGATGTCTGTTTTTCGGAAGACGGCAACCAGTGTTTTCTCTACGAGCTTTACAAGGACCGAGCAGCCTTTGATGACCATCTGGCCACTGCCCACTTTAAGGAGTTCAATGAGCTGACACAATCCCTGGTCATCACCAAGCGAGTGGAGATTTACTCTTTGCTCAGCAATCCCAATGTCTAGTCGCCCGCGCTAGGATTTCTGGGATCTTAGCTGCACCCTCGTACCGAAAGGGGAAAAATGCCTGCTCGATCACTCGCTCGCGAAGCCGCGGTCGCCACGGAGGCTCGATCCGGGCTCGATCCCTGGGTGCACGCAGAGCTCCCCGCCCCGCCGGAGCCTAAAGGACTCGGTTGGCTAGGAGTCGTCGGCCCAGGTGTCATCGTGCTCGGCGCCTCGATTGGAAGCGGTGAGTTCCTCCTAGGTCCTGCCGTGTTCGTGCGGCATGGGTTGTCGCTCCTCTGGGTGACAGCGGTGGCGGTGTTTCTCCAGACCGTTTTCAACACCGAGCTGATGCGCTACACGGTGGCTACGGGGGAGCCGGTGTTTACCGGCTTCATGCGCACACGACCCTCATCGACCGCCTGGGCGTGGTTCTACGTGGTCCTCTATTTCCTGCAGACCGGTTGGCCGGCATGGGCGGGGACGGCTGCCGGGGCGATCTTCTTTCTCTTCACCCGTCGCCTCGCTGGGTCATCGGACGCTGAGACCGTCTACTACATTGGCGTGAGCACCTTTTTGCTATGCGTTGCCGTGCTTTTGGTCGGGCGCCGGATCGAGCGCACGCTCGAGCTTCTCAACTGGATACTCGTCGTTTGTATTTTGGGTGGTTTCCTCGTCCTGGCCCTGCTGTTTGTCCCATCCACAACGTGGCTTGCGGCGGCGGCGGGACTCGTTGGCTTCGACGCGGTGCGCGGCACGTTCAACTTCCTTCCCTCGGAAGTGGATTTCTTCTTGCTGGCGGCTCTCGTGGCATTCTCCGGGTGCGGCGGGGTCGTGAACATCACCCTGTCGAACTGGGCGCGTGACAAGGGCTATGGCATGGGAGAGCGGGCGGGCTACATTCCGGCTGCGGTGGGCGGACACAGAGTGACCCTTGCCCACAGCGGCTTCATCTTCGCCCCCGGCGCCGAGAACATGCGGCGGTGGCGAGGATGGTGGCGCATCGTCCGGGCTGACCAATGGGGCGTGTTTTTCACCGGCGCGATTCTCGGCATGGTGTTACCCGCGCTGCTGTATGTGACGTTCCTCCCGGGCGGAAGCGATATCCAGGGTCTCAGCATCAGCGCCGCGCTGGCGAACAGCATTGGCGCCAGGGCAGGCGCGCTGCTCGCTGGCATCATTGCTTTACTGGGAGCCTGGATCCTTCTCAAGACTCAGCTCGACAACATGGAGGCGATGGTGCGTGCGATCACGGACATTCTCTGGACAGGCAGCCGCCGCGTCCGTTCCTGGCGCAGCGGAGACGTGCGCGCGGTGTACTACGGCGTGCTGGGCACGGTCGTGCTCTGGGGCATTGCCGCCCTGCGTCTCGCCCAGCCGATCGTCCTGCTAAAGCTCGGAGCGAACGTGGCAGGCGTTGTCTTCGTGGTAGCATCGCTGCACCTGCTCTGGCTGAACACGCGGCTCCTACCGCTGGAGCTGCGCCCACCTAGATGGCGCCGTGCAGTGCTGGTGGGGATGGCGCTCTTCTACGGCTTCTTCGTCATACTCTCTCTCCGCAGCTTCTGGTAGCTGACCGGGGACCGGACTGGTCTTCGCAACCGGATTGAGGACCTCAACCTTCCCAAGCAAGCGCGGCAGCGACTGCTCCAGCAACGGCCGTGCGGCGCCCGGCCGGCCCAGCCGCTTCTCGCACATTCCGAGCAGAGCTTGCATCTTCCACAGGCCCG
>JAKEER010000014.1 GCA_022616615.1 Acidobacteriota bacterium
GAGTACTTCTACGAAAGGCTTCATCAGGCAAGCTCTTGGCGCTCTTTGCGTCCTTGGCGGTTCCCTGTTTTGAATCTCGGCGGTACGAGGTCGCTCGCTACTACTTAGGGCTTGCGCAAAATTAAGTTGGCACTTCTGTTCTTAGTGGTAACAGAATGCGAAGAACCTTCGCTCGTCCTCGTCGTCGTTCTCGTCCTCGGCTTTGCGTGGCCGTGGGTCCAAGTGAGCGCATGACCTTCAATCCTGCTGCTCATGCCGAGCGCGAGGGCGACGACGAGGACGAGCCCAAAGTTCCAAGTTGTTTTTGCGCAGGCCCTTTAGGTAGCTATCGTCATCTGACACTGGCGCTCTCAGGCTGCTCCCAGAGGCAGAGCCCGCTGTCTGGGAGCGGTTCGGCAACAAGACACTCGTGATCAAGTGGAGGAAATTCGCATGCGATTCCGTTTCCTGGCTTTTGTCGTTACCGCCTCGACGTTCGTTCTTGCAGGGCCGGCAGCCCGCTCCCAATCGTGGCAGCCGCCTGCCGACAGCCAGCGTTGTCCTTCGAAGTGGGGACCGGGCGACGAGAGGGGCTCGGGCAACCACATGAAGCCCGAAACCGTGCTGCGGGCGGTCAAGCTGATCCAGTCCGGCCAAGTGATTGAGCTGGGTCATGTGCTTAGCCCTTCGATGCCGTTCTTTGGCACGCGGCGGTTCGATGTGCATACCAAGCGCACCTTCATGAACCCTCAGTCGAACCGCCGGGGCAGCAACGAAGAGCTTGTAGTCGGCGAGATCGGCCAGGTGGGCACACAGTTCGATGGATTCGCTCATCAGACGATCGGCAACAGCATGTACAACTGCTTTAGGGTCGAGGAAACTGCGACCCGCAGCGGGTTTGAAAAGCTCGGCGTCCAGAATGTCGGCGCGATGATCACGCGCGGCGTGCTGATCGACGTAGCCGCGTTCAAGAGTGTGGACCTCTTGCCCGACAACTACGAGATTACGGCGCAGGACCTCGAACAGGCGCTAGCGAAACAGAAGCTCAAACTGGAAAGCGGCGACGCTGTCATCCTTCACACTGGCTGGAGCAAACTCTGGAACAAGGACAACGCCCGGTATGCCAAGAGTAGCCCCGGGATCGGCGTCGGCGCGGCCGAGTGGCTGGCGAAACAGGACCCGATGCTGGTCGGAGCTGACAATGCTTCGGTGGAGATCTCTCCTAATCCCGATCCGAAGGTCTCGCTTCCCATCCACCAGATCATGCTGGTGGTCAATGGCATTCATCTGCTGGAAAACATGAAGCTCGACGAACTCGCGGCGAGCCGCGTTCATGCGTTCGCCTTCATCGTGCAGCCGCTGAAGATTCAAGGCGGCACAGGCTCGACCGTCGTTCCCATTGCAGTTCGATAAGATATCAGGGCTGCCTTTCCTGCTCCCGCGCGGGAGATTTGCTGCCGCGCGGCGGTAGTCGGCGGTAGGAGGGGGCAACTCTGACGCTGTGAAACAAAGCGGGTGGGTGGGGAACGGCCGCTGTCCAGAACTCAGTTTCCTACCAGGAACTATCCGCAGCAACTGTTTCCACGGCTCTTTCTCTGGGCAGGAACATCGAAACGACAAAGCCAATCAACGGCAGGAGGGCAATTACCATAAGAGCCCTGCCCAATCCCGCCACATCGGCTATGCGTCCAATGAGTGGAACAAACATGCCACCGACGCCCCAGGCAAGACCCATCATGAGGGCTGAGACGACACTGGCGTTGTGAGGAACCAAGTTCTGTGCCATGACAACATTGACAGGAACCGTGGAAAGCAGCACCACGCCTCCCAGGGCCAGCAAGAGGTAGGAACTGACCCCGCTGGTGAGCAGAAAGCCCGTAAGCAGCGGCGCAGAAAACAGCATTGAGAACAAAATAACATTCTTCTCGCCGAACTTGTCAGCCAATGTTCCGCCGCTGAATCCTCCCAGCGCCCCGAAAAACAGAAAAAGCGTTGTCACCTTGCCCGCCAGCAGCGGCGGCAGCCCCTGCTGAGAGAAGTAAAGCGGCAGGAAATTCACGAAACACATCTGGACGGCCGACCGAATCACTACGAGGATGTAAAGCTGAGACAAAGGCCGCCAGACAGCGCCGAGAGACTGGCGCAAGCCGCGCTGAATGACAACCTTCGAGGAGTGATCTGTCGCAGGCACCAGAAAGAAGAGCATCGCAAAGACGATCAGCCCGGGAATCATTACAAAATACGAGCGTTCCAAGCCGAACCAAAGGACCGTGTATGTAATCAGCAGGGGCCCCAGCGAGTAGCCGATGGTCCCCGAAGTGACGAAGATCGACATGCCCAATCCTTTGCGATGCCGGCTGGCAATGGCTGTCATCGCAGCGCCTTGCGGATGAAAGGAAGCAATGCCAACGCCGCCACACACGAGCAGGAGAGCCAGCGCCCAGTAGCTGTTCGCCAGGCCGAGACAGGACATGAACAAGGCTGTCACCAGCGGGCTGAATACTACAAAGGCCCGTTTCAGATAGCGATCGGAAATGTAGCCGTACACAGGCTGAGCGAACGAGGAGGAGACGACAAGAATCGCCGCCAGCCAGCCAGCTTCGGCAATCGATAAGTTCAGCTTCGCGACGAGAACCGGCAGCAGCGGGCCAAGGAAATTCGAGTAGGCGTCATTGATGAAGTGCCCAACCGATAGTGAGAAGATGGCGAGCCGGTCTTTTCTATCCAGGGGTGTCATTTTTGGGTCGGTTTCTGCAACAAGCGTGGAAAGGTCTTGCAATTACTCGGTCTGAGCTGTGCATCGTCTTATTGAGGATCGCAGAATACAGTGATGAAACTCGTTGTCTCTTGAGAAACTCAATCGCCTTCGGTTCCCATCGCCCCAACGCGGGAAGAGGATGAAGGCTTGAGAAGCCTTCATGGGGTGAGGGGGCGAGCACATGGCAGATTGATGCCGCAGGGATCCAAACCCTCATCCAGCGCTGGGTTCCGCGTGCTGATCCACGCGATCGGATTCCCCCTCAGCCCCAACCCCCTGAAGCTGTGAAAAAATTAAATGGTAGGGACGCGCTGCTGCGCGTCCGCGACGGTAAACCCAACACGGACGCGGAGCATCGCGTCCCTACCGGATCAGGTTTATACGCCCAACGGAATTTTTTCACAGCTCCCCTCTCCCGCGTTGGGGCGAGGGGAGCCGAATCCAGCCTGCGACCGCAGCGAACATGCACACACGGGACTTGTCACTGTAATTCGCAATATTCAGTAGAACGGCCCTGGGTTAGAAGCGCGTAAAGCTCCCGCTTCACTTGGCGCTGTTTCGGGCGGCTTCCACGAAATGCGTGAAGATCTTTTGTGAAAGTTCGTCGGTCTCCCAGCCGATCTCCGGATGCCACTGCACTCCCAAGACAAACTGACCCTGGCGGGGCTTGCGCAGCTCCACAGCCTCGACAATGCCATCGCTGGACTCGGCCACCGCGACCAGCGACGGCGCCACCTTTTGAATCGCCTGATGATGAAAGCTATTGACGCGCGTCTGGGTCTGCTGGGCCAACCGATGAAGCAACGACCTGGGCTTGATGCGGATGGTGTGCGATCGATAGTCTTCCATCGCGGTTTGCTCATGCTTCACGGGCTGTTTCACTTGCGACTCAACGTCTTGCCAGAGCGTTCCTCCCAAATAAACGTTCAGGATCTGCACCCCAAAGCAAATGCCCAGCAGCGGTTTGCGGGCCCGAAAGACCTCGTCCAACAGAAAGAGATCGGTTTCGTCGCGACGGGTTACGACCGAGCCGATCTTTGGATGCGGCTCCTGCCCGTACCGGTGCGGGTCCACGTCGCTGTTGCTGCCTGAGATGAGAATGGCGTCCAGGCCGCGCACCAACTCCTCAGCGTAAATCTTCTCGGGAATCAGGGGCAAAAGCACCGGAGTCCCGCCGGCATGAAACAAGGCCTCGCTGTAATGCTTGCGCAGATAGAACCGGTCGCGGCCCGCATCGATGCGGCAGGGAATGCCAATTAAGGGTCTCTTCGCCAAAAGTCCTCCTCGTTGCTACGAACTACTACCCTGTGTCCAGCCGACCTTGTGGGACATGCTCAGATTCAAGGGGAGACGATCATTTTCAAGCTGCTGCCGGCAGTTTCAATGCCCGATGGAGGTCGCCCACCAGGAACAGCGACCCGGCTGCCAGAATGATGCTGCCGGGTGGAGCCAGAGTTCTTGACACTTCCAGCGCCTCCTCTGGGTTGCGGGTTACATGATACCACCGGCAAAACTCGGGAAGCTGCTCGGCAATCCAGGCTGGCTCGGCCGAACGCTCAGACTCTGCAGCGGTCAGAACGATCTCGGTGGCCAGCGGAAACAGCTTGCCGGCCATGAGTGCGATGTCCTTGTCGCGCATCGCACCGAAAATAAGCACCAAGCGCTTTGAACCGAGGAACCGTTCGCAGTAGGTCTTGAGGCTTTCGGCCCCGGCAGCGTTGTGCGCGCCGTCCAGGAGGATGGGCGGGTCTCCGTCAACCAGCTCCAGCCGGCCTGGCCATCGCGTCGCTTCAATGCCCTCCTTGATGGCCCTGGCATCGACGGGAAATCCTTCGCCTTGCAGAAGCACCAGAGCACGAATCGCGGCAAGCGCATTGCGAACCTGATGTTCGCCTGGTAGAGGGATGCGGAACTCCAGCGCGGCTGCAGATGGGAAACTCACTTTCAGTCGAAATCGACCCAGTGCGTCAGGTTCCGCTTGGATGATCGCTTCGTCGAGGATGTAAAAACATCGGGCTCCAGTGGCCTTGCATCGGGCCTCCACAATCTTTCTCAACACTGGATGCTCGCTGGCGCAAACGACAGAGAGAGGAGCAGCCTTCGCATCAGAGCGTGGCTTGATGATGCCTGCCTTCTCCATGGCAATCTCTTCCAAGCGACTGCCCAAGTATTTCTGGTGATCGTAATCAACGTTGGTGATCATGGCTACCCGCGGATCCACCACATTGGTCGCATCCAGGCGCCCGCCCAGCCCTACTTCCAGCACGGCAACATCGACACAGCACTCGGCAAAGTAGCAAAACGCGATGGCCGTCACCATCTCGAAATAGGTGGGATGCCGGTCCAGCCGGTCAGGCGCCGAACTCTGCGATCGCGGATCATACAGCGTGGCAACGGCGTCCTTGACGCGCTGCGTGAGCCGGGCGAAGTCCTTGGCAGGAATGAGGCCCCCTCGAACCCGAATGCGTTCTTCAATCCGAACTAAGTGAGGCGACGTGTAAAGCCCGGTCTTGAGGCCACAGCTTCGCAAGGCTGATTCGATGAAAGCCGCCACCGACCCCTTGCCGTTCGTGCCCGCAATGAGGACCGATTCAAACTGCTTCTGAGGATCTCCCAAAAAGCCGAGCAGCGCCGAGATATTGTGCAGGCCCAGCTTGGCGGTCAAAACCTCGTTGCCAAGGGAGTAAAGGTATCGAATGGCTGCCGCATATTGCATAAAAAACAAACCCACCCTGGACAGCGTGGCACAAGACAGGGTGGGTGAAAGAGACGGACTTAATGTCCGCAAAAGTTCAGGGCATTGACAAGATAGCCCCTGAGTTCCCGGCGATCCACGATCGAATCCAGCATCCCGTGCTCGAGCAGGAACTCGCTGCGCTGAAAGCCTTCGGGAAGCTTTTGCCGGATGGTCTGCTCAATGACCCTTGGCCCAGCGAAGCCAATCAAGGCGCCAGGTTCTGCGATGTTCAGGTCCCCCAACATCGCAAAACTGGCGGTGACGCCACCCGTCGTTGGGTCCGTCAAGACCGAGATATAAGGAATGCGGGCCTCGTCGAGCCGGGCTAGCGCCGCGCTGATCTTCGCCATTTGCACCAGGCTGAGCACGCCCTCCTGCATGCGGGCGCCCCCAGAGCAAGAAATAATAATCAGGGGAGAGCGCCTTTCCAGTGACCGCTCAATGGCGCGCGTGATCATTTCACCCATCACCGAGCCCATCGATCCGCTGATGAAGTCTGGCTCCATCGCGCAAATCAGCACCGGCTTGCCGTCCAGCTTGCCGTTGGCCGAAACAAGAGCATCCCTTAGTCCCGTGGCGGCATGCATCTGCTGAAGCCGTTTGTAGTATGGCTTTTTGTCAACAAAGTTCAGCGGGTCGTTTGACGCCAGATGCTGGTCAAACTCCTTGAAGACGCCGTCATCGTAAAGTTGGGCCAGCCGAGCGCGAGCCGAGATCTTGAAATGAAAACCACACTGCGGGCAAACGTTGAGGTTGGCTTCCAAATCCTTTTTCCAGATGATCTGCTTGCACTCTTCGCACTTGATCCAAAGCCCCTCGGTGCGGACGGTGCGGTCGCCAATAGGAACAATCGGCGTCTTGCCCTTCTTGAACCATGCCATGGAAAGCGTTCTCCCGCGCGAAACAAAAGCCGGATGATAGCCCAGCGCGGAAAGGAAAGTCAAAAGGCAGGTCCCAAGCGGCAATCGACACAATCGCAGTCTCAGATCAACAGTCAATGAACTTGTAAAAGCCCTCATCGCAGGTATAATCCGACGGATCACGTGATGGAACGGTCCCAATCTTGATTTGACGAACGCAACCGAATGAAACCGATTGCACTTGAACTTTGCGCCGGAGGCGGAGGCCAGGCCTTGGGGTTGGAAATGGCCGGTTTTGGGTGCGCTGCGGTTATCGAAATCGAATCCCAGTGCTGCGCGACACTCCGGCATAACCGCCCAACCTGGACAGTCATAGAGAGCGATATTCGGAACGTAAATGGAAAGGATTACAGAGGCGTTGATTTGTTGGCCGCTGGGGTTCCGTGCCCGCCATTCTCCATTGCTGGGAAACAGCTCGGAGCAGAAGATGAACGAGACCTCTTTCCTGAGGCGATACGATTGATTGAAGAAGTTACGCCGGCTGCGGTGTTGCTCGAGAACGTTCCTGGCTTTGCTGCCGCCAAATTTAGTCACTACAGAAAGCGGCTTCTTGAGAGACTCAGCAGGTTGGGTTATGAGGCGGGCTGGAAGGTCTTGAATGCTTCAGACTTCGGAGTTCCTCAGTTACGTCCTAGGTTTGTTCTCATCGCAATCAAATCTGGCCGTGCACAGTTCGTTGACTGGCCAGATCCTTGCGGGTATTCAAGAACCGTCGGAAGGTCTCTTCACGACTTGATGGCGTCAAAGGGCTGGCCAGGAGCTGCAGCCTGGGCTGAACGGGCGAACCAAGTTGCGCCAACCATTGTTGGCGGGTCTAAGAAACATGGAGGCCCGGATTTGGGACCCACCCGAGCTAAGCGACAATGGCGCGAATTGGGAGTTGACGGTATGGGTCTGGCCGACGCCGCTCCAACCGAAGATTTTCCAGCCAGGGGTTTACCGAGACTTACAGTTCGCATGGTGGCCCGTTTGCAGAGCTTTCCTGACAACTGGCATTTCACTGGCAGAAAGACTGCGGCCTATAGGCAGGTGGGCAATGCCTTTCCGCCGCTAGTTTCTCAAGCCATCGGAACCGCAATCCTCAAAGCGCTTGGAGTGACTAGTCCGGAAGGTTCTCCTGCATCAGGGAGGCCTATGCATCTTTTTGAGAAAGGAGCCCCATACAAGGGACGATGCGCAGCAAAGGCTCAAAACAGTTGATTCTCGATTTTCTCCTACAGAATGCGGGGCGCATCATCACCAGCCGAGAACTCCAAGAGGCGTCTGGGTGGAAGGCTGAGTGGGCTCGGCGGTTGAGAGAGCTCAGAGACGAAGAGGGCTGGCCGATTTTATCCCACAAGGACCGGGCCGATCTCAAGCCGGGTGAATACCTTTTAGAGAGCACGAAACGCAAGCCCGCATTCCAGCGCGCAATTAGCAAAGAAACTCGAAGCCGGGTGCTGGAACGAAACGGCTACACCTGTCAGATGTGTGGAGCAGCGGCTGGAGATCAGGATCCATTCAATCCCGCGAGAACGCTCCGACTGACCATAGGCCACATTTTTGATAAGTCCAAGGGTGGAGACGACTCGCCTGGAAATCTCAGGGCGGTCTGTTCAAATTGCAACGAAGGTCTGCAGAACACCAGCCCGCCAAAGGCGTCCTTGGTCCACTTGCTTTCCCAGATTCGCCGAGCGACGATTGACGATCAAAAGTCAGTCCTCGACTGGCTTCTAAAGAAATTCAAGTCCGTTGGATCCCAACCCAGAAAATAATGGCCGATGTGTTTGACCCGCGGAAACGTTCCGAAGTCATGTCGCGGATTCTGAGCCGTGGCAACAAAGAAACGGAACTAGCTATGCTTCGCATCCTCCGGCAAAATCGAATTTCAGGTTGGCGCCGTAACCTCCCTCTTGTTGGAAAACCCGACTTTACGTTCAAGAAAGAGAAACTAGTGCTTTTCGTGGACGGGTGTTTTTGGCATGGCTGCCCCCGTTGTTACAGACGTCCTCATTCAAAGCGGAAGTACTGGGATGCTAAACTAGAGCGAAACAAACGCCGTGACCGGATGGTTGCCAGGTTTCTTCGCCGGTCAGGTTGGCGGGTTGTGCGGTTTTGGCATCACGAATTGAAGCACGAGAAGCGCATCGCAACCTGCATTCAGCAGCTGCTCGCCCGCCCCTGACAAATGCAATTAGTTCGTTCCTGTTTCCCTTCCCCCTTTTGTCTTGAAAATCCCCCCTGCCTTGCGTATCCTTTGCCTTGCAAATGGCGTCTGGACGGCATCTTAAGCGCTTGGCTGTTCCGAATGTCATCACCTCTGCTGGAATTCTTACTACCCTTAACTCTTTGCTGGCGGCATTGAAATCGAACCCCCGGGTGATCCTAATTTGAACAACCGAAGCTTGTCTCGGGAAAACGAAACGTCAGCGGCGCCGTTTATCTTTTTGCGGGCGGAAGGGTTGCTCTTCTCTCTGAGAGCGGCCAGCCTCGCGGCCCATTTTGCGCGGAATGCCCAGGCTTTCAGTGAACGAGTTTACCGTCTGGCGGCGGTTGCCAGCCTTGGAGTGGTCCGACCCGTGGTGTCTTTAGAGAGTCCTGTTTTCGCAACTCGCCTCATGCACTTGCCGTTGCGGGGTATGAGCCACGATCGCCTCGATCTGCTGGGTGAAGAGTACTTCAACTACGTCGTGCGGCCCCGACTGCGCCCGGAGGGGCTTCGGCAAATCGAGCAGTGGTACCAGCGCGGACATCGGGTGGTGTTGGTCAGCCAGGAACTGGATCACTTGATCCGGCCTCTGGCGCAAGAGATGCATGTCGAGCACCTGGTGACGAATCGCTTGGAATTCCGCGACGGGCTGGCTACAGGACGCCTGCTTGAACCGGTGATTGAAGCATTGGGCGGCGCCGCGAGCCTGTTGCCGGAAGACAGGGGCGAGAGCTCGGACTGGGAGAACTTGAGGAAGCAGCTTCAACCGCAGCGGCGAGGAGCTTCTCCGCGCCAGTTCATCTTTCCGGTCGCCCGGCAGCACGTCGCTCCAAAACATGCCGTGGTTGATTTTGGCCGTCAACCGCACCGGATTGAGCGGCTCTCCGTTCGGGAGTTGCTGGCGGGAAAGAACCTGCTTGTGATCGGGACAACGGGATTCATAGGCAAGGTTTGGCTGACCATGCTGCTGGAGGACTTGCCGGAAATCGGGCGCATCTACCTGCTCATTCGCCGGCAGGGCGCGCGTTCGGCGCTACAACGGTTTGAAAGAATCGTTGCCGAGTCGCCTGTTTTTAAAACCCTGCACGAGCGTTATGGCGAGGAGCTCGGATCCTGGCTGTCCGATCGGATCGAGGTTCTGGAGGGCGATGTGTCCGAGCCGGAACTGGGGCTGACGAAAGCCACGACAGACCGTATTTGCCAGGAGCTCGATCTCGTCGTGAACTCTGCCGGCCTGACGGATTTCAATCCGGATCTGCGCCTCGCCCTGTCCACCAACGCAGATAGCGTACTCCATCTGGCGGGGTTTCTGCGCCGCTGCCCGCGTGCCGGCCTTGTGCACGTCTCCACCTGCTTTGTAAACGGTCGAACCGATGGCCGTGTACCGGAAGAGCTGCAACCGAGCTACACGCCCCAGGCTGCGGCTGATTTTAGCGAACGCCGCGAATGGGCATTTCTCCATTCCGAAGTCAGCCGGATCGAACAGGAGGCGGAGAGTTCAGCGGTGATGGCGCAGTTCCGGGCCGAAGCGATGTCAAAGGCAAAAGGCAGCCCTGTGCGTGGCGACGAGAAGGCGATTGCAAACCAGTTCCGAAAGATCCGCACCCGCTGGGTTCGGGACCGCCTGATCGACATCGGCGTCCAGCGCGCCCAGCATTGGGGATGGCCGAACATTTACACATTCACCAAGAGCCTCGGGGAATCTTTGCTCGCTGCGGAGGCTGGCAATCTCCCGGTCAGCATCGCCCGGCCGTCCATCGTGGAATCTTCGGTCAGCCAGCCTTTTCGGGGCTGGAATGAAGGAGTGAACACCACGGCCCCGCTTTCCTACCTGCTGGGCACTTATTTTCGCCAACTACCTTCGAACAAGCGCAAGCGGCTCGATGTGATTCCAGTGGATCTGGTCTGCCGCGGCCTCACTCTGATTTCTGCCGCAGTCGTCCAGCGGCGCCACGAGAGGGTCTATCAGTTGGCTACTTCGGCGACTAACCCGGCCGACATGCGCCGCACCATCGAGTTGACCGGGCTGGCCCACCGCAAACACTACCGTTCTCTGGAAGGGTTGGAGCACTGGCTGCGTGCGCGCTTTGACACCATTGCAGTCTCAAAGACCCGCTACACGAATGTGTCTCTGCCGCGGTTTCAGCGGCTCATCGAGGGCGCGCGGAGGGTGCTTTCTCCATTGGCCTTCAAGGGAGAACCACTGGCGCGCAAGCAGCGCGCTCTGGAGAAAGTGCAGAAAGTCATTGATCTTTATGAGCCCTTCATTCTGGACAACGAATACTTTTTTGCGGCCGATCACATTAAAGCTCTGGCCCAAGCGCTTCCAGACGACGAGCAGGAGACTTTCGGCTACGACGCCGAATCCATCGATTGGTACGACTACTGGATCAACCTGCATGTTCCAGCGCTGCGGCGGTGGACCTATCCGCTGATCGAAGGGCGGCGTCCTGAAACTGGTTTGTTGCCAAGAAACTTCAAGTTATCGTCTAGAACTGGCCAGCCAGCGGCAGAAGCTGCTGCGCCGGGAGATTGCCTCAATGTTTCTTCTTCCCCGGCCAAGGAATTTCAGCCCGTCGAACGGGCGGTTGGGAAGTAAGAGAATTCAAGAGTCCCCCTTAACAAAGGGGAACTGTGAAAAAATTGAAGATTGGCTCGTTCCGGCAAGAAGCGTGCGCAGGAGCGCCCGCTCCACGCAGGTGGAACGCGCGCTCCGCGCGCATTTTCGGCTGTGGATTCAGAACCATGATGGGTCAGGATCTTCCCGATTCAATTTTGTCACAGTTCAAGGGGTAGCACTCGCTTCGCGAGTGCCTGGAGATTGGACATTTTTTGGAGTGGCGAAGCCCACCCTGGGAGCGCGGGCGTCCCGCCCGCAATTGTGGCCGCAGGCCATC